>JBMNMK010000001.1:0-454279 GCA_050953285.1 Atopobiaceae bacterium | reverse complement strand
TCAATCGTTGCTGGCGGCTTGGGCGTCACGTCGTAGACCACGCGATTCACACCTTCAACCTCATCCACAATGCGGCTGGAGATCTCACCAATAACGTCGTAGGGCAACTTTGCCCAATCTGCCGTCATGGCATCGCTCGACTCTACCGCACGGATAATAATGGGTCGTTGATAGGTGCGCTCATCACCCATCACGCCGACCGAGCGAATATCTGGTAGCACCGCAAAGTATTGCCAGCAACTGTGGGCGGAGTTCCTCTCCCCCGTCTCTTCAAACAAGCGCTGGTTGTAGGCATCAAGCTCCTCGCGTACGATCGCGTCAGCATCTTTCAAGATCATGAGTTTCTCGGCCGTTATTTCTCCAATAATGCGGATAGCCAAGCCAGGGCCTGGGAACGGCTGGCGCCACACGAGCTTGTCGGGCAGACCGAGAGCGATTCCCAACTCCCGCACCTCGTCCTTGAAGAAGTGATCGAGCGGCTCGATAAGATCAAAGTGCACGCCGTCGGGGAACGGAATCAGATTGTGGTGACTCTTGATTGTGGAGGCCTTGCCGCCTGTCTTGCGCGCGCCAGACTCAATAATGTCCGGGTAGATGGTGCCTTGCGCCAACATCTCAATGCCATCGAGCTCCTGCGCAACCGAGAAAAACTCCTTCCAGAACTGCGTGCCTATAAGGTGGCGCTTCTCCTCCGGGTCGTCTACACCGGCCAGAAGCTCAAGGTAGCGCTCCTCTGCATGCACATGGATCAGAGGTACGCTGAACTGCTTGCGGAAGACCTCTTCCACCATCTCTGGCTCGCCCTTACGCAACATACCATGGTTCACAAAAACGCAGGTCAGCTGGTCGCCAATGGCGCGGTGCACCAGCGCGGCGGTGACAGAAGAGTCCACACCACCGGAGAGGGCGAGAATAACCTTCCTGTCCCCTACCTGCTCTTGGATCTCTTTGACCTTCTCGTCAATGATGTTGTCCATGGTCCAGGTGCGCTCAAGCTTGCAGATATTGAACAGGAAATTCTCCAAAAGCTGCTTGCCATACTCCGTGTGGCGCACCTCGGGGTGGAACTGCGTGGCATAGAGCTGGCGGGACGCATCTTCCATGGAGGCCACGGGGCAGATCTCGGTGGAGGAGGTGATGCTAAAGCCTGCGGGCACGTCACTTACGGCGTCGCGATGGCTCATCCACACGGTCTGTGACGTGGGTGTATTCTGGAAAAGCGCGCTCTGACTGGCGCTTCCGGCACCGCGCGTCAGCTTGGCCGGTCCGTACTCACCCTTCTCGGTATGGCCCACCGATCCGCCCAGCTTCACGGCCATGATCTGCTGGCCGTAGCAAAAACCCAGCACCGGCACGCCCAGCTCAAAGATGCCCGCGTCCATGTCCGGCGCGTCATCGGCGTAGACCGAGGCCGGTCCGCCGGAAAGAATCACGGCAGCAGGCTTTTTCTCGCCCAGCTCCGCCGCAGAAATGTCACAGGGAAAAATCTCCGAATACACGTTGAGATCGCGAACTCTACGTGCAATAAGCTGCCCATATTGAGCGCCAAAATCCAAAACTGCAACAAATTGAGCGGGCATCTTAGTCTGCATTCGTCCTCCAAATGTGTGGGTTTTAACAAAACCGCTGTTAGGTGTATCATTCCTCTGTACTACTGTCATGTTAGGTACTCGTTTGCACGCGCGGGCGCGCGCTGCGGGCATGTCCTCCCAGTCTAGCAATCTTGCACGCATTTGCGGAGGACACACGCATTGATCGGAGATCTTGTGTCCCCAAAAGACAACCAAGACAGTTCGCATACCTTTAATGCAGATGATACGGCCTCTTTGGGCCAGCGCCGGGGCGCGCACTTCAAGAGCGCCGCGCCTACCGATGAGACGGGCGCGTTCTTTGTTGGCAAACATGCTGCGCATGCCGCGGGCGAGAAGAACCAGGATGCAGCGTCTGGCTCCGCACCTGCATGGCAGGCGGCGTTTTCCCACGTAGATCCTGACTCTACGGCCGTCTACCTTGAGGCGGCAAAACATCGCCCGCAAGATGCGGCCATAAGCAGCGCCGCTACCGAGGCAGATATCGACCGCATCCTAGCTGGCATAAGCTCGGGCGCGGATGCGGCACCGTCGGCCGCAACGCCGTCGGCAACGCCGTCGGCAACGCCGTCCGCAGCGCCGTCCGCAGCGCCGTCCGCGGATCCGTTCTCTGGTGCAGATCCATTTGCGTCGCTCGACGACCCATTTGCAGACGACAACCCCACACTGGTGATTGACACCCAGCGCAGCGCGTATGAAGCGCCTTCGGGCGAGCAGAACTTCTCGCCCCGCACGTATGGCGACGCAGGTAGCGCCGGCGCGGCTGACGCAGACGCTGCCGGAGCCGAGGTTGCCAACGCAGGTGCAGACGCGGACGCCGTCGGCTTCACGCCGCTGGCAGATGTGAGCCCAGAAGCGCAGGCGCAGCGCCCCAACCCCTACGATTCTGACCCCACGGGCAAGAAAGCCAAGCGCAAGCGCCACGTGCTGAGGGCCGTACTCATTTCTCTTCTGATCGTGATCCTGGCCGGAGCTGGTGCGGCGTATGCATATCTCCACAGCATTGACCAAAAACTAACGAGCAATGTGGATCCCAATCTGATCTCTGAGCTCACCACCACAGAGGCGGGCGAGCCCTTCTACATGCTCTTGCTTGGCACGGACAAAGACGCCGCGCGCGCCGCAAGTTCCCAATATGGTGAATCGGACAGCGCATACCGTTCTGACTCCATTGTGCTCGTGCGCGTAGACCCCAAAAACGTGAAGGTTACCATGGTCTCCATCCATCGCGATACCCTGGTTGACCTGGGCTCTAACGGACAGCAAAAGATCAACGCCGCCTACGCTCTGGGCGGCGCCAGCTACGCCACGCAGGTGGTTTCAGAGTTTGCCGGCGTGGACATCTCTCACTATGCCGAAGTCAATCTGGACTCCTTTGAATCCATTGTTGACCAGGTAGGCGGCATTACGGTGAACCTGCCGATTGCCGTGAAGGATCCGCACTACACCGGCCTTGACCTTGAGGCGGGCGAGCAAACCTTGGACGGCCACACCGCTATGCTCCTGTGCCGCGCACGCCATGCCTACGACGACTACGGCGACGGCGACACCTACCGCGCGGCCAACCAGCGCATGGTGATCAGCGCTATCATCCAAAAAATCCTGCAAAGTGACCCCGCAACCATTGCCACAACCATCTCAACCTTGGCCGACAACGTCCGCACGGACATGAGCCTGGGTGAGATCTTGGACCTTGCCAACCAGATGAAGACGCTCAACGTGAGCGAAGACGTGATGACCGGCATGGATCCCACCACGTCCAAGTACATCAACAACATCTGGTACGAGATCTGCGACGTTACCGCCTGGCAGGAAATGATGGCACGCGTGGACGAGGGCCTGTCCCCGTACGCATCGGAAGAGGATGATCCCACGCGCGGCGTTGCCGGTACCATTGGCTCTGGCTCGGACGGCGATTCGGGTGATGGTGACGATTCGGACGACTCAACCAGTGACTCTAATGATTCGTCAAGCGAGAAGAACAGCGAATCTTCTAGCTCCACCGTCAGCAACTCGACCGCTGGCGCCAACGCGGTTGAGATCACTGGCAGCTCCAGCCGCTCGTAGCGTGCCACGTGCGTGCCTGCAGCTTGCCACGTGCGTGCCTGCAGCTGCGTGCCAGCTTTAGGCATTCAGCTCGCATGGTCTTTGTGGACTTCTTGGCCTGAGGCATCTCACCTGCGCCAGAGCTACTAAACTATTACAGCACCTTATCCGCACAAGCCAGCTGAGGAGTTCTTAGTGCTTCGCCGTAACCGTCACAACGATGCGCAGAAGAATACGTCTCCAGCGGATAGCAAGGCCGCACCTCACTACACTGCCCATGCCCTCTCCCGTGAGAACACCGCAGGTAGATATACCAAAAAACGCCAGGAGCAGGCACGGCATCGCGGCATCAAGATCGCCCTCATTTCTGTACTGGCCGTCTGCCTGACAGGCATCATCGCAGCAGGTGCGTACGTGTTTGACCTCGGGGCACGCTTGGGGCTTACAGATCAAGATCTTCTCGCCCAACTGGCGACAACCTCCTACGATGAGCCCTTCTACCTCCTGTTGATGGGCGTTGACACCGGCGAAGAGCGCGCCCAAGAGCAAGACACCGGCCGCTCTGACTCCATGATGCTGGTGCGCATTGACCCGGTAAACGTGAAGGTCACCATGGTGTCGCTTCACAGAGATGCGCTGGTAGACATAGATGGCTACGGGGAGGGTAAGCTCAATTCTGCCTACGCCTATGGCGGTGGCTCGCTTGTTATCAAGACGGTCAATCAGCTGGCAGGCGTCAATATCTCCCACTACGCCGAGGTCGATTTTGACTCGTTTACCCAGATTGTGGACTCCATTGGCGGCATCACGGTCAATCTGCCGACCGACGTCTATGACCCCAATTACACAGGCCTTGACTTGGCCGCCGGCGAGCAGACCTTAGATGGCAACACGGCCCTTCTGCTCTGCCGCTGCCGCCATGCCTACGACGAGTACGGAGACGGCGACACCTACCGTGCGGCCAACCAGCGCATGGTTATTGCCGCCATCATCAAGAAGGTGCTGGCAAGCGACGCCACGACCAAGGTGAGCAGCATTTCTGCTATGGCAGACAGCATCACCACGGATATGTCGCTCACCGATATCTTAAGCCTGGCCAACCAGATGAAAAACATCAACATGGACGAGGACGTCTACACGGCCATGACGCCCACGGAGGGCTATTACTACCACGGCGTATGGTACGAGAAGATCAACGAGCAAGAATGGCAGTCGATCATGCAGCGCGTGAATGAGGGTCTGCCTCCGTATGAGGATGACTCGCAGGATGAAACCGCAGGCGTGGCAGGCTCTGTTTCTGATGCAAAATCTTCTGCTTCTGATGGCGGCGACGACGGATCTGACGGCTCCTCCTCTGAGAGCGCCGACACAGGGTCGGGGTCGGACTCCAGTTCCAGCACCAGCTCCAGCTCAAGCAAGCCGACCAACAGCGGCAAGGTCATCGTGCTTAATGGTGCGGGCGCACCGGGACTTGGTACGTCGGTAGCAAAGCGCCTTGCACAAGAAGGTTATGACACGGAGTCACGCAATGCCGCGAGCTTTGGATATGCGGAAACCAAGATCTACTACAACGGTCAGGGCAACAAAGAGCGTGCCGAGGCCATTGCAAAAACCTTAGGTCAGGGCATCAGCGTTGTCGCCAACGATGGATCGGTAACAACCTCTGGTGATGTGGTGGTGCTTCTGGGTGAAGCCCAGGCAAACCTTGCCACAAACTAGCCACGACCTTGCCACAGGCGGGCCAAACCTATACCGCAACGGGGCCAGCTTCTCCATGAAACTGGCCCCGTTGCGTGCAC
The DNA here is from genome assembly GCA_050953285.1 of Atopobiaceae bacterium. Taxonomy (GTDB): domain Bacteria; phylum Actinomycetota; class Coriobacteriia; order Coriobacteriales; family Atopobiaceae; genus Olsenella_K. The sequence goes on along the minus strand of JBMNMK010000001.1, from coordinate 448,845 downwards.
GGCTGCATATACGCAGCTCTTCTCGCCTTATGATGCGGCGTTATGTTAGACGTTAAAGCGGAAGACCATCACGTCTCCGTCTTGCACCACGTAATCCTTGCCTTCCATGCGGAGTCTTCCGGCCTCACGCGCGCCTGACTCCCCACCCAGATTCACGTAGTCGTCGTATGAAATGGTTTCAGCTTTGATGAATCCGCGCTCGAAGTCTGAGTGGATCACGCCAGCAGCCTCAGGCGCCTTGGCGCCAATGCGCACGGTCCATGCACGAACCTCCTTAGGCCCTGCCGTAAAGAAGCTCTGCAGCCCCAGTAGACGGTAGGCCGCGCGCGCCAAAACTGCCAGGCCCGGCTCCTCAAGCCCCAGCGACGCCAGGTACTCCGCCGCCTCGTCACTGTCCAGCTCAGACAGCTCTGCCTCAACTTCTGCGCAGATAGGAATGGGCGTCTGGCCACCGATGGGCGCAAAGTCGTCCTGCAGCTGGTCTTCATCACAGTTGGCCACGTACAAGATGGGCTTCATGGTGAGCAAGAAGAGATCATGCGCTGCCGCGCGCTCGTCGTCGGTCATCTCCATGTCCAAAGCACGCTTGCCCGCGCCCAGCCACTCATACAGCCGCTTGGCAACATCCAGGCGCGGCTTTAAGTCTTTGTCACGCTTGGCCTCTTTTTCCAGCTTGGGCAGCGCGCGCTCCACCGAGCTGTAATCTGCCAGCACCAGCTCCGTCTGGATGGTATCCGCATCTGCCAGAGGATCCACGCGGCCATCCACATGCACCACGTCCGGATCCTTAAAGTAGCGCACAACCTCGCAGATGGCATCACAGTTGCGGATGTTGGCCAAGAACTGGTTTCCCAAGCCCTCGCCCTCGTTGGCGCCCTTAACCAGGCCTGCAATGTCTACAAACTCAACGGTCGCAGGCATGATGCGCTGCGGATTTACCATCTCTGCCAGCTTATCCAGGCGAGGATCCGGCACGTTTACAATGCCCACGTTGGGGTCGATGGTAGCAAACGGATAGTTTGCGGCAAGACCGCCCTTCTTGGTGAGCGCCGTAAACAGCGTGGATTTTCCTACATTTGGCAGACCAACAATACCTATTGAGAGTGACACGACTATTGCTCCTTATTCTCCATCGTCTAGCTTCTCAAGCGCATCCATGCCCTTGTTAAGGAGTTTCTTGCCAGATTCTTGCAGCTCCTTGGCCTTCTTACGCTTCTGCTCAGCAATTCTCTTGCGACGCTCAGCCTCTTCGTCTGGGATCACCAAATCCTGTGTATCGCACGGCACCATGCGCAAGGCGTCTTCCGGGCACGCCACCGCGCATGCCCCGCAGTTCACACAATACGCCGCCTCCACTGAGAAATGTCCCTGCTTATCCAGGTCATTTGCATGCACAGGACACGCTTTGACGCAATCTCCGCACTTGGTGCAGCGCGTCGAATCACATACCGGCACCGACAGCTCAAAATCCTCCGCCAGATCCGGATACTTCTGCAGTGCCGTCAGCATGAGCTTGCGATTTTGCGTCAAGATATGCCGACGATTCTGCGTGGTCTGAGCACCTACCGCCTTCTCAAGCGTCCGTTGCAGCTCATTGATCTGCTGCGTGTGACGTTGTATGCGCTGCGCCACCGCTTGAGCTCCTGCTAACGCAGGATTTGAGCGAGAAACCAGTCGCGTCGCAGACGTTGCCAGCTCGCTCACAAACTGTGAGCGCCTATAAGCGCGCGACTGTTCATGGTTCAGGTTCTTCTCGTCCACCTCAAGCCCCACAGACTCACCGGAAAGCTCCTCACCTGCAGCTATGTTGTCGCCCAAGAGCTCTTCTCCCGTGGTGGTGCGGCACTTGTCGCATATGCCCATGGGCAGATACACATTGAGGTTGGGATATTCACACAAAAGCGAGAACCACATGGAGGTAGAAAGTACGCCCACACACGGCAGGAGGATCTCGTTCTCCTTGGGCAGCCTGCCCAGCGCGCGCGTGCAAGTGATGTAGCACTCCTCAAACTTGGAGGCAATCTCCGCTATGCGCCGGTAGAGCTGGAGGGGCGCCAAGGTACCTAAGATGAAGACCTCCGTGGGGCATACGCTGGCGCAGAGGCCACATTTTCTGCAGGTATCTGACACCTTGACCGAAGAGCCCTTGATGGTGATGGCATCCACAGGGCAGATGTCCAAGCAGCGCGTGCATGCCTCTGGATTCTTAGTTGCGCAGGTAACGCAGAAGATGGAGTTGACGCGCGGCTTGAATTTGTAGTCAGAGGGGTCATACACCTTCATGGTTGAAGGATCTTGGGTTAAGACATTTGCCACCTCACCCAGCGGATTTTGCACCGCACCCCAATTGTCCTGGATATCAATGATGTCATCGAGCAAATCATGCTTTTGCGCCATGTTCTACCTCTCAAAAAGGAGCTCTCCCCCTCAAACATGCGAACTCCTATTCTAGCCCACTTAAGAAAGGCGGCTGGACATAAAATCCAGCCGCCTTGTGGTATCACACAAACCTCTTTGAAGACACCTTGCGCAGGTGCTTGCAGGTGCTTGCAGGTGTTTGCAGGTGCTTGCAGGTGCTTGCCTGCTCCTAGCTGCGCCCTAGCGCCCTAGCGCCTCGCTGCGTCCTTGCTTAGTAGGCGCCACCCTGACCGCCCTGTGCGGCAGCAGCGGAGATTGCCTCCTCAATGGTGGTGTCCTTCGGCTCATCAGAAACCGTAGCCTCGGTGATGAGAATGAGCGATGCAATGGATGCAGCGTTTTGCAGCGTGGTGCGGGTGACCTTGACAGGATCCAGAACGCCCATCTCAATCATGTTGCCCCACTCGCCGTTTGCGGAGTTCAGGCCCTCGCCCTCTTTGAGGCCCTTGATCTTCTCGACCACAACAGAGCCCTCAAAGCCAGCGTTGGAAGCAATGGTCTTGACCGGTGCCTGAAGCGCACGGCGGACAATGTCCACGCCGATCTTCTCGTCAGCATCTGCAGTCTCAACAGCGTCCAGAGCCTTGGCAGCTGCCAGGAATGCAACGCCGCCACCAGCGACGATGCCTTCCTCCACGGCTGCACGGGTAGCCTGGAGTGCGTCCTCAATGCGGTGCTTGATCTCCTTGAGCTCAGACTCGGTAGCTGCGCCAACCTTGATCACAGCAACGCCGCCAGAGAGCTTAGCTGCGCGCTCCTGGAGCTTCTCCTTGTCAAAGTCAGACGTGGAGTTCTCGTACTCATTCTTGATCTGTGAGATGCGCTCCTCGATGGCCTCCTTGGAGCCAGCGCCGCCCACGATGGTGGTGTTGTCCTTGGTGATCTTCACGGACTTAGCACGGCCGAGCATCTCTGCGGTGACATCGGTGAGGTTGATGCCAAGCTCCTTCATAGCAACCTGACCGCCGGTCAGAACTGCAATGTCCTCAAGCATGCGCTTACGGCGATCACCATAGCCAGGAGCCTTAACAGCAGCAATGTTGAGCACGCCACGGAGCTTGTTCAGGATGAGGGTAGCCAAAGCCTCACCATCAACATCCTCAGCAATGATGAGCAGCGGTGCGCTCTGCTTCTGGACAGCCTCAAGGATAGGCAGGATGTCCTGAATGTTGGAGACCTTCTGGTCAGTCATCAGGATGTAGGGGCTCTGCAGCTCTGCGGTCATGGAATCATTGTTGGTGGCAAAGTACGGAGAGATGTAGCCCTTGTCAAACTGCATGCCCTCAACCGTCTCAATGTCAATGCCAAAGGTCTGGGACTCATCAACGGTGATAACGCCGTCTTTGCCCACAACCTCCATAGCATCAGAGATCTTCTCGCCAATCTCTGGATCACCAGCGGAAATGGTGCCAACAGCAGCAATCTGATCCTTGGTGGAAACATCCTGTGCTGCACTCTTCATCTGCTCCACAGCGGCGTTCACAGCCTTGTCCACACCGCGGCGGATAGCGATGGGGTTTGCACCAGCGGCAACATTGCGCAGACCCTCATTTACAATAACCTGAGCAAGAAGCGTTGCTGTGGTGGTGCCGTCACCCACGGTGTCGTTGGTCTTGGTTGCAACTTCTTTAACCAGCTGAGCGCCCATGTTCTCAATGGGGTCTTTAAGCTCAATCTCTTTTGCAACAGACACGCCATCGTTGGTGATGGTGGGAGCGCCATAGGAGCGCTGAAGTGCCACATAGCGGCCCTTAGGTCCAAGCGTGGTGGTCACCGCATCTGCCAGCGTGTTGACACCCTTGGCAAGCTTGGCGCGAGCATCGGTACCAAAGACAATATCTTTAGCCATATCAATATCCTCCAAAATCAAACGAGCATGAAATCAGATGAGTGGTTAGTCCTCAATAACGGCGTAGATGTCGTCGGCGCGGAGAAGCAGGTAATCCTCTCCGTCAATCTTGACCTCATTGCCGCCAAACTTACCGTAAAAGACTTGATCACCGGGCTTAACATCAAGGGCAATACGCGCGCCTTTGTCATCAAGCTTGCCAGCGCCCACGGCCACGACCTCACCGCGCTGCGGCTTCTCCTGTGCGCCACTTGAGATATACAGACCCGTGGACGTCTTCTCCTCTTTGGGAGCAGGCTTTACCAAAACGCGATCACCCAGAGGCTTCAGAGTCATTTAAAAGTACCTCCTTCTTGCACGCCAAACGGCGCTCACCCAATCCGCCGGCCCAATTTTGGGCCGCACGTTTCCAACACTGTGGATAATACCCAACTCACAGAATTTATTCCGTCTAGATTAAAAAAATCTTCTAAACAGCGACTTAGATTTTCTATCCCAGGAGCCTAGAGAAAAGATTCGTCGAGCTCCTTCAGCCAGAGCGCGCACGACGCATCGGATGGCATGCGCAAGTCTCCGCGCGGAGACACCGCAACCGTTCCCACCTTAGGACCGTCAGGCAAACAGCTTCGCTTGAACTGCTGCGAGAAGAACCTGCGGTAGAAGACCTTGAGCCAAGAGATGATCTCCTCTTTGCTGTAGCCCTCGGGCTCAAGCGCATAGCATGCCAGTCGTGCCACTTTACGCGGTGCAAAGTTGCGGCGCAGCACCTGGTAGAGGAAGAAGTCATGCAGCTCATAGGGCCCCACCAAGTCTTCTGTCTTCTGCGCAATCTCCCCGTGGGCATCTGCCGGCAAAAGCTCAGGTGACACGGGCGTGTCCAGGACGTCTAGAAGCACGCGCTTAACCTCATCATCTGAGCTGATATCTGCCACGTAGCGCACCAGATGGCGCACGAGCGTCTTGGGCACACCGGCGTTCACGCCATACATGGACATGTGGTCGGCGTTATAAGTGGCCCAACCCAACGCCAGCTCAGAGAGGTCACCGGTACCCACCACCATGCCGCCGATATCGTTGGCAATATCCATCAGGATTTGCGTGCGCTCACGCGCCTGTGCATTTTCATAGGTGACCGAAAGATCATCTTCCGCGTGTCCAATGTCTTTGAAGTGCTGCCTGACCGCCTTGGCAATGCTCACCTCTCTCAGCGTGCAGCCCAAGCACGCCGTGAGATCAAGGGCATTATTGTGTGTCCGCGTGGTAGTGCCAAAGCCGGGCATGGTCACCGCCACAATGCCCTTTCTATCAAGACCCAAAATGTCAAACGCGCGCACCATAACCAGAAGCGCCAGCGTGGAGTCAAGTCCTCCCGAAACACCAATCACCGCTGTCTTTGCATGGGTGTGCTGAAGCCGCTTAGCCAGGCCATATGCCTGGATGGAAAACACTTCCTCAGAACGCTCGTGGCGCCGCGTGCTATCTGCCGGCACAAACGGGTGCGGATCCACCCAGCGCGTGAGCGCACACGTCTCAAGTTCAAGCTCAAACGACGTCCTCACATACCCCCCTGACGCTGCATCAACGTCAAAAGTAGAGATGCGGCGGCGCTCCTGAGCCAGCATGTTCACGTCGATTTCAGACGACGCCGAACACGTACCAAACGGCTTTGCCTCCGCAAGCACCACGCCATTCTCGGCGATAAGATCATGCGCGGAGAAAACCAGATCCTGCGTGGACTCCCCCCAGCCGGCACTGGCGTAGATATAGCCTGCGACCAGCCGCGCGCTCTGACCTGACACGAGCTGGCAGCGGTAGTCGGCCTTGCCCACGACAGCATCTGATGCAGAGAGGTTACAGATGATGGTAGCGCCTGCCCGTGCGTGGTCTTGAGAAGGCGGGGCTACCACCCACAAGTCCTCGCAGAGCTCCACGCCAACACACAGGTCAGGCATGGTTCTGCAGGTGAAAAGCTGTTTGGTGCCAAAGGGCACGCGCTCATCCAAAAAGGTGATCTCAAAGGTGTCGCGCGGCGCAGGCACAAAGTGTCTGAGCTCGTAAAACTCGTTGTAGTTGGGAAGATTCTTCTTTGGCACAACCCCCAGCACGTGGCCGTGAGCCAACACCACCGCACAGTTATAGAGTTTGGCGCCAACACGGACAGGGGCGCCCACCAACACGAGCGCATCCACCTCGTGCGTTGCCTCCCTCACACGCGCCACACCCTCTTCTGCCGCGCTGATAAGCGCGTCTTGCCAGAAGAGATCTTCGCAGGTATAGCCCGTTATGCAGAGCTCTGGATAGACGATGATCCGGGGCCGCTCATCTTGTGTGACCTCACGCATATCTGCGATAAGTGCCTCTGTGTTTGCGGCAACATCTGCGACGATCACCTTCGGTGAGCGCGCAGCAACCTTAACAAATCCGTCACGCATGAGCGAGCCTTTCAAGAGAGCCGGCAAAGTGTGCCCCTGCGGCCCACGCGGTGGCTTTTGGCTTGAGGGCTCACCGCTGACGGCATGACGCAGGGACATTCCAGCCCATTATGCCACGCACACCTCTTCTATGAGACGGATGAAGAAGCGAACACCCATGAGGTATGCCCGCTTGGTTATGCGCTCATCCGTTCCATGCACGCCGCGCTCCACCTCACAGGTGTCTGCCACAAAGGCAGAAAAGCGCAGACACGAATCACAGATACCCTCATACATATGAGCATCTGTTGCACCTATCACGATGGAGGGGATGAGCTTTATGGGCTCGCGCGTGTCAGGGTCAACAAAATAGCGAGCTGCCACGCGCTCAAGCGCCTTGAAACCCAGCCCGTCTGCGCGAGAAATCCGCGAGGCGTCATTCATGCTTGCGCCAACCAGCTCAACTTCCACACCCAGGTCCGCCACCAGCTCACACACGCGCTCATACACCTGCTGAGCTGTGTGTCCTGGCAGCATGCGGAAGTTGATGGTGGCACTCATGTCCTGCGGCATCACGTTGGCTTGGCTCGATCCCCCTTCAATCATGGTGGGCGCCACGGTGGTGGTAACCAACGGGTAGAGCTCCTTCTTAGACAGGAAGTGCTCTACCAGGGCATCTGCGTTATCCATGATCTTCTCGCCCGCATGACCCACCAGGCTTGCCATGGGCTCTTCGGTGATGATGGGCGCGAGCGCACGCAGCATAAGCTGGTCAATTTCCGTGAGTTGGTGCGGCCATGCCTCGTTTTGCACGCGAGAGATTGCCTCGGCAAGCTTTGACAAAGACGTGCCGCCAAACGGATTGGACGAGTGGCCGCCTGCGCTCCGCGCCGTGAGTTTGATATCCGCATAGCCCTTCTCGGCCAAACTCACGCGCATCCCATAGGTGCCGGGTGCGCCAAACTGGGCGGCGTCAACGATCTCATAATCGCCCTCGTCCACCAAAAACTCCAGCTCAATACCCTTATCTGCAAGGTGTTGAGCAAGATAGCGCGCACCGTTTTGCGTGGTTTCCTCATCCTGACCAAAGCAGAGGATAAGGCGTCTGGCCAGCGATTTTTTGTGCGACAGAACATATTCCGCCGCCTCCAAGGCACCCGTCACATGGTCTTTCATGTCAAGCGCGCCGCGACCCCAAATGTACTCGTCGTCCACCACGCCGGAAAACGCGGGATGCGTCCAGTCCGTCTCGGTACCAGGGATAACGGGCACCACGTCCATGTGACCCATGAACATGAAGGGTTTGAGGTTTGTATCTGAGCCGGGGATGTCCAGTATGATAGAGTGGTCTACCTGCTCAAACGTAGCCGCCTCAAAGACGTGCGGGTAGCTTTTTCTAAAGAAGGCGACAAGTTCGTCAAACGCCTGCCAATTGGTCGTATCTGGCGTGGGACCATCGACCGTAGGGATGGACAGAATGTGGCCGAGCCGTGCGCACACCGCTTCCTGATCCAGATCGTCGTAGTCATCCTCATGATTGAAGAAACGCCAGACAAACGCCATGTCTATCCCTCTATCCTCCAAAGCTGCAGGTACAAGGCTATATGGAAAGCCGCACGAGCGCCGTCTCTTACGCTTGGCCTGTATCTTCCAGATAGCGAGACAAGAATGCGCGGGTGCGCTCCTGCTGGGGATGAACAAACAGGTCAGAGGGCTTACCCGCCTCTGCTATCACACCCTCATCCATAAACACGACCTTATCGGACACATTTTTGGCAAAGTCCATCTCGTGGGTCACCACGACCATGGTCATGCCCTGCGATGCCAGATCTCTCATAACGTTTAAGACCTCGCCCACGATCTCTGGGTCAAGGGCGCTCGTGGGCTCGTCGAAGAGCATGAGGTCAGGCTTCATGCAGAGCGCTCGCGCTATGGCCACGCGCTGCTTCTGGCCGCCCGACAGTGAGGTGACCGATGCCTGGGCAAAGTCCTTCAGGCCCACTGCATCAAGGTTCTCAAGCGCTGCGCGCTCTGCCTCTTGCTTGCTGGCCTTCTTGAGCGTCACCGGCGCCAAAGTGCAGTTCTCCAACACGTTGAGATTGTTGAAGAGGTTGAAACTTTGAAACACCATGCCGATCTTCTCGCGCAGGCGGTTCACATCAACATGCTCTGCTGCAAGGTCTTGCCCGTGGAACCACACATGTCCTAGATCAGGCGTTTCCAGCAGATTCAAGCAGCGCAAAAAGGTGGATTTACCCGAGCCCGATGCGCCGATAATGGTCACAACCTCGCCCGGCATCACCTCAAAATCAATGCCCTTCAAGACCTCATGAGCGCCAAAGCTCTTGTGGAGGCCTTCCACCTTAACCACCGGCTCTGCGGCCACAGCTGTCGTCTGTTCAGGCACGTGCATATCTTGCGTGTTCTCTTCAGCTGCCATCGTGCTACCTCCCCGATGGATCGTTGGAACTAGAAGCCGTCTTGACGCGGGCAGGATCTGCCTTAGCGCCAGCCGTTCCCGTTGTGGATGTGACATCAGATGTGCCCAGGACCGGTCCTGGCGCAGAGACCTCCAGGTGCTTGGCAAATACGGACAAGAGCTTGGAGGCAATGAGCGTCAAGATGAGGTAGCAGATGGTTGCCACCACATATACCTCAAGCTGGCGATAGTAAATACCCGCGACAGTAGTTGTTGCAAACATGAGGTCAAAGACGCCAATAACGGACAGAACAGATGAATCCTTGATGTTGATGACCAGCTCGTTAGAAAGGGCTGGAACGGCGTTTTTGATGCCCTGAGGAAATACGACTTTGCTCATGGCCTGCCATTGCGATAAGCCCAGTGAGCGCGCGGCTTCTGTCTGCCCTGCATCGACGGCCTCGATGCCGCCGCGCAAGACCTCCATCATGTAGGCCGTTGAGTTGAGAGAGATGGTGACCAGGCCTGCCACAAATGCAGACCAGATGCCGTTGATGTCTCCGCTTGCCATGCCCAGACCACGCAGCAGCGCAAAGCCGGCAAAGTAGATGAGCAAAGACTGCACCATCATAGGCGTGCCGCGCACCACGGCAGAATATATCTTGGCAAAGTAGACGCCAATGACCTTCAAGAAGCGCACGAAGTCATTGTCGGGCTTGTCTATGTGCTGGATGCGCAAGAACACCAAAAGAATTGCCAGCACAAAGGCGATAAGCGTGCCAAAGACGGCAAGCTCAACCGTGGTGAGGATGCCGTGGGCAAAGATGTCACGCCCCTGCCACACCATGTAGACCGCACCTTCCAAAAAGCCCTGGGGGTTGGATTGTGCCGCAACGCTTGAAGAGACGATGGCGCCAAAGCCCATGATGGCGCGGTCAATAAAAAGAATCAGTGTGATAGCACATACCACATAGGAGTAGATGCGCTCTGCCTTCTTGAACGCCGGCTGTACCAGAGGTGACGTGGTGGCATAGTCGTGCCACTTCACGAGCTTGTTCACCAGTGCCACCAGAGAGATCAGCACAAAGGCGGCAAGGACATAGTACATGACAACCTCAAGCGCATAGGCACCCGCCAGAAAGCTCCAAGTACTTCTCGGCTGCATGGAAAACCACATGCCCACCAGCGCAATGGCTGAGGTGCCCAAAAACACGTAGCGATGATCGGCCGCGACAAAGCGCGCAAGACGGGCGCATCTTCCCGTTGGTGCTCCCTTGGGCGCAGCACTTCTCGCCTTTTTTTGACCCATGACCCACTCCTTTAGGAGATATTACAATCTTGTACGAGGTTACTTTTTTGATGCCACTTACGTAGCAGCCGTGGCACGTGACCGTGAGCGCAAAACGCCCTGCCGCCAAGCGACAGGGCATATATGCACGTATGTGAAGGTGTTACTCCGGCTGGCGGTCAACGCACGCCTGGAAGATCTCATCTCTATCTGTCTGCGAAACCGTGCCTATGGCATCGTTGATCTTCTGCAAGATGGCGTCTTGACCCTTCTTGATGCCCGCATTTGCCGGCACGGTCTCCTGGAAGCCCTTGCCATCTGCAAAGTTCACGGCCACCAGATCTGGGTTAGTGCGCAAGAAGCCGTCGGTGTTCTCCACGTTGTAGGTGATAGCGTCGCACGTACCCTGGTTGAGCTGGGAAAGCTGCGAGGGCACGGAGTCAACGGGCGTGGCGTGGTTCACGTTGGGGATATCATCAATAATGGTGTCAAGCAGCGTGTCCTTCTGGCCCAAGACCGTGGCGCCGGAAAAGTCCTCAAGCGAGGTGGCAGACGCGTAGGCGGAGTCCTTCTTGACCAAGAGGCCAAAGCGACCTTCAAAGTAGGGATCTGAAAAATCAATGGCCTGGCGGCGCTCATCGGTTGCAGACATACCTGCGCAGATGATGTCAATCTGGCCGTTGTTGAGTGAGTCAATGAGGCCCGAGAAGCTCATCTTGACCGCGACAGGCTCCATACCCAGCGCATCCGCAATGGTCTTGGCAAATTGCACATCATAACCATCCGCATAGGCGCCGGAGACGTTTTGAATAGGAATGGTGAACTCGGTCTCTTCAGATGTCTGCCAGTTGTAGGGGGCATACGCTGCCTCCATACCAACGCGCAGCGTCTTGCCGTCACCTAAGGTCTCACTGCTGGCATCAGCATCTGTAGCTGATGACTCATTAGAGGAAACACCTTGGGCAGCAGGGCCGCATCCGGCCAAGAACAGTGCGCCACCCATGCCTGCTACTGCGCCAGAAAGCTTGAGAAATCCACGACGTGAACATCCACTGGAGTTTGCTGGTATCTGCGATAAGGATTCAATCTTCTTAGTCATGGTCATTCCTCTTCCTGTACGTAGATTGGTAAGAATCCCCTTTCGCACTCGCAACCGGAGAGAACCCATTTCTCTCCCCCTTGCAACTTAATGCGAGAAAGTTACGGTGCTCCGCTAGTGTAGCGCTTGGCGCCTGTGGAAAAAACCCACACGGCACTCCTTAACCGCTATGAAATATGTTGCATAAAAGTGCCACAAACATACTCAATGGGCAGACACGGGTGCCGGCGCGGGTGCAGGCGGTGCGGGTGGCCACGAGCTGGTGTCCACGTGAGGATCCCTATCTGATGTCCAGGTGGAAAGGGCGGCATTGGGCAGAGCGTCCAGCGCAAGACCTTCTCGCGGATACTCTATGAAGTCGGCCTGCGCGCGAAGGCTTCTTAGGGCGGCCACGGCAATCATGGCGCCGTTATCGCCGCAGACCACCATGGGCGGTACGCTCACACGCACGCCACGCTTCCCAAATGTTGAGATGTAGGCCTCTCTGAGCTCGGGATTTGCAGCCACGCCGCCGCCGACGCAAAACTCGTGCACACCGGTCTCTTCAACAGCGCGCACCGCCTTTGCCACCTGCACATCTATGACTGCAGCCTCAAAAGAGGCAGCCAGGTCTGGCAGGTTGATAGGCCGTCCCGCTTTGGCTTCACCTTCTATATAGGTGATCACCGCCGTCTTGAGGCCAGAGAGCGAGAAGCGATAGTCTCCTGAATGCATCATGGCACGCGGGAAATGAATGGCCTTCTTGTTACCCTGAGCTGCATATTTGGAAATGATGGGGCCTCCTGGATAGCCCAGGCCAAGCGCCTTTGAAACCTTGTCAAAGGCCTCTCCCACCGCGTCATCTATGGTGGCGCCCAGGATTTCCATATCTCCCCAGCTCTTGACATGTACCAGCATGGTGTTTCCGCCGGAGACGAGGCTTGCCACAAAAGGAGGGGTGAGATCGGGGTTGGCAAACAGGTTGGCGAGCATATGGCCTTCCAGGTGGTTTACCGGGATGAGCGGCTTTCCTGATGCACACGCAAGCCCCTTGGCAAAGGCTACGCCCACTACCAGCGCGCCCACAAGTCCAGGCCCTGCAGTCACGCCAATTCCTGCCAGGTCATCGACCGTGAGGGTATCTGCGCCAAAATGCTTGCCCGCCTGTTCCATGGCCTCCTCATAGACGCCAACGATGGCCTCCACGTGCTTTCTCGACGCAATCTCTGGCACCACGCCGCCAAAGCGCGCGTGGAAATCAATGGACGTTGCCACCACATTTGCCAGAATAGCGCCCGTGCCATCAATGATAGCCATGGCCGTCTCATCACAGGAAGACTCAATGGCAAGCACGAGCGGTGCCGCATCTGCCACGCGACGGGCCACCTCGGGCGCACGTTTTTCTCGCACCGGTGGCCACGTGCGCAGACGCGCCGTGGGCTCAGCTGGTCCGTGGTCAAGATCCACCTCTTGTGCCAGCGGCAGATCACTTTTCATGATGAGCGCATCAATGCCTGGCGCGTAGTAGTTGGGGCGCTGTGCCACCTCCGCAAAGCCCAGGTGCGCATACGTAGCCTGAGCTGCAGCATTGTTCTTCTCGACCTCAAGGGAGGCCGTGGTGGCATTGAGCATTTGGCCGTCGTAGACAACGCGTGCTATCAGGCGCGATGCAATCTTTTGCCGGCGGCGCGCCGGCGCCACCGCCACATCCAAGATCTCAAAATCAGACCCCGCCAGCTGGCCTCCCGCAAAGCCCACAATGGTTCCCTGGTCGTGGGCCACCCACCAGCTGCGCTGGGGCAGGCCAAGCTCGTCTTCAAACATCTGCGCAGTCCAGGGGGTATGTGCGGCATCCGCAAACACCTCTTGCTCAAGCGCCGCCACCTGGGGCACATCGTGCACGGACATGGGCCGCAGTTGCAGATGTGCGCCCGCCAAAGCATCATCCACACCCGTGATAGCCACGCTTTTGGGCTCTTTCAGGCCAAGGCGCACGCGCTCGGTCTCCTCCGCGTCAGAGAGCCGGGTATAGATGGGAAGCACGAGCGCCGGATCACCATCGCCCACCGGCGCCTGGCGCCACGGCGCCAAAACCGACCTCACCAGCGAGTAGCCGTCTGGCAGCCAAAGCTCCTCTGGAAGCAAGGTAAAGTCTGCTGCCGCCAAGAATTTATCGGCATATTTGTTGAGCGCGTTGCCCACGAGCGCCAGACTGCTGGCGTCGGTGCGCTGGGCGAGAAGATCTATGCAGTCGTCGGCCGCAAGCACGCATTCGGTCTCAAACGCGCGGTGCGCGCCGGCATCATCCAGCTCGTAGACGCCGGGGTAGATCTCGTGGCGCATGGCATCTTCCACCACAGCTACAGTACCTCTCACGCCTGCCGCCTGCGCGCGCCATGCCACCGCATCCAAGGTCGAGGCGCCCATAAGGGGCAGACCCAGCGCAGATGCTATGCCTTTGGCCGTGGCTACGCCAATGCGTACGCCCGTAAACGACCCAGGACCTCTGCCCACCACAACCGCGTCCAAGTCCCCCATGCCAAGCGCCGCCTCATCCAAGGCGCTCGTAACGGTATCTACCAGCTGTTCATTGGCATGACGGCGACACAGATGGTCACGCGCGCTCAAGAGCGTGGTCTCATCTCCGCGGCAGCTCACCACGGCACAGGCCAGCTGGTCGGTGGACGTATCCAGCGCCAGATATATGCCCTCACGTGCTCCGTTAGACGTATTTGCACCGCGGCCACGCACAGCGTTTTGCGCACCCGCGTCATGTAGATAGGTATCCATACCTGCTCACTCCTCAAGCGCTCCGTGCGCGCTTTCTGCACAAAATGCCCGATCCAAAGCCTCAATCATGGCTTTGCCGCGCGGCGCGTGGGCCACCAGACGCATCTTGCGCGGCGGCTCCTTGCCTGCTTCTGCCAGATCATCTGCGCGCGTGAGAAAGATATCTAAGCGGTTAGGCCCAATCTCATCTTGAAATTGCTCCCCCCACTCAATCACGCAGACGCCGTCTTCTTCCAACACATCAAACAGGCCCGTGTCCTCAAGCTCTAGGGCATCATGGAGCCGGTAGAGGTCAAAGTGGTAGAGATCGAGCGTGCCCTCGTAGACCATCTCGATGGTAAAGGTGGGACTGGTAACGTCTTGATCTATGCCGAGACCCTGTGCAATACCCTTGGTGAGCTGGGTTTTTCCGGCGCCCAGATCACCTGTGAGCACAATCACGTCACCCGGCTCACACACGCCGCCCAAAAGCTTTCCCAACTGAACCGTCATGGGCTGCGAGAAGGAGATATAGCTGTCGAGCTCTGTGTGTTCTATTTTCTTTTCCGCGCGCGCCATGACTCCTCCAAAATCCAGCAGCTATCCCAGGTGTTCCGCCGGCTGATCCTCCAAGCTCTCAGCCGAGCCTTCTGCCGGATGCTCCGCCAGCCAGCGCCCCAGCATCCTAAAGTCGTCCTCAATCACGCCTTGCCACTCACGGTGATAGAGCGCCGCCGCCGGGTGATAGGTCGGCATGACCACAAAATGGCCTTGCTGATGCATCCGCCCACGCAGATTGGTGATGCCCACCTCAGTCCTCAGCACAAAATGGGTGGCAAAATTGCCCAGACACACTATGACATCAGGCCAAATAGAGCGAATCTGCTCCCGCAAAAAGGGCGCGCACGCACTGATCTCCTCCGGGCGCGGATTGCGGTTTGACGGCGGGCGACACTTCAAGATATTGGCAATGTAGACGTCTTCGCGCTTCAGGCCCGCCTGGGCGAGAAGCCCCTCCAAATTGTGGCCGGCAGCGCCTACAAACGGCTCCCCCTGCAGGTCTTCGTTTCTGCCGGGCGCCTCTCCTATGAACATCACCCGCGCATGGGGGTTTCCCGTGCCAAAGACGATGTTGGTGCGTCCTTCACACAGAGGGCAGAGCCGACAATCTCCCAGCACCTGGCGAATCTCTTCCAGCGTCACCTCTTGGTGGCCCTGGTTGGTGTGTCCTGGAATCTTGAGCCGCGCCATCTCTCCCTCCTCAGTCACAAGGTAGGTACGTTCTTTGCGCCTAGGCATAGACCTTCTCCAGCCTGAGTCCAAAATCACAGGCTACCTCATAGTTGATAGTGCCTCTGAGCTGGGCAATATCATCCATCGTGATCTCTTCATCACCATCTTTGCCCACAATGGTGACAACATCTCCCATCTCGACGGGCTCCTGCGGCTTAAACGCACGCAAGGTGTTGTACTCGCTGGCAAACATGAACTGGTCCATGCAGATTCTTCCCACCTGACGGCAGCGTTTGCCACGCACCAAGACCTCCATGTGGTTGGACAAGATACGTGAGAGGCCATCGGCATACCCAATGGGTACGGTGGCAATCTGCACATGGGGTTTGGGCACGCGGTAGGTAAGGCCATAGCTCACACCGCTTCCCACCTCTGGCTCCACCACCCTGGTAACGCGTCCGCGCACGCTCATGGCCGGCGTGAGCGCTATCTTATCGACCGTAGAATCTGCAGGCTGCAGGCCATAGAGGCCAATTCCGACGCGGCACATATCCGCATGGGCATCGGGATGCAAGATGGTGCCCGGCGTATTGTCGCAGTGGACGAGCCCTGTTTGCATGCCGGCATCAGCGATGGCAGCCGCCGCCTCAAAGAAGCGCTTCTTCTGCATCTCAAAGTCCCAGTCACCCACCACATCTGCGGTGGCAAAGTGTGTAAAGGTGCCGGCGCACTCAAGGCCGCGATGAAAGTCGATCTCATGCCTGAACTCAACCGCGTCACGCCACATCACACCGATACGGCTCATGCCCGTGTCCAGCGCCAGGTGATAGCGCGCCACCTTGTCCTGCGAGGCCGCACACTCGCCCAAGGCCAGCGCAAACTCCGAGGTATAGACCGACGACATGATGTCATAGCGTACCAGGGTGCGCACGGACTCTACAGGCGGCTGGGACAGCACCAAAATGGGCTGCTCAAAGCCAGCTTTTCTCAGCTCAACGCCCTCATCGACCGTCGCCACGGCAAACTGATCCGCGCCGCCCAGCACCATGGCCCGGCAGCACTCCTTGGCGCCGTGCCCATAGGCGTCGGCTTTCACCACGCACATCAGACGCGTATCCCTGTCACAGAGATCCTTGAATGCCCGCGTGTTCTTGCGGATGGCATCCAGATCTATCTCTACCCACGCCCAGCGATTCTTTGGATACTCCATAACAACCTTCCTTATGAGAGCGCCTGCTCTGGTGCATACGACGCGCGCTCTTCTACCGCATCCGTAGCCAAGCCCAGCTCATCTATCACGTCTGTGGCCATCACCCCGCGCGAGCCAAAGCGCTTGGTAGCTCTTCTGGCCGCCTCGCCGTGGATCTCTGAGGCTAGCGCGCACAACAGTGGCAAGTTGGACATCTCAAAATCAGGTTGCGGCACCGCACGTGCCAGCGTTGCGCCCATAACGCCGCTCAAGACATCTCCTGAGCCCGCCGTGGCCAACGCCTGAGGGCCTGGCTTGGGCAGAAGCGCCGCTTCCACGCCCACGCATGCCGTCGCCGTCCCCTTGGCAACAATACAGATCTCACTGCCGCCTTCTGCCCACACGATCCTTCTGGCCGCGTCCATAGCTGCCGTGAGAGAATCGGGCGGTGTGTCCGCTTGGCCCACCAAACGTCCCAGCTCACGGCGATGCGGTGTCAGCACGATGGGGGCACTACGGCGCAAAAGCTCGGGGAACGAGTCAAGCCTGCCTGAGGTCAGGCGAGAAATACAGTTGAGGCCGTCAGCGTCAATAACCAGTGGCACATCCACCTGGAGCAGCGCCGATATGACCGACATGGTTGAAGGATTTACCCCCATGCCAGGGCCTGCCACCACGCAGGACGCGCGGCTTGCCAGCTGACGCAGGCGCTCGCGCGCATCTGCGGCAAAGGTGTGCGCCTCTGGATCTGCCGGCAGCCCTACCACAGGAATCTCCAGCACATGGGCTTGTACCTGGGCGGCAATTGTTTCCGGCACCGCAAGTGTGACGTATCCCGCGCCCGCACGCGCAGCCGCACACGCAGCCAGGATAGGCGCTCCCACATAGCGCTCAGAGCCACCCACCACCAGCACGCTGCCACGCGTGTACTTGTCCACCGCCGTGGTGGGCGGAACCAAGACCTCGACATAGTCCTCAATCTCCGCGCGCCACGCCACCGGGTCCGCCTCAATTAACAAGTGCTCGGTCTGCTCGGCCAAAGGCGCCACCACAATGGCGCCGCAGAGGTCACGGCCGTCGTCACTCAAAAGACCCGGCTTGAGGCACAGCATGGTCACCGTGATGTCTGCCACCACGCTCTGCTCGGGCGCGTGCCCGGTCTGCGCGGAGAGCCCGCTCGGCACATCCACGGAAACCACGCGCGCATCGCAGCTGTTCAAGCAGTCAATCCAGATGTCAAACGGCGCCTTGGGCGCACCGTGAAAGCCTGTACCCAGCATGGCATCGACCACCACGTCTGCCTCATCGAGCAGCTCCTCGAGCTTCTCTCTGGGCGGTGCTACGTGAATGGGCACACCGGCCGTCCTGGCAGACGTTGCCACCACATGCGCCAAGTCACCCTTGATGTCGTCAGGCGATAAGGGCGTGACCACGCACACGTCTGCCCCCTTGCCGCGCAGCGTCTCTGCCGCAACCCAGCCGTCTCCGCCGTTATTGCCAAAGCCCGCAAGCACACAGACCTTGTGCGCGTTCTCTTGGCGCAGCACCTCCTGCGCGGCGGCGTTGCCCGCACGGCGCATGAGCTCTGCCAGCGAGACGCCTTCTTTGGTCAGCGCCTGCTCGACGGCACGAACATCTTCAACATTGAGAACTGGCTGCATGAGCATCACCTCTCACGGGCAAAATCTGCCGTGGCGCGCAGCTGCTCATCCTCTGCGCCACCGGCTTCGACCAGCCCGGTTTCTTGTATCTGATCGAGCTCGTCCAATACAGAACGCGCTCGCTTAAACGACTGTCTGAGCTCTTCATCTGCGCTTATCTCTGTGCGCTGCTGAGGCTTCACGGCATCGGTCATGGCCACGGCGTTTGCCACGGCAACCTCTCTGGTGTAGGACAAAGAAAGCGCCACCGACGTGATGTGTTGCGCGGCAGCCAACGCCTCTGCCCGGCCAGAAAGACGCACGGAAACCGCATTGTTTTCATGCTCCACGTCTATCTCGCCCGCGCGAAGTGCCAAGGGCACCGGCGCACCGATGGCCTTTAAGACCGCTCCGTGCGCAGCCAACATGGCCGCATAGCGCTCATCTGGGCGAGAAGAGCGCTCACACCACATCTGCTCATGCGCGCTCAAGGCGCGCGCCACCAGACGTGGCCGACGCGCGCGTGCCCGTTTGACGCGCGCGATCTCCAGCATGGTGACCCCAACGCCTGCCTGCTCCACGACAGCTCCTACTCTGCCTTAAAGGGCTCAAGCGCGCGGATCACAATGTCGTCTGCGCGGCGGCAGAGCTCGTCGGTGGGAGCTTCTGCCAGCACGCGCACGAGCGGCTCTGTGCCAGAGGCGCGCACCAAAACGCGGCCGTCTTTGCCCAAAAGCTCCTGGGCCTCATCAATTGCTGCCAGGACCTCCGGCGCCGCCATGGCCTGCTCTTTGTCCGTCACGCGCACGTTGATGAGCACCTGCGGATAGAGGTGCACAGGGCGCGTGAGCTCTGAGAGGGGCTCGCGCTCCGCACGGATGACTTCACAGAGGCGCAGCGCTGTCATGATGCCGTCGCCGGTCTTTTCGATGTCGCCAAAGATGATGTGGCCGGACTGCTCACCACCGAGCGAATATCCGTTGGCACGCATGCACGCGTAGACGTTCTTATCGCCCACGGCCGTGGTCTCATAGGCAAGATGTGCCTCTTCAAGGGCGCGGATAAAGCCGAAGTTGGACATGACCGTCGGCACCACAGTGCCTTTGGCAAGCCGGCCGTGCTTGTTTAGGTACTTGCCGCACACGTACAAGATGAGGTCTCCATCAACCACGTGGCCGCGCTCGTCCACCGCCAGGCAGCGGTCCGCGTCTCCGTCGAAGGCAAAGCCCACATCGAGCGCATTTTCTACCACATGGCGCTGGAGGCGCTCTATGTGGGTGGAGCCAGCGTCCACGTTGATATTGAAGCCGTTTGGTGCATTATTGATGATGCGAACGTCTGCTCCCAGCGCGTCAAACACCGGCTTTGCAACGGAAGACGCTGCACCATTTGCGCAGTCCAGACCCACTTTGACGCCCTGCAGGGAGAAGTTTGCGGAGGCAATGAGACTTGCTATGTAGCGGTTTCTTCCTTGCATGTAATCCACGGTGCACCCGATCTTATCGCCCGTGGCAAGCGGCAGCTCCAGCTTGTCATCTATGTAGTCTTCAATCTGGGACAAGACGTCTTCGTCCATCTTGTAGCCCTCACGATTGACCAGCTTGATGCCGTTGTCCGTATAGGGGTTGTGGGAGGCCGTCACCATGATGCCGCAATCAAAATTGCCATCAACTACCTCATATGACAGACCAGGCGTGGGGATAACATGCAAGAGGTAGGCATCTGCGCCCGACGCCACCAGCCCTGCCACCAGCGCGGACTCAAACATGTAACTTGAGCGGCGGGTATCTTTACCCAAGACCACACGCGCCTTGCGGTTGCGGTTGATGCCATAAAACCAGCCCACAAAGCGGCCAATCTTGAAGGCATGCTCAACCGTCAGACCTTCATTTGCACGACCTCTAAAGCCATCCGTACCAAAGTATTTCACGGTCTTCCCTCCCTCGAGCCGTGCTTGCATGCATGGATGCTCATGCGGCAAACAAAGGCAGCTCTCTTGGGCCACAGCCAAATAAGACTTCAAATTATCACGCAGATTGTGCGCGATACAAGCCTATATGGTACCAACCTCACGCCCGCAAGATCACGACATACGCATCGGCATATAAAAAAAGGACTCGCCACAAAGACGAGTCCTTGGAAGTGCCATAGTGGTACAGGTACCAGGCGTTTAGCGCTTGGAGAACTGCGGGCGCTTGCGGGCCTTCTTGAGACCGTACTTCTTGCGCTCCACAGCACGTGCATCACGGGTGAGGAAGCCGGCCTTCTTGAGCTCTGCGCGATAATCGCCAGCCTCAAGAAGTGCGCGGGCAATACCCAGACGGACTGCGCCTGACTGGCCGTTGATGCCGCCGCCATCACAGTTGGCGTACACATCAAAGTGATCAACGGTGTCCGTTACGCGGAAAGGAGCACATGCATTATCGACGAGCTGCTGACGACCAAAGTAGTCAGCTGCGTCACGACCATTGACAATAACCTTGCCGGTGCCGGGAACAAGGCGCACGCGAGCGGTGGCCTCCTTGCGACGGCCGGTGCCGGTGTAAACAGCGGAGTTATCAGCCATCCGTTACGCCTCCAGATCAATCTTGACGGGGTTCTGAGCTTGGTGCGGGTGCTCTGGGCCTGCATAGACCTTGAGCTTGAGAGCCTGCTGACGGCCAAGGGTGGTCTTGGGCAGCATGCCCTGGACAGCGTGCTCAATCACGCGCTCAGGATGCTTGGCCATGGCCTCCTTGAAAGACTCAAACTTCATACCGCCGAGCCAGCCAGAATAGCGCCAATAGGTCTTGGTCTCTGCCTTGTTGCCCGTGAGCTTGACCTTATCTGCATTGATGATGATAACGAAATCACCAGTGTCAGTGTTGGGCGTGTACTGAGGCTTATTCTTGCCGCGAAGAATCATTGCGGCCTTGGTTGCCAGACGGCCAAGAGTTGCACCATCTGCGTCGATGAGCACCCACTTGCGCTCGACCTCACCGCGCTTGGCGTACTGAGTCGACTTTTTCACTTGACTCCTCCTACATACTGCGTTTAGACGGCTTCTGGACAAGCTGTCATGCTTTCCTATCAGAGATTACGGGGCTCTGTTGCAAAAGCTTATAAATAGTATCACGACAACCACTCAAGTCTAGGAAAACATTGCTCGTCCACAAAGTTTTCCCACGTATATGCCGCCTGGGTTAAAGTGCTCTACACTTGGCACATAGGATAATTTGGAAGAAGGGAATTTTGATGGATGCAACGGCACTCTTTACGTTTCCGTCTGGCCTCTACGTGGTCAGCGCCGAGCATGAAGACGACTGGGGCGCATGTCTTATCAACACCGGCCTTCAGGTCACGAGCGAGCCCATCCAGGTTGAGGTGGTTGTCAACAAAGAAAACCACACAGAGTCTGTCATAGAAAAGGCCGGTCACTTTGCCTTGTGCCCCATCACCACGGAGGCCGACATGCCCTATGTGGGGCGCTTTGGCTTTAGAACTTCTACCGAGTTCGATAAGTTCGGCGGGCTTGAGAAGCGCTACACCAGCCTGGGTGATCCCTACACGCCTGCGTGCTCTGCAGCCGTGATCACCTGCAAGGTTGTGCAGACGCTCGACGTGGGCACCCATGTCATCTTTGTGGGTGAAGTGGTCGATGCCGAGCGCATCTCTAGCGCAGAGCCCATGACCTACTCCTATTACCACTCCACGCTCAAGGGCAAGACGCCGCCTAAGGCATCTTCATTTGTGCCGAGTGCCTAGAGCAACCATCAGGTTATGCCCCAATATGCCCCAAACAGGAGGCAAAGATGATCTACACCGTTACGCTCAATCCAGCTATTGACAAGACTGCGGACATTGCCAATTTTTCTATTGACCGAGTAAACCGCATCCAAGAGCTCAGGTGGGACGCAGGCGGCAAAGGCATCAATGTGTCCAAAGCCATCCGTGCGCTCGATGGCACTTCATGCGCCATCTGCCTTCTAGGTGGCAATGCTGGAGCATGGATCCATCAGCAACTCATTGATCTGGGTATCAATGCTGTTGCCCATGAGGTTCCAGGCGAGACACGCACCAATCTCAAGGTGCTCGATGGTGTGCATGGTACCAAAACAGACATCAACGAGCCCGGACCGGAAGTCCCGATTGAGACAATCGCAGGCGTTCTCACCGATCTTCTCGCCCGCGTAAAACCGAACGACATTGTTGTTTTGGCAGGAGATCTGACCTTTGGAGCACCTTCAAATACCTATGCTCACTGGATTTCTGCACTCAAGGAGAAGGGCTGCAAGGTTTTTTTGGATTCTCATGGCGAGAGCTTAGAGTGCGGCGTTGCGGCAGTTCCCTTCCTTATCAAACCCAATGTAGATGCATTTTCTGGTCTGACGAAGCGTCATTTTGATAGTACGCAGGACATGGCCGAGGCTGCTTGTACGCTTGCCGGCAGCGGAATTTCACATGTGGTGATAACGCTTGGCAAGGAGGGTGCCTTGTTTGTTTCTGCGGATGAAGCATGGCTGGCACGCGCACCAGATGTTCGCGTGGGATCCACCGTTGGTTCAGGCGATGCAGTGGTGGCTGCCTGCGCTTATGGAGAAGAAGTGGGACTTGCTGACGAGGGCATTATGCGTCTGGCGATGGCAGCAGGCGCAGCTTGTGCCATGCAGCCAGGTACAAAAGTTGCCCCGCGTGACCTTATCGACTCTTTGGTCTCTGAGGTTACGCTTACCCGTCTCATCTAGGGTCAGTGACCAAATAAGTCACTCAGACAGACCATGGGCGGTATGCTTTATGCTGTGTTCTGTGCGCCACGCAGGAATTCTTTGAGCGCACTCAGGCGATTTTGTGCCTGGGTGCGTCCATCTATATAGAGTTCAAGCAAAAGCTCACCCTTACGCTCGGCGGTAGAGACACTCACGGGCTTAGATGGAGAGAACACAAAGGCCCTACCCTCTTGCTCAAGCTGCCACACGCGATTGCGCTGCGCATTATAGCGATCAGCACGCGACTTTAAGGCATGTATGTAATAGGGGTACTCATCATAACGGTGCGAGCGCGCTACGAGCTGCTCCGTCTTGCCATCTTTTATATACGACGTGTGTTGCGTCAGCACCACAAGTGCGCGCTCTGCATGTGGGTGCGGTGTCTGAACGGGTGTTCCTTTAAGGTCAA
This sequence comes from Atopobiaceae bacterium, assembly GCA_050953285.1. GTDB lineage: Bacteria > Actinomycetota > Coriobacteriia > Coriobacteriales > Atopobiaceae > Olsenella_K. Next base: position 425,397 of record JBMNMK010000001.1, on the reverse strand, counting down.
GAGCAGCTTCTAGGGGAATAGAATCACTGGTGCCGCCATCCAGTAGCCGGTGTCCAGCACATTCTACAGGACGCGAGAAAAGCGGAAGTGAAGCTGAAGCGCGGATCATATCTACATCATGCGGAAGCGAGGAGCACTCCAGATAGACAGGCGAGCCAAAGACCATGTCTGTTGTGACGCAGTACATACGCAGCGGATTGTTGTTGAAAGTCTCTATGTCGGCTGGATCAATCTCGTCTTGAACCTCGTGATAGAGAAACTCGTCTCCTGTAAGATTACCGGTCTTGGCAAAGGAGCGCAGAGACATCATGCGCTTGTCGTCACGAAATGCCAGAATAATACGCAGCGTCCTGCCGATCTGACGGGATTTATAGCTTGTGGCATTGAGTGCACCAGCCGATGTACCCCAGACGCTAGAGAAATCGTAGACTCCGTGCTCCATAAGCACGTCGAGTACCCCTGCCGTAAATACGCCACGACAGCCGCCACCCTCAAGCACGAGGGCATTGTTGGATTGAGATACGTCGTATAAGAATCCCTGCTCAGGTGTGGCATGCGATGTGGCTGTTAGAGCACTGGGCTTCTCGTCCAAGGGCTTCTCGCTCATATTTTTTTCTTCCTGTGCCTGTACGTCCACGTTATTGTTCATAGCATGCCTCCGCCTCACGTGCGCTGTCTGAAGTGTGTACCACTTTGGATGGAGATCTATGCAGCTGCACGGCAAATGCATGAATTGGTTGGGATCGGGTATAATGGCTCAGCGCTACGCTTACATGAGCTATTTGATATATGTAGTGAGCAGCGCTTGTAACTTGACATATGCATGGTGGTCTCCATCTGCATCTCAATGGGGGCGACTGGTTTCGACAGGGTAGATCTGAGATGGGAAGCAAGCCGTGGTCGCCTTGCCACGTTAAACAGGGGCACCGTCAAATTTAATTGACAACACTTCTTCTTACGAGCCTATGGCTCTTGCTGCTTAGTTAAAAGCAGCACGTCAACCTGCTGGTCTCCCTCGCTGGCAGCGCGACGTCATTTAAGAGGGATGCGCGCGCGGACGTGGCTGGTATGCTGTGCGCAAAGACTGAACCAGCTCGGAAGCTGAACGCAGGTTGCTAGGTGTGATGCTTCTTAAACCTAACTGGTAACTGAGCTTGGAGAAACCCATCAGGGAGCTATTTTGGACCGGAGTTCGATTCTCCGCGCCTCCACCATAAGAGAATTAGGCGAACTATATTCCACGTTGGTATAGTTCGTTTTTTTGTTCGCACTTGTACGATTGCTATTCGTAGATTGGCCAGGTACACCCTTATGCGCATGAGCAGCACACTCATGTTCACATAATACTTATATTCATGTATATATGGCCGCGCAAATGTTTTATTGAACGTATCCCATCTTCTTGGAGTTTCTAAAGACACAGCTCTATGTTCCTTGTTTTATATGATCCGAGGGTCATTTCTGCCGTTTTACCCTACATTTTACGGACAACTCTTATGCATTCAGAGAGATGGCGCCCTTTGTTAGCCAGCGATTGGATGGTAGAGTATCTCAAGAGGAAAGTTCAGCTTTTGCTGAGCTTTTGTAATGTTTCCTAAAAATGGAGGGATCAATGCACGACATTTATGCGCCACCATTGCAGAAACACAAGTTTTTGCAAAAGACCGTGTCTTTTGTACTTACTGCTGCGCTTTCACTTGGTGGTATGGTCGCACCCATCTCAACCGCCTATGCAGCAGATACAGACGATGTGAGTACGCATTCGCAAGCGCCATATCCGAACTATGATGCCAGTGACGGTTTTATCTCCCGTAATGACATCGCAAGCACATATCATGTAAATGCTCCTTTGGCAGAGCGTCTCAACGTACTCAATGAGCTTCAAAATGGCAAAGTACCTCGTGGTAATGCAGTATTTGCTCATGATGACGAGCAAGCTCGTGCAAAAGGGTTTGACGTAAGGGGTACCGTCGACAATATCGATACAAAGCCAAATACCGGCGGTGATTTGCGTAAGCTCATTCTTAAATTGAATGACGGGAGCACAAAAACATTTTATGTGCGCCACACGGAAATAGTTCCCGCGGGTGACCAGCCCTCAGTTGCAGGCGTGAGCCGCTATGTGGAAGATAAGAATCTTTCCTTTGTTGCACCTTATGAAGGAGATTTCACCAAAGCTCCCGGTTCTTTTGTGTCTATAGGCGGCACCAATTTGAACCCCACTTATCGTTTTGACCCTGAATCAGCAAAAGGTGCAAGTCTCAACACACAGTACATGGATGGTACGGGTACAGCAACAGTATTCATAATGCCCGCCGAAAAAGAAAACAGCGATGGAACAAGAACGCGCCAATGGTATTGGTGCGCCAATCCTGTTTCTGCGGTACCTAACACCTATGATTACTATGTTGAGCTTCCTTTTGAGCTTTCGCCCCAAACGCAATATGACAGCGGCGTGGAAGTCATGTATCTCATGAATACTGTTCTGCAAAATGCTGGCTTGAATGATGAGAACTCGGAAGCCAATAACGATAATGTGTACAAGAACAGAATTGGTCTTCCAAACTTTAAGGTGGCATACCAAGCTCTGTATGATGAATATAACAAAGTGCTTCAATCCCGTGGATCAAATGAGCCTTCTGCTCTTGATTCAAATGTTACCTACGGCGAGCTTTACGATAAGCTGAATACGCTCATTAATGGTGGCACTATTGCGAAGGGTACTATTTACGAGCAAGACGTAACCCTCCAATCTGATGGCGGACGCACTGTTCCAAACCTGGAAAATACCGATTATTGGGAAGCTGCTCATGTCGGTGTGCTCGGCATTGAATATGCATTCCTTAGCTATATCCAAGGCTGGCCGATGGACGGCATGGATGTGTTCCAGGCGGGTACCGCTCGTATGGGAACAGGCTTCACAGAAAATGACACCCGCACCAATGGCGCACGTGCAATGGCTCGTCTATTGGTTGCACATGCAGAAGCTGCACGTGATAAAGGCTTGCTTACAAATCAAACTGCTAACGCAACTTTCGATTTGACAACCACAGATGTCACGCGCGACAACGGCACTACTACCGTAACGGTGAAGCCTGACACCTCTAATGGTTCAAGCATTTCTGTAAAAGTACCAAAGAGCGTTACCGTAAAATCTATGACCAAAAATGGCAGCAATGTTCTTGGTAGCGCTTCTACAGATACTTCTACTGAAGATGGTTCAACTACCTACACATTCTCTTCTGTTACAAGTTTCCCTGATACGATTGTTTTAACAACATCGCAAGATAATGAAAATGCACTCCGTGATGATGTGCTGTTTACAAAAGTAGGCACTTCTAAGACTGTTGCTAAAGCTTTTGCCGATGTAAATGACTTGTATAAGGATGAAACAACTGGTCACTGGGTTTTGCGTGAATTTGTAGGCGCTCCCGACTCACGTTTCTCAAGCTCTACAGATGCTAAAACAACGGGTCAAGAGTGGAGCCAGACGGTATTCAAGCTCACGCCCGAATATTAGCAACTGCATGCACGAATTAACTTGACGCCAGTGGATAAGCACAACATTGAGTTCTCAAAGGTCAACGTTGGTGGAGAAGAGATTGCTGGTGCTCAAATCCAGATCAAGAGTGGCGACACAGTCGTAGCTTCTTGGACCAGCGAGGCCGGTAAGAACAAGACCATCGAGCTTACTGAGGGCACCTACACCTTCCACGAAGTATCTGCTCCTGATGGATATGAGGCAGTCACCGATATCACCTTTACGGTTACATCTAACGGCACGGTGACGGTCGATAACGCAAGTGGCAACACCGTAAAGACCGACGGCTCCAAGCTCATCGTGACCGACCAGACATCTGAGACGCCTAAGCACAACATTGAGTTCTCAAAGGTCAACGTTGGTGGAGAAGAGATTGCTGGTGCTCAAATCCAGATCAAGAGTGGTGACACAGTCGTAGCTTCTTGGACCAGCGAGGCCGGTAAGAACAAGACCATCGAGCTTACTGAGGGCACCTACACCTTCCACGAAGTATCTGCTCCTGATGGATATGAGGCAGTTACCGATATCACCTTTACGGTTACATCTAACGGCACGGTGACGGTCGATAACGCAAGTGGCAACACCGTAAAGACCGACGGCTCCAAGCTCATCGTGACCGACCAGACATCTGAGACGCCTAGGAAGCCTGTTCCACAGACAGGTGATATGACAAATGGTGCTGCCATTGCAGTTGTCGCAACGCTTGGTCTAGCTCTCGTTTGCGGGGCTTTCTACGCTCGCAAAAATAGGAAGATGAACTAAGGCTTTATACGGATTCATTTGGTCTATTAAGGTGGCTGCGATACAGTAGCCACCTTTTTTGTGCTCTAGCTAGCGCGTATTGAGAACTTCTACCTTTGTACTGAGATTCAATTTTTGTGACTTTCTAGGTAGGAATTCCTCTTCATAGGGTACTATCATCGTATAGATTGTTTCGATTCAAACAATCATTGTGTCAGGTTGGCAGGTCTTGCTCGCTAATGAGCACAAGAGAGAGGGGTCACTTATGGCCGAGGAGAAAAAGACATATACGTTCCGCTGCACCGTTTGTGGCTACGAAGTTACCGTAGATACTCCAGAACTTCCTGAGGATTACGTCTGCCCTGTTTGCGGTGTTGGTCCCGATATGTTTGAGCTTGTAGAGGAGTAGTCAACTTCACCATCTGGCGAAGCATCTTTATCTTGTCCTCATACAGAAGAGGAAGGTCTCGCACTACGAGCCTTCCTCTTTTTTTATATAGGATAATCTTTGTATCTCTTCAATGACTTATTTGTGCTGGGCGCATTATCTGCTCCGCTCTTTTAGCGCCCTCTGGATATCTCGCTCTACTTGTCGTGCAGCAATATCCTGCCGCTTATCGTAGAGCTTCTTTCCTCTGCCCAGCCCAATTGCCAACTTCACACGGTTGTCCTCATCAAAATAGAGCTCAACTGGCACAAGTGCATACCCTTGCATTTGCAATTTTTGCCCCAAATAGCGTATTTGCCTGCGGTGTAAGAGCAACTTGCGTTTGCGATCGGGATCTACATTCCAAATACTTCCGTTGGAATATGGGTGGATATGTACACCTATCAGCCACGCCTCACCGCCGCGAATTTGACAAAAGGCATCCGTGATCTGGCAGCCACGCTCACGCAAGCTACGCACCTCGGTGCCAGTAAGCACCAACCCCGCCTCAAACGTCTCATCAATAAAATAGGCATGATAGGCAGATTTATTCCTTGCTATGGACTTTTTCTGACGCTTAGGCACGTGACTCAGCCCCCGTTTCTGCGCTCAAATCATCATCCGCATCTTTGAGCGCCTGCAGAAGCATCTCGGCAATCTCTTCACCCACAAGGTCACGCGCGCGAACAATGTAAGTAGTAGCAGAAGCCCTATCCCCCGCATGCGCCGCATCCAGACCACAACCCAGAAGGCAGATGGCTATCTCCGCATTGGCGCCATAGGGCAGGCCCTCGTCCTCCAGAAGCTGCTCAGCCTCGGCCTTGCTCAACGTTCTAGGATCATGGTTGGTATCCCGTGCGCGCTCACACTCTTCTACCAGCTCGGGGTTCTCGCCCTCGAGGCTTTGTGCCGCATGAAGACACGCTGCCGCCTGCCGGTCGTGTTTTCCCGCAAGAAACCAACGAGAAAAATTGAGGTAGGCGCGTACGAGATGCGATGTTTCACTAGCACGTTCAAAAACGCTGTAAGTGAGCGCTAGGAACTCATTGATGTCACCATCGGCGCGATAGAGCTCCGCGAGGTTGAGACGAGAAGCGCAGTCCATAGGATTCCAGCGCACTGCCTGCTTGAGTGCCGCCATAGCCCCTTCCCGATTGTCCAGCATGACCTCTGTATGAGCCAAGTCTTCGTAGAGTCTGTCTAAGGGTTCGCCCACGTCAAAAAGTGTGCGAGGGTCTTGTTCCACGCGAACATATGCCAGGTAATCAAACGCTGTTGGGAAGCTAAAATACTGTTGATCTTTGGTGGTAGCGCAGTTCTTATCTACATACTCCTCTGCATCTTCTGCAAGTTTGGCCAACATGTCGTGGGCAAGTTCTGTCTCACCTTGTACCATGAGGCCCTCGGCGCGCTCGAGTTCTTCTGCCAACAATGACTGTTCCACGTGTATCCTCCTAGAACCCTAACGAGTTCTTGCTTATCTTATGTACGCATTCCGCCCACAACGCCACTCTCCAAAAAAGGTCATGTTTGTGTGCTGCGGACCCGCGTATTCTTCCCTCATATCCTTTATATTGGCATAACTACCCACCTGCGCGCATGTAATGCATCACGTACGCGACTTTTAGTTGGCCAAGGTAAAATCTATATGACCCTGTGCAATATCAATTGCGCTCACACGTACCGCCACACGCTGTCCAAGTCGCCATACTTTGCCAGAGAATTCTCCGGTAAGCGTTTGGCGTGCCTCATCAAAATAGAACCATTCTCCACCAAGCGCACGCATGGGTACCAAACCTTCTGCCAAGGTGTCGTCCAGCATTACAAAAATCCCAACGCTCCCCAGCCCCGTCACAATACCCGAGAACTTCTCGCCTATATATTGCGAGAAAAGCTCTGCCATCTTGAGCTTTTGTGTGGCGCGCGATGCCGCATCTGCAATGCGCTCACGCTCTGAACACGCGTGGCAGATGTGAGGCAACGCAGCTTCAATCTGGCGCTGAGTAGGCGTTTTCATTCTCTGAGCAAGAAGCGCCTTCAGGCGGCGATGTACCATTATGTCCGCATATCGCCTGATAGGAGAGGTGAAGTGGCAGTATGCAGCAGCACCAAGTGCGTAATGCCCAAGGTTATGAGGTGCGTAGACAGCACGACGCTGTGCGCGAAGCAGAAGTGAATTTGCTAAATATTCACCAGGGGTTTCCTTTGCACGCTTAAGCACCGCCAAAATTGCTGATGGAGAACCTGAAAGGAGCGCATCGCGCTCTGCTGACTTAACAAGATCAAGCTCCGTTAGCGCTGGCAAACAAGACTGTAAGTCTTCGGGGGCTGGTGGCTCGTGCACACGATATGCACTGATAAGGTCCTGGCTGGCAAGCATAGATGCTACGGCTTCGTTTGCCATGAGCATAGCTTCTTCAACCAAAGAAGTTGCGGGCGTCTTTTGTCTGACATTCACCCCCGTTGGTTTGTTGTTCTGATCCAGCTCTACCCGGGCTTCTTTGGTATCAAAATCCAAAGCTCCCCGCGCGTGGCGAATGCGCGTGCGCAAGCGAGCCACTTCATCGAGCATGCAGATGCTTGCCAGTATCTTGCTGGCCATCTTGCCGTCAGCATGCAGGGCGTGCGCTCGGGTCTTATCTGCCAGAACGCCATCAACCACATCGTAGGTGAGTCGCGCGGAAGAACATATGGCGGAAGGCATTGCCTCCACACAAACCACCTCTCCATTCCTGTTGAGCGTCAGGTGGACACTCATGGCTAGACGGTCTTGGTGAGGCTTGAGCGAGCACGCATCACAGGAAAGCTCTTCTGGCAACATGGGTAGCACACGGTCAACCAGATAGACTGAGCAGGTACGCTGACGAGCTTCCAGATCGAGAGAGCTATCCCAGGTCACATAGTGTGTCACATCCGCAATGTGAACCCACACCTCATAGCCTGAAGATGTCTTCTGAGCGCCTATGGCATCGTCAAAGTCCCTGGCATCACTCGGGTCAATGGTGAAACACAAGAGCTGTCTAAGATCGCGGCGAGAAGGGCTGGCAGCCGTGAGCGCCGCATCTACGTCCACATGTATGCGCGAAGCTTCTTCTCGCACGCGTTGCGGAAAATGTACAGGTAAGCCATACGACGCAATAATGCGCTCTATGCCCAGATCAAGCTCCTCTGCCGAACCCACTCGCCGCTCCAATGTGACCACACCGGCACTTGTGCGAGATGGATATTCCATAATGCGTGCTACCACCACATCGCCTGTAGAAACACCCAGCTCCTTAGGGCTTTTGTCTTGTGGGACGACAAAGAAGTCCCGCTGGATCCTGGTGTCGAGCGGTACAACAGCGCCCAGGGGGTCCAGATATGAAAAGACGCCGGCAAACGTGGTTGTAGCGCGCTGTAAGACGCCTTGCACATACGCTACCTTCTCGCCCGCACGCGCTGCCGGGCCATGCGCGCTCACCAGACTCACCTGGACCTCGTCGTTGTTCATGGCTTCGCGGATACCTGTCTTGGCCACCCGAAACGTGCCTTCTGCCGTGGTGACCTGCGCTATGCCCGGGGCCGAAATCTCTATGGTTCCCGTCAGAAACTGATGCGCCTTATGCGGCTTGGGATGGTTGCCGTGGCGCCTCTTGCCGTGGTGCGGACGTTTTCTGGACATGGCTACTCCCTTCGCGCGGGCACAATGGGACGGATAGATGACGGGCGGCACAGCCGATGCCATGCCGCCCGAAGATTGTTTTCTCGCCTGCGGCGCGCGCGGGCACGCCCGCGGCGCACACTTTTCTGGCGCACGCTTTTCTCGCGCTAGACCTTGAGATAGCGCCTCATGGCAATAGCAGAGCCAAAGAGGCCAATCACAACGCCAATCACGATAAGGATAATGTAGGTTTGAAACATAACCGAGCTTGAAAGATTGAAGCTCAAGAACTGCAAGCTGTTGGAAAGCTGCGGAAGAAGATAACTTGCCCCCACATGCAGCACCACAATGGCAAGCAGCGATCCAATGATGGCTTCGATAGCGCCCTCTGCAATGAACGGCCCACGAATAAAGCCATTTGATGCACCTACGAGGCGCTCAATGGCAATCTCACGCCGGCGAGCGCTGATAGCCAAACGGATGGTGTTGTTGATGAAGACAAACGCTACAAAAGTAAGGAGCACAACCAGCACAACTGCGGCGATGCGCAGCCATGCTGTCACACTAAAGAGACGCTCTACCGTCTCTCGCCCGTATTGAACCGAAGCAGACGTGTTATCAGGGTCATCTGCAATCTTTGCAAAATCCGCATCCGACACAATACGATCAGCCACAGATTCAACTTGCTGAGGGTCATACATCTTGATCACCAGCGACGCTGGCACCGGGTTTTCTCCATCTAGCGCTGCAATAGCATCTTCCGCGTTGCGGTTACTCATAGTCTCACGGTATTCCTGCAGTGCCTCATCTTTGCTCTTATAGGTCACCGATTCAACATTTTCCCAAGACTGCACTTTTGCCTGGAAGGCATCCACCGCACTCTGATCTGCGCTGTCACCTAGAAATGCCTGGATTGTCACTCGGTCTTCCACGTCGCCGACCATATTGCCGATGAGTGCTGAGCCCAGCACAAATACACCAATCACAAATAGTGAAAGGAAGATGGTCACAATAGCGCCTAAGCATGTGGACCAGTTTCTGTGGATGTGGTGGCCAGCCTCACGGATTGAGTAGCCAAAATTAGAGGGAACCATAAAATCCGTACCCACCTCTCTCTTGATCGCGTACCACATGGCCCGCTTCAAGGGCAATGACACGTCTGCGCATGGAATCTACCATCTCGCGGTCATGCGTAGCCATCACAACGGTGGTTCCTGTGCGGTTAATTCTATCCAGAAGCTTCATAATGCCCAGAGAAATTGCTGGGTCAAGGTTGCCGGTCGGTTCATCACACACCAAAAGAGGCGGGCGATTGACCATTGCGCGCGCAACCGATACACGCTGCTGCTCACCACCAGAGAGCTGGTCTGGGTAGTTGTCCATCTTCTCCGCCAGGCCCACCAGACGAAGGACTTCTGGTACCTGTGCCTTAACCACGCTTCTGGGCTTGCCAATGCACTCCAGCGCAAACGCCACGTTGCCATAAACCGTCTTGTCAGGCAGCAGCTTGAAGTCCTGAAAGACGGTGCCAATTTGGCGCCTAAGATAGGGAACTTTCCAGTTGCGCATCTTGGTCAGGTCTTGCCCCGCGACAAGGACCTCACCTTTTGTTGCCTTGATCTCTCTGGTCAAAAGGCGTAGGAAGGTTGATTTGCCTGACCCCGAATGCCCAACAACAAAGACGAACTCTCCCGGATAGATGTCGAGCGTCAGGTCATCAAGTGCAGGCTTGTTGGGCTGCGCCGGATAGATGACCGTGGCGCCTCTAAGCGATATGGTCGGCGTGCCCGTATGCGGGATCATAGCCGAATCGTCACCGCGCAGCGGGTCATACATACTCGGTGCTGTGGTCGGAGCATCGACAGGCGCAATATCCGTCTTTGCGGTCACCACCCTGACTGAAGCCACCTCTGGTGCTGTCTGGGACGCATCCTCTGCCACTGCCGAGGATACAACCTGAGTAGTTGCGGCATCCTCTTGGCTACCTGCCGCAGGTGAGTCCATCCCATCTACAGCAGGCACCGCCGCACTTGCAGCGGGTGCCGTGTCCATGTTCTTCTCGTCCACTGGCGAAGCCGAAGTCTTAGCAGACGCGTCTTGCACGCTAGCGTCCGGCTGTGAAGACTCCATGCTGTCTTCCTGCTCATTACTACGAAAATGACTTGCCACGAAAGCTCCTCTTCTCTTCTGGAGCACTACAGGCGATAAGCATAGTTGACGCAACCGCCTCTTGTTTACATATCAGGCCATTCCTACAGATATTGCAGAGGCTCACCACAGCTCCTACATGCAGATGCTACACATCTGAACTGCTACGATCCTCATTGACCATCCAACGATGATACCCAATTACAAACTGGTCGAGATCCCCATCTTCAAGCACCGCTTCTACATTTCCTGTTTCTACCCCTGTACGCAGGTCTTTTACCATCTGATACGGATAGAGCACATAACTTCTAATCTGGCTGCCAAAGCCGATGTCCTGCTTGGGCCCGCGCAGCTCATCTAGGGTAGCTTCACGTTTCTGAAGCTCCAGCTCATAGAGGCGACTGCGCAGGATGCCCATGGCAATCTCCTTGTTCTGGAGCTGGCTGCGCTCGTTTTGGCACGTCACCACAATGCCCGTGGGCATGTGCGTGATGCGCACGGCAGAATCGGTGGTGTTGACACCCTGCCCGCCGTGGCCGGTAGCGTGGTAGACGTCGACGCGGATGTCCTTGGGGTCAATATCGACCTCGACGTCGTCGGGCAGCACCGGCAAGACCTCGACGCCCGCAAACGTCGTCTGGCGGCGTTTCTTCTCGTCCGTTGGAGAGATGCGCACCAGGCGATGCACGCCCTGTTCAGCGCGTAAAATGCCGTAGGCATTCTTGCCGGACACCGTAAAGGTAGCCCGATCAATCCCGATGATCTCCGCTGTTGGCGCGTCGTTTACGGTCACTTTCCAGCCGCGGCGCTCACAGTAGCGCACGTACATATGCAGCAGCATGGCGCACCAGTCCTGTGCCTCAAGGCCGCCCTGACCTGGGGTGATGTTAACGATAGCGTCGCCATGGTCAAACTCACCCACAAACCAGCTGGAGAGCTCAAGCTCACCCAAGACGTCTTCGAGCTTGTGCATGTTGGCGTCCGCCTCGGCGAGAAGATCCTCATCTTCGGTCTCACTGCCCAGCTCAAAGGCTGCCTCGGCATCCCCATAGAGCGCCCATGCGCGCTCGATGGATTCCAGGTCGTCGCTCTTGCGCGTGATAGCCGCCATCGTCTTGCTGGCAGTCTCCGCATCATCCCAAAATCCCGGCAGAGCACTCTGGCGCTGAAGCGACTCCAGCTCAGAGCGGAGGTCATCTGCGTGCAAGTACCCCTCTACCTCGTGAAGGCGATCGGCGAGGGCGTCAAGCGCTTCTCTCGTCACATCCGCCATATTACCGGTTCCTACCGTGACAATTCTTAAACTTCTTGCCAGAGCCGCAAGGACACGGGTCATTTCTTCCCACGCCAGCATACGGGTCATGCTCTGCCTTGATATACGTCTGAGGTTTGCCCTGCGCCGCATGCTCTCCTGGATTGTTTACACCCGGATTCATGCGAGCACTCTCACGGCGCATGCGCTGGCGCTGGTCTCCGTCCACCTCTTGTGGACCAGAATAATGGGCGCCCTTGAGCTCATCATCTGCACCATCATCCTGGGTCTGAGCAGGCGGCTTGATAGCGATCTCTATGCGCAGTATCGTGCGCAAGAAGTCCTCATACATGGTGTCCACAAGCGAGGTAAACGCTGCATACGCCTCACTCTTGTACTCCACGAGCGGGTCTCTCTGGCCATAACCGCGCAGGCCAATGCCTGTCTTGAGGTAGTCCATCTCCTGCAGGTATGCCATCCAGCGGGTATCTATCACGCGCAGCATGACCTGAGTTGACAGCTCATGCATGATCTCGTCGCCCAAGCGCGCGGACTTATCAACATAGGTTGCCTCAACAAACTCCACGATCTTATCGACCAGATCCTCCTGGTCATCATCACGATCCAAGTTGAGCGTATCTGCGGGCTTGCCTGTGAGCGCGCTCACCCACTTGGTGAGACCGTCGAAGTCCCATTCCTCGGGATCTTGCTCTGCCGAGCAGAACGTCTCCACCTCACGTTCAACGGTCTGACGGGTGACCTCGCTGATGTGCTCCGTCAGGTCTTTGCCGTCGAGGATCTTGTTTCTCTCCTCGTAGATGACCTGGCGCTGCTTGTTCATAACGTCGTCGTAATCAAGAACGTTCTTACGCATGGAGAAGTTGATCTCTTCCACCTTGCGCTGAGAACCCTCAACGGCCTTGGTCACGATCTTTGCCTGGATAGGCATGTCATCAGGCAGGTTTGCTTTCTGCATCCACGCAGAGATTGATTCCACCTTATCGCCCGCAAACAGCCTCATGAGGTCGTCTTCAAGCGAGAGGTAGAACTGCGTCTCACCAGGATCTCCCTGACGGCCTGCACGTCCGCGCAGCTGGTTGTCAATACGGCGGCTCTCATGGCGCTCGGTGCCGATAACGCACAGGCCGCCTGCAGCAACGACGCGCTCGCGCTCCTTGCTGCAGATTTCTTTGGCGCGCTCCAGTGCTGCTGAGCGCACATCTTGGGGAGCCTCTTCTGGATCGATGTTTTGCTCGCGCAGCATGTCCTGGGCAAGCTGTTCTGCATTTCCTCCCAAAAGGATATCCGTACCACGGCCGGCCATGTTGGTTGCAATGGTAACGGCGCCCGCGCGGCCAGCCTGCGCGACAATTTGGGCTTCTCGCTCATGGTATTTTGCGTTGAGGACGTTGTGCTTGATGCCGCGCTTAGAAAGCATACGGGACAAGACCTCGGAGTTTTCCACCGAGACCGTACCCACCAAGCAGGGCTGACCCTGCGCATGGCGCTCAACAATGTCTTCTACCACCGCATTGAACTTGCATTGGATGTTTCTGTAGACCAGATCATCGTGGTCAATACGGATCACCGGCTTGTTGGGCGGAATCACCGTGACCGGCAGATTGTAGATCTCGCGGAACTCCGCGTCTTCGGTCATAGCCGTACCGGTCATGCCCGACAGCTTGTCGTAGAGCCTGAAGTAGTTCTGCAGGGTAATGGTGGCAAGCGTCTGGTTTTCCTCACGGATCAAGACGCCTTCTTTTGCCTCAATTGCCTGGTGAAGGCCCTCAGAGTAACGCCTGCCTTCCATGATGCGGCCGGTGAACTCATCTACAATTTTGACCTCGCCGTCCAAGACCACATACTGCTGATCTCTATGGAACATGTACTCAGCTTTAAGCGCCTGCTGAAGGTGGTTGACCAGCTGGCCAGAGATGTCACCGTAGATATCGTCCACGCCTAAGGCGCGCTCTATCTTCTCAAGTCCTGTCTCAGTTGCGGCGATGGTATGCTTTGCCTCATCCATCTCATAGTCAACGTCTTGGATCAAACCGCGTACTGCGCGGGCAAAGTCCTTGTAAGTATCCGCAGATTTGGTGCCTGCGCCAGAGATGATAAGCGGGGTTCTGGCCTCGTCGATCAGGATGGAGTCCACCTCGTCCACGATTGCAAAGTGGTGTCCACGCTGCACCCGCGCGCCGGGGCGCGTCACCATGTTGTCACGCAGGTAGTCAAAACCGAACTCAGAGTTTGTGCCATAGGTGACATCTGCCTGGTATGCAGGCTTTTTCATGTTGATCTTCATGCCGTTTTGCAGAAGACCAACATTCATGCCCATGAAGCGATAAATGCGTCCCATCCACTCGCTGTCGCGCTTGGCCAGGTAGTCGTTAACCGTAACCACATGGACACCCTCGCCAGGAATGGCATTGAGATATCCTGCCAAGGTGGAGACGAGCGTCTTGCCTTCGCCCGTCTTCATCTCTGCAATGGTTCCGCGGTGCAGCGCAATGCCGCCTATGAGCTGAACATCAAAATGTCTGAGGCCAATCGTCCTCCTAGAAGCCTCCCTCACGGCAGCAAAGGCTTCAGGAAGGAGGTCATCTAAGGTCTCGCCATTGGCATAGCGCTCCCTAAAAAGTGCTGTCTGTCCACTGAGCTCCTCATCACTCATGTCCTGAAAATGGGGCTCCAGCTCGTTTATCTGCGAAGCTATGTGCTCATATTCCTTCAAAGGCTTATCAGAGCCTATTGAAAGTAGCTTAGAAAAGAAATTACGCATTGGCTTCTATCCTTTTCCGAATTGCTGGTCGGTACGAAAGCCGCAATTTTGCAACTTTATACTTTATCACCAGCGCTCGGTATTTGCAGACGAGCTGCAAACGAACATTGAAAGCGCAATCTAACTTTGGTCTTGACCGTCCGCTTGCTCCTCGGGTCTCTCCTCTTCAGGTTCATCCACCACACTACCCCTGCCATCTTGTGCTTTGAACTCAGAAGTATGGTGAATATCGTGCGCATGGGTATCATGCGTAGTCTCTGCATCCTCTGCATCAGGCATATCGGGAACGTCGGACGCATCGGGTGCATCGTGAGGGATTTCCAATGCAGGTCCCACAATGCCCATTGCACTTGACCGTCCACCAGCAAGCAGCCTTGCCACCGTCTCACGCAGCGCGCGCGATGGTGGATTGTGCGTGACATCTACCACATGGATGCAATATTTCTTGTACTCCCTTTCTGCCTCAGAGGTTCTTCCCGCAGCTACAAAGGCAGCCATGTACAGCTTCATAACGTCTTCACGTGTGTTGTCTGAAACGTATGCGTTCTGCGCAAAGCGCGTCGCCGTAAGAATACGATTGCTCCGAAGAGCCGCAAGCGTACCAGCTACCATCACGTCCGTATAGATACCGCGCAGCTCACGGCGCCGCAGCTCAACGATCCCTATACCATCGTTTGCCGGCAAGCACAGATCCCCGCGATAGATTGCCTCAACTTTCTTAGCTGCGGCAACCGTAAACGCATCGTCACCCTCCCGGTCCATAACGCTTCGCGCCAATGCCAAGAACCTATCCACATCCACGGAAACGCACGCAGGATTGAGCGCAAGTGTCCTAGTCGACCTATTTGCAATGACGGCCGCTTCCCTGTCCAAAGACCCCGTCTCTCCATACAAGCACTTTGAAAACAGCGTTCTTAAGACACTCGTTGCCTCATAGAGCCTCTGTTGCCCCGAAACATAGTCCGCATCTGGCCAAATGGATTCCATGATCTTATAGCGCTTCAACTCATGAGCCTCCGCTGACGCAAGCAACACCAAAAGCTCTTTGGCGCGCCGTCTATCAATCATTGCTTCCGGAATCTCTTGACCGAGATACCTGACCCGCACTCTACCCAGAATCGAAATCTCAATGCGAGCATGCCCGGTCTCCTCATCAAGGTTGCACGAAAGCGCCTCAACCTGGTTGATCTCTGACATCTCATCCGCCCCATCACTGCGCGCCACCTGCAGTGCAATCCGGGCAAGCTCATCTCTCCACGATTCAGGAATGGCCTTCAAACACAGCTCTGACAGAGCCCCAAAATTATCCACCGAAAGGTTGAGGATCCATACGGTACCCGCAGGCACATGCGGCTCCAGACCACCGAGCGGCTCTGCATCATCCTTCTTACGCGCCGACGCCTGTACCACAAGCTGCGCAACCGTTGCAAATTCTTGCGGCAAGACGCCTTCATTCAGCAGCGCTTGCACAGCTTGAACGTTCTTCTGGGCGAGAAGAGCTTCAAGCAGAGCGGCTGATGCATCCAGATACGGCGATGGATTATGCATGGCCTCCAGTACCCTGCGCATCTGCGTCAGACGCACCTGTGCTCTTGAGAACGTTCCTCTCCGGACATCGGAGATGCATGCCACCAGCATGAACCACGCAGAAAGCATGTGTTCGTCCTTGCGCTCAAGCGCATGAACGAGCTCGGCCACCTCACCGGTATCCACATCCGTACCCATCATGATGCTGACAATGGCTGGGATATTGCGGTGCAGCTTTTCCAAAATAGCAGGACACCACAGTTGGACCTTGTCATGTGCCTGTTGCCACCAGGTCAGCTCATTGGGCGTTGGCAGAGCCCCTGTAAGGCCTGAGAGCACGTAGTACAGGTCTGCAATGAGCATCTCCAACAGCGAGCCAGGCGTCTCGGAATGACGGGTTCTTGCCAGAAGGATCTGGCCAAAGGCATCCGCATACTCCCCCAGCATGGTCAATCTGAACGCTTCCGCAAAGTGAGCAAGTGCAAAGACGAAATTGGATCCACCATAGGGCAGAGGAATTGGAGCATCCAAACCGATTCCTCGACTGATTGCTCTTATCGCCCCAAGATACTCATTCCATCCAGGCTCTGTGCCCTCATCTGGATCCCAGCATGTGGCAAAGGGGTTCATAAGCTCATCTCCCACGTTATAGAGAAGTTTGAGGCCCGCGCGAGCTCGTTTTGCGTCTTCAGACGAGGCCAGTCCGCACGCGGCGGAGTGCTCCAGGACATCCGAGACCAGGCCCGCTTCCCCAATGTTCACAAACTGCGCTGCATATTTGAGTACGGCCGAAATGGCACGCGCCTGGTCATCACACATCGACGCCACCTGCGCCGCACGCGCCCAATCCTCTCTGCGCACCAGTACATCAACAATGCCCACTACGGTATTGGGAAACTCAGCTGCTACAGGCAGAATGCTGGCATACATCAAGCTCAGGCCTTCGGTTGTATTCGCACACGCGCAAGAAAACGAGCGACAACCGACATCAATGCCCAACAGCGGCACGCTGTCTTCCATTGATGCAAGCAGCTCATAATCAATGCGCCGCATCAGATACTGGAGATCAACAAAGTTGCCCTCTCCCAGCAGCAGCATAGCGAGCCTCAGCTCACGCTCTTCGGCCATCAAAGTGCCCCGCAGACTCTCTTTGACCAACTGCGAAATACTGTCTCTGTAGCCATCATCAAACGGCGTGGCATCTTGGCGCCGATAGCGATTACTGGCGATCACACGAACAAGCGCTGGTATACAATGCGTCAGCGAGCGCATCTGCATACCCATTGCCCGCGTCCTTGTGAGCTTTCTTGGCAGGCTGACGAGAAGATCATGCGTCTTGTAACACACAGCCTGAGGAAACTCCTCAACCAGCTGCGATGCCTCAGGGTACATGCTGAGAAACACGAGGGCACCCGTATCCATCATCTTATGGAGGACAGCCACAAGTTTCTCCAACTGGCTTTCATCCGCAGCGGGCATGTTGTGACAAATAGCAACCGTCTGCGTCCTCAGGCAGGACTTAACCACGTTCCGGCCGAATCTATAGAAGTCAGAGAGACATTCTTCAGAATATCTATGACCGAGATCAGTGCTCAACACGTTGACCTTAGAGCCCTCGCAGCTCAAAGCAATGTATCTCAACACGTGGTCAGCATCCATCCCAGGTTCTGCGATCAAAGCAAACAAGCGAGAGCCAGAAGCGTCCTCCTCTTGTGCAATACGAGCAAGAGAAGAAGCAACATCAGAAGGTTCATAGCGGCCATATGTACTCCTCTTGCTGATCTTCTTAGACATAGTCGTACGTTTTCCAACAAGAGCATCAATGTATACATTTCCAGACTTTGCCATGCATACTCCATTCCCATACATAACAGTGTTGATATGGCAATGCGATCGCAAGGACAAATCTAGCAGGATTCTCACGCTTGTCTAGGATGAATTTTGGCACTGGTATAAATCATTATTTCAATCGTCAACGTATATTTTATCCATTTCTATTCAGTCTTTTTCTGTGCTCATTATTGGATATTTTTGCTATCTATATTCCTTTGCTTTCATATTTCAGAGCGAATTGTGATTTTGCAAAGCAACTCAGGAGCCGCCAAAGAGCCGTACGACCGTTCGCCGAATGGCCTACCGTAGGCCGAAATCGACTATTGACATAGATCTCCGTCAAGTATTTCGGTCTTGCTACTATCAAGGACGCACACCAGGCTGCTGCCCTTAACCACAAGCGAGGGAGGTGCCGCTCACTCCCCTAATCGGAGGCATGCACGAGCGTTTCACCTCAAGTCCATTCATACCAAAAAAGCCCCTGGTTTCCCAGAGGCTCTTTCTTAAACGTCCGTCGCAGGCCGGCGACGCCCTGCTCTCCCACGGACTTACTCCGCAGTACCATCGGCGCTCGGGGGCTTAACTTCCGGGTTCGGAATGGGACCGGGTGTAACACCCCTGCCATAGTCGCCGGCCTGCGTCGGACGTTCGTATGTAGGTGCGTACCCTGAGGGCCGCACAGCGCGACATTTGAAGTGTGGGATCTCTTATTAGATCGCTTTGAAATATAGAAGATGAAGAAGAGCTCGACCGATTAGTACCGCTCAGCTGAACACCTTACAGTGCTTACACCTGCGGCCTATCACCTCGTGGTCTACGAGGGGTCTTACCAAAAGGAAAACTCATCTCAGGATGGGCTTCCCGCTTAGATGCTTTCAGCGGTTATCCCGACCGGACGCAGCTACCGGGCAGTGCCATTGGTTGACAACCCGTACACCGGAGGTCCGTCCACCCCGGTCCTCTCGTACTAGGGGCAGCCTCCTTCAATTTTCCTACGCCCACGGAGGATAGGGACCGAACTGTCTCACGACGTTCTGAACCCAGCTCGCGTACCGCTTTAAATGGCGAACAGCCATACCCTTGGGACCTGCTCCAGCCCCAGGATGCGATGAGCCGACATCGAGGTGCCAAACCTTCCCGTCGATGTGGACTCTTGGGGAAGATCAGCCTGTTATCCCCGGAGTACCTTTTATCCGTTGAGCGACGGCCATTCCACTCTGGGCCGCCGGATCACTAGAACCTGGTTTCCCACCTGCTCGGCTTGTAGGCCTCGCAGTCAAGCCTGCTTATGCTCTTGCACTCAAAAGGATGGTTGCCGACCATCCTGAGCAGACCTTACGCGCGCCTCCGTTACTCTTTAGGAGGCGACCGCCCCAGTCAAACTACCCACCAGACACGGTCCCCCTCCCGGATCACGGCGAGGGGTTAGGATGCCGAAACGTCGAGGGTGGTATTCCAAGGGTGACTCCACTAAGACTGGCGTCCTAGCTTCAAAGTCTCCCACCTATCCTCTACACGACGAACCGGCAGCCAATGTCTAGCTGCAGTAAAGGTTCACGGGGTCTTTCCGTCCTTCCGCGGGTAAGTCGCATCTTCACGACTAGTGCAATTTCACCGGGTCTATGGTTGAGACAGCGTCCAAATCGTTACGCCTTTCGTGCAGGTCGGAACTTACCCGACAAGGAATTTCGCTACCTTAGGACCGTTATAGTTACGGCCGCCGTTTACCGGGGCTTAGATTCGCCGCTTCGCTTACGCTAACAGCTCCTCGTGACCTTCCGGCACCGGGCAGGCGTCAGACCCTATACGTCGTCTTACGACTTCAGCAGAGTCCTGTGTTTTTGATAAACAGTCGTTTGGACCAATTCTCTGCGGCCGACTGAGGCTCAAAGAGCATGTCTTATCACCTTGGCCGGCACCCCTTCTCCCGAAGTTACGGGGTGATTTTGCCGAGTTCCT
Organism: Atopobiaceae bacterium; assembly: GCA_050953285.1. Taxonomy (GTDB): domain Bacteria; phylum Actinomycetota; class Coriobacteriia; order Coriobacteriales; family Atopobiaceae; genus Olsenella_K. Next base: position 405,547 of record JBMNMK010000001.1, on the reverse strand, counting down.
TAACCATAGTTCTCCCGATCGCCTTGGTATTCTCTACCCACCCACCTGTGTCGGTTTTGGTACGGGCTCCTCGCGGCTCCCTAGGGGGTTTTCTTGGAAGTATGGGCTCACTCACTTCACACAAATGCTTCGTCCACCGCCTCAATCATAGGTAGGCGCACTTCGCAACCTACCGATCTACGCGGCCTCACGGGGACGTCCAGAACCCCGCTGAGCTACCCTTCTCCGTCGCCCCATCGGTAATAATGTCGCTTTGGAGGTGCAGGAATATCAACCTGCTGTGCATCGACTACGCCTTCCGGCCTCGCCTTAGCTCCCGACTGACCCTGGGAGGATTAGCCTCGCCCAGGAAACCTTAGGTTTACGGCGGGGGCGTTTCTCACGCCCCTCTCGTTACTCATGCCAGCATTCTCACTTCCTGGCGGTCCACCATGGGTTATCCCACAGCTTCACCCCACCAGGAAAGCTCCCCTACCACCGGATAAAACCGGTCCGCCGCTTCGGTGCCGTGCTTAGCCCCGTATATTGTCGGCGCATGTCCACTCGACCAGTGAGCTGTTACGCACTCTTTGAATGAATGGCTGCTTCTAAGCCAACATCCTGGTTGTCTGGGCAGACGCACATCCTTTGCCACTTGGCACGGACTTGGGGACCTTAGCGGGCGGTCTGGGCTGTTTCCCTTTCGAACACACAGCTTAGCCCACATGTTCTGACTCCCGGGTTTTGGACCTACGGCATTCGGAGTTTGGTTAGTCTTGGTAGGCGGTGAGGCCCCCGCGACCATCCAGTGCTCTACCTCCGCAGGTAAACACCCGAGGCTAGCCCTAAAGCTATTTCGGGGAGAACGAGATATCTCCGAGTTTGATTAGCCTTTCACTCCTATCCACAGGTCATCCCCCCAGTTTTCAACCTAGGTGGGTTCGGCCCTCCACGGGGTCTTACCCCCGCTTCAGCCTGCCCATGGATAGATCACCCGGCTTCGCGTCTACGGCGCGCGACTCAAACGCCCTATTAGGACTCGCTGTCGCTGCGGCTCGCTTACTGGCTTAACCTCGCCACGCACCGTAACTCGCTGGCTCATTCTACAAAAGGCACGCCGTCACAGTTAAAAAACTGCTCCGACTGCTTGTAGGCACACGGTTTCAGGTACTATTTCACTCCCCTCCCGGGGTGCTTTTCACCTTTCCCTCACGGTACTTGTTCACTATCGGTCACAGGAGAGTATTTAGGCTTGGAGGGTGGTCCCCCCAGCTTCCCACCGGGTTTCACGTGTCCGGCAGTACTCGGGATAAGATCGACAGGTTAGAAGGATTCGCATACGGGGCTCTAACCCTGTATCGCCGGCCTTCCCAGACCGTTTTGCTTCCTTGTAACTTGGTAACTGTCAAATGATCTTCCCACAACCCCAACACCGCCTAAGCTGTGTTGGTTTGGCCTTATCCCCGTTCGCTCGCCACTACTAGGGGAATCTCGTTTGATTTCTCTTCCTCCGGGTACTTAGATGTTTCAGTTCCCCGGGTTACCTCCTTGCGTCTTATGTGTTCAGACGCAGGTGACGAGGCATAACCCTCGCCGGGTTTTCCCATTCGGACATCTGCGGGTCAAGCAGGTAAGTGCCCCTAACCGCAGCTTATCGCAGCTTGTCACGTCCTTCATCGGCTTCCTGTGCCAAGGCATCCACCGTGTGCCCTTGATATCTTCTCCTCTTCTGGAGATTCAAATATTTAAGGGTAGAGACAGACGTTTCATGTCTGGTCTCTAGATGCGATCTAAAAAGAAGAATTATTTACTTCTACAGTCACGCTATGCAGCTCTCAAGGTACGCTTCGAGGTGAAACCTCGAAGACCGGATGCTGCGCGCATATATGCGCGATGAAGTAAGTTGGTATGCAAAAGCAGGTGTCAAGCTGTTTGGTATGAGCTTATAAGCTCTTTTGCCCCTCCCTAGAAAGGAGGTGATCCAGCCGCACGTTCCCGTACGGCTACCTTGTTACGACTTCACCCCCCTTACCCTCCACACCTTCGGCGCCTCCCTCCTAAAAGGTTAGGCCGACGACTTCGGGTGCAGACGACTCGGGTGGTGTGACGGGCGGTGTGTACAAGGCCCGGGAACGCATTCACCGCGGCGTGCTGATCCGCGATTACTAGCAACTCCGACTTCATGGAGGCGGGTTGCAGCCTCCAATCCGAACTGGGACCGGCTTTAGGGATTCGCTCCTGCTCGCGCAGTGGCAGCCCATTGTGCCGGCCATTGTAGCACGTGTGCAGCCCAGGACATAAGGGGCATGATGACTTGACGTCGTCCCCACCTTCCTCCGGCTTGACGCCGGCGGTCTCGCATGGGTGCCCGGCCGAACCGCTGGCAACATGCGATAGGGGTTGCGCTCGTTGCGGGACTTAACCCAACATCTCACGACACGAGCTGACGACAGCCATGCACCACCTGTCTAGGCTCCTTTCGGCCACGGTGTCTCCACCGCTTCACCTAGATGTCAAGCCCTGGTAAGGTTCTTCGCGTTGCTTCGAATTAAGCCACATGCTCCGCTGCTTGTGCGGGCCCCCGTCAATTCCTTTGAGTTTTAGCCTTGCGGCCGTACTCCCCAGGCGGGACACTTAATGCGTTAGCTGCGGCACGGAAGGTACATCCCCCCACACCTAGTGTCCATCGTTTACGGCTAGGACTACCAGGGTATCTAATCCTGTTCGCTCCCCTAGCTTTCGCGCCTCAGCGTCAGTCGTGGCCCAGAAGGCCGCCTTCGCCACCGGTGTTCTTCCGAATATCTGCGCATTCCACCGCTACACTCGGAATTCCGCCTTCCCATTCCAGACTCAAGCCTGCCGGTATCGGGAGCGGACGAGGGTTGAGCCCCCGGATTTAACTCCCGACCTAACAGGCCGCCTACGCGCGCTTTACGCCCAATGAATCCGGATAACGCTCGCCCCCTACGTATTACCGCGGCTGCTGGCACGTAGTTAGCCGGGGCTTCTTCTGCAGGTACCGTCACCTTACGGCCTCGTCCCTGCTGAAAGCGGTTTACGACCCGAAGGCCTTCATCCCGCACGCGGCGTCGCTGCATCAGGCTTTCGCCCATTGTGCAAGATTCCCCACTGCTGCCTCCCGTAGGAGTCTGGGCCGTGTCTCAGTCCCAATCTGGCCGGTCGGTCTCTCAACCCGGCTACCCATCATCGCCTTGGTAGGCCACTACCCCACCAACAAGCTAACAGGCCGCGGGCCCATCCCTCGCCGTATGTGCTTTCCCATATCCTCCATGCGAAAGATATGGAGTATCCGGTATTACCCACGGTTTCCCGAGGCTATCCCGGAGCGAGGGGCAGGTTGCCCACGTGTTACTCAGCCGTTCGCCACTCTATACACACCCGAAGGTGCTTTAATCGTTCGACTTGCATGTGTTAGGCGCGCCGCCAGCGTTCATCCTGAGCCAGGATCGAACTCTCCGTTCAAGACCCGATGAAAGGTCTTATATGTAAATCTTTAAAAAGTCTTTTTTGCTTGGGGCATATATACCAAGCAGATCCTTTAAGCTCACCCGCTGATCTCGGATTCGTATATCCTAAAGATAAGGAACAGACGGGCACAATACAAAGTGTGCCTTATCTGTTACATTGTGCATATCGCTCTCACTTCATCGATCTCATCGATCGCAGTATCCGGTTTTCAAGGTTCACTGCGCAGGTCAGCTGCCTTGTGGGGCGGCGCCGCGCGAGGAATCAATATACGCTCCACACCACCTTAAAACAAGGAGGGAATGCTCATTCACGCAACCTCCACAGGTGAGTGGAACGGTGAGTGGAACCGCGCATGAACCAACGTGTACCAGCGTGTACCAGACGGTGTACCAGAGGGTGTACCAGAACCTCGCACTCAGAAAGATCTCCTCGCTCACACCCCACAGATACGCAGGTCAGATCACATATCTTCAATGGCAGCCACAGTGCGGTCTACCAGATAGTCCGCCTCTTCGGCAGACAGGGCCTCCGCCCGTACCCTGATGAGTGACTGCGTGCGCGATGTTCTCGCCATAGCCCACGACCCATTGGGAAACTCAATCTTGAGCCCCTCAGCATGGGAAATGCGCGAAGGTCGCACGTTGAAGTAGCTCTCGGGATTCATTCCAGGCAAGAGGTTGCGATAGCGCTCACGCGTGTCAATGTCGCAGGGGATATCGCGCTTGCGGAAGTAAGTTCTGCCGAGGGTTGCCTGTTCATGGCGCACGAGCTCTGAGAGCGGCATGTTTTTCTCGGCAAGAGTTTGCAGGAGAAGACCTGCGGCAAAGATGGCGTCTCGCTCCATGAGATGCCACGGGAATATGATGCCACCGTACTGCTCGCACCCCATCAGCACCGCGTCTTGGGCGTGGGCTATCTCATCGTAAATGCGCCTGAAACCAACGGGCACGCTCACCGTGGATAAGCCCAGCTCAGCGGCCTTGCGCGGCAAAATGCCGGAACACGCTTGATTGAGGACGAGCATGCGGGCATTGCCGTGAGCGGCCAGGCGGGCATCTGGCGCGGCTTTGGCCAGGCCGTCGAGCAGCAGCGCCTCTACGAGGTGAGGCTCCACAAACTGGCCCTGCTCGTCCACCACGCCAATGCGATCGCCATCGCCATCAAACGCGATCCCCACATCCGCCTTGCGCTCAACAACGCGCGCGGTCAGCGCATCTACCTGCGATTCCGTCGGCCGGGGCCGCGGCGCTCGCGCGTGGGGCGCGCCGGTGTGTATGAGTTCAACATTGTGACCGAGGCGAGAAATGACTGCCCTTGCGGCCTCCCCCGCCGACCCAAACAGCGCGTCCACCACGACGTTGAGCGTGGTCGCTGGTGCAGCAGGCGCGGCGGGCGCTGGTGCGGCGGGCGCTGGTGCGGCGGGCGCAGGTGCGCTCACGGCAGCACGTATTTCTCGCACAGATATGTCTGTATAGCTGCGGATAAGATCGGACCTGTGGTATGTGCCCGCGCCCGTGTGCGGCTGCGACGTGATGGAGCGCTCGAGCGCCTGCATGAAATCGTCGCGGACAGGGCCTCCGTCGCTCCCGCGCAGGCACACGCCGCACTCGTCCCATGGCGCGCCCGAGGCGGTAACCATCACCGCGCCCGGAGAGGCGGGGTCGTGCGCAGCGGCCACGCCCAGCGCGGGCGTGGGCAGCGGCGCATCTGACAGCGTCACCTGAAGGCCGTAGGCAGCAAGCTTGTGCGCAATGAGCGCGGCGCTCTTTTCGGCCGTTTTACGCGTGTCAAAACCGACATAGATTCTCTTGTGAGGGTGTGCGGCGGCCCAGACGCTTCCCAGCGCAGAGCCTAGCTGCGCGATCTCATCTTCGCTGAAGTCTTCACCTATCTTTGCGCGCCAGCCGCGCGAGTCAAAGTGAATCATGAGTGGATCATGGGTCGTGGTTGCTACGACAGCTGCGCGTCGCCGAGCGCCTCTTTGAACGCTGCGGCTTGTGCGGGATCTCTCAGCGCCATGCGTGCGTTGGTTGCCGCCCACGCAGCAGGCGTTCCGGTATCGCACCCCTCATTGGGGTCCACGACCAGCGCATACATCTCCTCACTCTCCAGCAGGCGCTGCATGGCATCGGTGAGCTGGATCTCTCCGCCGGCGCCCACGCCCTGCGTGGCCAGAAGGTCCATGATCCGAGAAGAGAGCAGATAGCGGCCCACAATGAACAGGTGCGAAGGCGCGTCTTGCGTCGCGGGTTTCTCGACCAGGCCAGAAACCTTCCACACGGCGCCTTCTTGTTCGCCCGCAGCATCGGTCCCCTCAAGGGAGCCTACGCATTCGCCCGCAATGATCCCATAGCGGCTGACCTGGTCTTCTGGCACTGGCGCCACCGCAATCACCGAGGCGCCGCCATGCGCGCGGGACACCTTCTGCATGTTGACGCACATCTGGCGGTCCGGAACAAAGTAATCGCCGAGAAGAACAAAGAATGGCTCATCTCCCACTTCTCTGTGGGCACACCACACGGCGTGGCCCAGGCCGCGCGGGTTATCCTGGTAGACAAAGGAAACGGGCAGCTCACCGGCATCATGCACCTTTTTTGCCAGTTCATCTTTGCCGTGATCGCACAGGTACTTCTCGAAGTCTTTGTCCTCAGAGAAATAGGTCTCCATCTGCGGCTTTAGGCGGGAATTGACAATGATCACGCCATCGACGTCGTCAGGCTCAAGCGCCTCTTCCACCACATACTGAATGACCGGCTTGTCAAGAACAGGAAGCAGCTCTTTGGGTGTGCACTTGGTTGCAGGCAGAAAACGCGTGCCCAAACCTGCGGCGGGAATAATTGCTTTCATCTGAAATCCTTCCTGACTCGTGCTCCTCAGTACGAGCTTTGACCTTGCACTTATTGACTTTGCCCGAAGCACAGCCTTGCGGCTTGACCACTCTGATGAAACGTCTTTAGCATACACGTTGCCCCATGCTACACCGATGGCAAAAACTCCTCACAGCTCACCATATTACGACCAAAGCTCCGCAAGTGCAGCCAGCTGAGCGGGCAAAATGTTGGCGCCGGTGGCCACCAGAGCCACAGGCAGCTGGCGGATTGTCTGCACAAGCTGGTCAAACTCATCTTCCACCTCACGCTCCCGCGCAAGCTTTTGGCATGCGGTCGGCAGACCCACAAGCTCCAGATAGCCAAACCGGCCACGCGCCCCCAGCACCTGAGAGACAGCATCTGGGTGAGCCATGAGCCACTGCGCATCCATATGGTCGAGCCCGACGCTTGCGGCCCCATCACCAAGCAGCGTCGTAACCTCATCTGCCTCTGGCAACTCCCGAAACGAAAGAATGATGGGACGGCGTATGGCCAGGTGCTCATTTGCCGCCTTGGCCGCCAGTAGCGCCAGCTGCGCCTGGCGCGCGCAGCAAAGAGATGTCGCCAAAAAGCCATGCGCACCCGCCCATGCACACTCTTCAAACAGCTCAGCAGCAACCTTTGTCAGCTGGTCATCTGGCACGCCGGATGCGTCAAAGCGGGCGAGAATAGCCACAGGCCCCGCGCTCTCACAGGCACGAATGGCCCGCGCTGCCAGCTGCTTTTGCGATATGTCACACCCTGCTTGTTGGATGCTCCACGCATCTGAGCCGGCGGTAGCGCACACAGAAACGCGGGCACCTGCCGCAGCAAAAAGGCGCTGGCCAAGCGCCACCGTCTCTGGCTCACACACATTCCAGACGGCGGCAGGCATATCAGACGTCACACGGAGCTGTGTTGCAGCAAAAACATCCCCGCTACATGCCCATATGCCCCCGGGCTGCAGGAGATGCAGGCCTAGGTTGGCCGTCATCTCATCGTGTGCGTCATCAAAGCAATCTGCGCGCCAACTAGCCTCACACGCAGACAGATAGGCGCCATCTGTGCGCAAAACATCCCCATACGCACCGTCTGCGCGCATGCTAGTCATCTACCTTATAACCCTGTTTCTCCAGGTATTTACACCACAGCGACACGGTGCCCGCTGAAAGATAGTGCTCCATGAGGCATGCCTCACGGTTGGCCACCTCTGCGTCCACCCCCAGATCATGGATCAAAAACGCCCGGATGGTGCGGTGCGTCTTCCATACTCTTGACGCGTACTTCTCGCCCTCTTCCGTCAGGCGCACGCGACCGTAGCGCATCTGCTCCACCATGCCAGCATCTTTGAGTGTAGAGATCGCCTTGTTGACACTTGCTTTGGAAACCTTGAGCTGCTCTGCCACATCCACAGAGCGCACACCTTCATCTGACTCATCCTTATCGCACATGATGCGATAGATGGACTCCAGATAATCCTCACTCGCCATCGAAAGCTCGTGGCGCGTCTCTTCTGCCAGTTTGGGCATACCAAAATCCTTCCTGGTGTGAGTACATACCATGTACGCATTCAGGCCTGGCATGCGCCAAGCCTGAAGATTGTTTCTTTCTTTTGTACCCCAGTTTGCAAAATCATTCACGCAGCGTTGCCACAGGCGGAAAAGTTTGCTGCGCCACCACCAGGAACTAAAGCTCTTCTTCCTCCATGACCTGCTCGCGCGAAACGTGAGCACCAAGTCTCATGAGCTTATCCACAAACGACTCATAGCCGCGGTCAATATGGTGGACAGCAGAGACCGTTGTTACACCATCGGCCACCAGCCCTGCCATGACCAGCGCTGCGCCGCCGCGCAGATCTGGTGACTTCACCTCGGCACCTGAGAAATGATCTACCCCATGAACCACTGCATGGTGCCCTTTGATCACGATCTCAGAGCCCATACGTGCCAATTCGGAGGCAAACATGAAGCGGTTTTCAAACACGTTTTCCGTCACAATGCTGTTACCCTTGGCCAGGGCGAGAAGACACATGGTCTGTGACTGCATGTCTGTTGGAAAGCCGGGGAACGGCAACGTCTGGATATCCACGGGCGCAAGCTCACGCTCACGTGAGACGCGCACAGAATTCTGGCCGCGCTCGATGGTAATGCCCATCTGCTCAAACTTGCGCAGAACCAGCCCTAAATGCAGCGGGTCAAAACCCTTAACCGTAACCGGAGAGCCACAGATGGCGCCCATCGCAATGAAGGTTCCTGCCTCAATACGATCACCCACCACCGTGTGGGTTACCGGATGAAGTTCTTTGACGCCTTCAATCTCAATCACCGGCGAACCGGCGCCTTTGATATGCGCGCCCATCTCGTTGAGCATGTTGGCCAAATCCACAATCTCTGGCTCACGCGCAGCGTTATCTATGATGGTGGTGCCCTCAGCATGAACCGAGGCCATGATGAGGTTTTCTGTGGCTCCGACGCTCGCAAAATCCAAGGTCACCGTCGCACCGTGGATGCCGTTGGGGCAAGACGCATGGATGTCTCCGTGGTTGATATCAAATGTCACGCCCAGAGCCTCAAGGCCCAGGATATGCATGTCAATTTTCCTAGCCCCGATGTTGCAGCCGCCCGGCATTGCAACGATGGCCTTGCCAAAGCGTGCCAGCAAAGGACCCAAGACAGCGGTGGAAGCGCGCATCTGCTCTACCAGGTGGTAGGGCGTTTCCCAGCTGTTGAGGTTGGAAGTGTCTATGCGCAGCTCATGCACGCCTAACACATCGACCTTGGCACCCAAATACTTGAGGACTTTTCCCATCACATGTACGTCTGCAATGTTGGGCACATTCTTCAAGACGTTGACGCCTGGAGCCAATATGGTGGCGGCCATGAGTTTGAGTGCAGAGTTCTTTGCGCCCTCAACCACCACCTCGCCGACAAGTGGATACCCGCCTTCGACCTTAATTACATCCATGTATTCTCCGAAACACAGAGCCCTTAGCTATCTGATACCTGCTTGAGGAGCAGGTTGCACCATTTTATCTTGTTTTCAAAATACGCTCTTCTCGAATCGCCTTCCGGCAATTCGTCACGCGCATCAATGGCCTTGCCACGCGTCTCCATCACCACGTCCGGCTCTATGTCGTCACATCTGCGCGCATGGTCAGCCAAGATGATGACACCATCGCCGGTGATTTCTGCATAGCCGCCCGAGATGACAACATCAAGCTCTCCGCCGCCTTGGCGCTCCAAGAAGTGCAGGCGTACCACACCGTCGCCCAGCGCGCAGATCTCAGGAGCGTGACCAGGCCACACGCCCAGCTCTCCTGAGGCTGTCTGCAAGATGAGGTACGCAACTGCACCTTTGTAGATCTCGCGGTCGGGGCGGACAAACTGGCAAACAAGTTGTGCCATTGAGTCCCCCTTTACTCCGCGCTGCCCGTATCGCCCATATTCTCTGCGCCGTCAGCGGCCTCAGTGCCATCCGCACCGTCTGCGGCCGCAGCCTTGGGCGCCGCCATCTTCTTTGCGCGCTCACGCACGTCCTCAATGGTGCCCGCATAGCGAAACGCCTGTTCAGGCAGGTCATCACACTCGCCGTCGACAATGGCAGCAAAGGAGCGCACGGTATCCTTAACACGCACATACGTGCCCGGATTTCCCGTGAACTTCTCGGCCACATGGAAGTTCTGCGAGAGGAACTGCTGGATCTTACGCGCACGCGCAACCACCAGCTGCTGCTCCTCCGAAAGCTCGTCCATGCCCAGGATGGCAATGATGTCTTGCAGGTCAGAGTACTCCTGCAAAATCTCCTGGACCTTCTCGGCCACGCGATAGTGCTCCTCACCCACGATCTCGGGGTCAAGCGCAGAGCTGGAGCTTGCCAGCGGGTCGATTGCCGGATAAATGCCCAGCTCAGTAATTGCGCGAGAAAGGACTGTCTGTGCATCCAAGTGCGTAAATGTGGTGGCAGGCGCCGGGTCGGTGAGGTCGTCTGCAGGCACGTAGACCGCCTGCACCGACGTGATGGAACCCTCCTTGGTCGAGGTGATGCGCTCCTGGAGATCGCCCATCTCGGTTGCAAGGGTTGGCTGGTAGCCGACAGCTGAAGGCATACGGCCAAGCAGCGCCGATACCTCAGAGCCTGCCTGCGAGAACCTGAAGATGTTGTCGATGAACAGAAGAACGTCTTGGCCCTGGTCACGGAAGTATTCTGCCGTGGTCAGGCCCGCCAGACCCACGCGCAGACGAGCTCCTGGTGGCTCATTCATCTGTCCGTAGACCAGACAGGTCTTATCAATAACGCCCGACTCTGACATCTCCAGATACAGGTCAGTACCCTCACGCGTGCGCTCGCCGACGCCCGTGAAGACGGAGGTGCCGCCGTGCTCCTGCGCTAGGTTGTTGATGAGCTCCTGAATGAGAACCGTCTTGCCCACGCCAGCGCCGCCAAAAAGGCCGGTCTTTCCGCCGCGCACATAGGGCTCCAGAAGATCGATGGCTTTGATTCCCGTCTCAAAGATCTCCGTGTGCGTGGTGAGCTCATTGAACTCGGGAGCCGGACGGTGGATGGGATAGTAGCGCACGCCCTCAGGCAGAGGCTTTCCGTCCACGGGCTGGCCCATTACGTTCCATACGCGGCCGAGCGTCTCAGGTCCTACCGGCATCATCATAGGAGAGCCGGTATCGCGCACGCGCATACCACGGCGCAGGCCATCGGTTGAAGACATGGCGACGGTGCGCACCACGGCACCCGGCAGCTGGGACTCAACCTCAAGAATGGTGTGGACCTCACCCATGGGCGTGCGGTCGCTCACCTCAAGAGCGTTATAGATAGCGGGCACTTGTCCGTCAAAGCGCACGTCGACAACAGCGCCCACGATGCGCACAATGGTGCCCGTACCAGCGCTTCTGTTGAGAAGGCGCATGGCCGCACGCTCAAGCGGCGACTGCTCTTCTGTCTGTTTATCTGACATTAGTTATTCTCCTCCAATGCGGAAGCACCGGCCACAATCTCGTTGAGTTCGGTGGTGATTGAGCCTTGGCGCTCACGGTTGTAGGTTCTGCTGAGAGAGGTGATGATGTCTTCGGCGCTGTCCGAAGCGGACTTCATGGCACGGCGCCTGGCCCCATGCTCTGCCGCTGCCGAATCAAGCAGCGCATGGAAGATAACCGTGCGCACATAGGCGGGCAACAGGTAGCCCAAAACCTCCACGGCAGAAGGATCAAATTCAAAATCCGGGTACTGCTCGCCCTCTATTTTGCTCAGGGCCTCAAGCGTACGCGGACGGTTGGGCATGAGGAGCTGGTCGTGCGTGATGGGCAAGAGCTGCTCTACCACCTGTGCCTGGTCCACCCTGTTTTTGGCATGGGAGTAATAGATCATCACGCGGTCAATCTGGCCGGACTCATAGCCATCCATCAGGTAGGACGCAATGCGGTCAGCCTGATCCATCGTGGGCTCAGACGAGGTGCCTTCAAATGAGAGTACCGGCTGGATGCCGCGGTAGTGGAAAAACTCTGTCGGCTTCTTGCCGCAGGTAATCACATCTGCCTTGACGCCTTGTGCCTGAAACTCTTCTATCCTGTGCAAAACCTCACGCTGCGGCGCCACGTTAAAGCCACCTGCCATGCCTCTGTCTGACGCAATGAGCAGAAATACCACCCGCTCAGTCTTGGCATGAGTCATGAGCAGCGGATGTTCTGAGGCATAGCCGCTTTCTGCAACATTTGCCAGCATGAGCGTAATGGCGTCTTTGTAGGGGGCGGCCGCCTGTGCTCGGGCAAGCGCCTTGCGGATGCGCGCTGTGGAGATCATCTCCATGGTGCGCGTCACCTGCAAGGTGTTGGAAACCGAACTGATGCGACCTTTTATCTCTCTCAGACTAGGCATGAGATCAAACCTTAGATGTTCCTAAACGCCGTGGTCTCATCGTATTGAGGCTCAGGCTCAACTTCCTCTTCCTTGACAAACCTTCTCACAAACTGCTCTTTGTACTCCGCAATGCAGCTCTTGAGGCGCTCTGCCAGATCATCAGAAATCTTTCCCTCAACCACGCGGGAGCGCGTATTGGGATGGCGCGTCTTCATGTATTCTGCAAGGCCGTCGCGGAAGCGCACCACCAGGTCAAGATCCAGATCGTCCAAGAAGTTCTCCTTGGACGCAAAGATGGCTATGACCTGATCTGCTACGTCCAGTGCCGCGTAGCGCTTCTGCTTGAGGAGCTCCATGGTATGAGCACCGTGGTTAAGCTGGTATTGTGTGGTCTCATCCAAGTCGGAGCCAAACTGGGAAAATGCCTGCTTCTCACGGTAGCTTGCCAGATCCAAACGCAGGGTGCCTGCCACCTGCTTCATGGATTTAAGCTGCGCAGATCCGCCGACGCGCGAAACCGAGATGCCCACATCCACAGCCGGGCGCTGGCCCTGGAAGAAGAGGTTTGACTGCAGATATATCTGACCATCGGTGATGGAAATCACGTTGGTGGGGATATAGGCAGACACGTCTCCCTCTTGGGTCTCGATGATGGGAAGTGCGGTCATAGAGCCGCCACCGTTCTCATCACTCATCTTGACCGCGCGCTCCAACAGACGGGAGTGCAGGTAGAAGATGTCTCCTGGATATGCCTCGCGTCCTGGTGGACGATGCAGCGTCAATGACATCTGACGGTATGCCACCGCCTGCTTGGACAAGTCATCGTAGACGATAAGAACATGCCCACCGGGGTGCTTGGCATCTGCCGGATGGCCATTCTCGTCGTTGTACATGAAGTATTCACCAATGGCCGCGCCGGACATGGGGGCAATGTATTGCAGCGGCGCAGAATCTGCTGCCGTAGCAGACACGATGATGGTCTTGTCCATCACGCCGTGGTTTGCCAGCGTCTCACGGATTGCTGCAACCGTCGATGCCTTCTGGCCAATGGCAACGTAGATGCAGATAATATCGGTGTTCTTCTGGTTGATGATGGTGTCGATAGCAATGGCGGTCTTGCCCGTCTTGCGGTCACCAATGATGAGCTCACGCTGCCCACGACCGATAGGCACCATGGCATCAATGGCCATAAGACCTGTCTGCACCGGCTCATTGACCGGTTGGCGGGCGATAATACCTGGCGCCTTAAACTCTATCGGCCGGCGCTGCGTGGTGGTCATAGGCCCTTTGCCGTCGATGGGCTCGCCCAAAGGATTGACCACGCGGCCCAACATTGCGCGGCCCACGGGGATATCCATAACGCGGCCGGTCGTGGTGACCTGATCTCCCTCTTTGATGGTGTCCACATCACCAAACAGAACAGCGCCAACCTCGTCCTCGTCCAGGTTTTGCGCCAGTCCATAGACACTTCTGCCGGTAGCTGAACTGGTAAACTCCAAAAGCTCACCAGACATGGCACTTCTCAGCCCAGCAACATGAGCGATACCATCGCCCACCTCGATGACCGTGGAGGCCTCATGGGTCTGAACGGACCGCGAGATGTTATCAAGTTGGCCTTTGAGCGTCTTCATGATAGACGCTGCCTCGATTGCCTCGCTCACTCTTCCACACCTCCTAGCTGCGCCGCAGAGAGGGTCTTGCGGATGTTGATCAGCTGCGCCTTGATTGACGCATCCCTTCTGTGGCCCCTTGCTTCGAGGATGATGCCGCCCAGAATGGAGGGCTCCACGTGCTCCACAAGATATACCGGTGCGTCAAACTCAGCGCGGCACTTTGCCCGGACACGCTCGCGCAGCTCGTCGTCCATAGGAACAGCTGTCGTCACGTCCACCGACACGGTGTCATCGCTCTTATCGACCAGGTCTTTGTACTCGCTATATACCTTGTCGAGCAGGTCAAAGTCATCCTCGTCCTGCATTGCAGTGATGGTCTCAAGCACCTCCGGAGAGAACTTGAGCACATGTTTTACCTGCTCGAGGTCACGTGCCGCACGTCCTTCAGACTTTGCGGCCTCGAGCAGGGCCCGGGTATAGGCCTCAACTTTCTTCTGCTCGATGCGCTTAGCGCTCATTCAGGCTACCAACTTCCTCGAGGTACTTCTCTGCAATCTCACGCTGCTTCTGCTCGTCTAAAGAATCACCGATGATCTTGCCGGCAATCTCCACGGAAAGATCCACCACAGAATCAGACAGCTCCACCATGGCCTTGCGACGCTCCAGGTTAACCACGTTGTGCGCCTTGGCAATGATCTCGCCTGCGCTCTTTTGAGCCTCATCCAGGATCTGTGTGCGGCGAGCCTCTGCTTCACGCTTAGCATCTGCCACGATCTGCTCTGCCTGGCGCTCTGCCTCGGTGATCTTTTCCTTGCTTTCCGCCGCAGCCTCTGCAGCCTCTTTCCTCTGGCGCTCTGCCTCATCAAGGTCACTTTTGATCTTGTTCTCACGGGCATCCATCATCTGAACGATGGATGGCCACGCAAATTTTGCGAGAAGAACCCAGATAATGACAAAGGCAATAGCTGCAGGGATGAACTCTGAGAGCTTAGGCAGCAGAATGTCTGTGCCAGAAATCTCTTGCGCATATGCCAGCTCGGGATGAGCGGCAGCAATAAGTGTCAGCGTAGCTGCTGCGCCAAGAGCGCCCTTATCGGCTGTGATCTGGTTGTTCATGCATGCCTCCCAACTGATCGTATACGAGTACTTACTTGACGATCAGGGCAACGACGAAGCCGATCAGAGCCAGTGCCTCTACGAATGCTGAACCCAGGATGAAGACCGTAAACAGACGGTTTTGCACCTCAGGTTGGCGCGCCATAGACGTGGTTGCTCCATATGCTGCGAGGCCAATACCAATGCTTGCGCCAATGACGCCGAGGCCATAACCAATTACTCCAAGTGCACCCACGATTTCCTCCTTTGAAATTCGTCCTAAGACGATTCTTTCTAGCTATACACGAGCGCATAGTGCGCGAGGTGCCAATAAGCGTTGCCTTTCCCTACTCCGCATCTTCTGCTGTCTGAATGTAGACGGCGGTAAGCAGGGAGAACACGTAAGCCTGGATGACGGCAACCAAGATCTCCACCAGGTAAATGATGATAAGAACAACAATCCAGAGGGCCGATGCGCCAGCATCTCCGAGTGCGGTTGCGGTGAGGGCCGCGCTGCCCGAAAGCGCCTGCATCAGTGGGTCAAAGAAAAGCGATGCCAGAATGGCAAAGGTACCCATGACCACATGACCTGCAAACATGTTGCAGAACAGACGGACAGCCAGCGTGATCAGACGCAAAAACGTTGAGAACACCTCAATGATCCACACCAAGACGTTGAGCGGAAACACCACGCCTTCTGGTGCCAGGCTCTTGATATAGCCCCACACGCCCTTGCTTCTGCATCCCACAACGATGAAGTACACGAACGAATAGCAGGCAAGAGCTGCGGTAACGCCGATAGTGCCCGTACCGGGATGCGCGCCTGGAATGATACCCACAATGTTATTTGCCAAGATGAAGAAGAAGATGGCAAAGATAAAGGGGAAATGCTTCTTCCAGGTGTCTGGCAGGATGGAGCGACACAGATCATCGCGAGCAAACACGATGATGGACTCGACCGCATTGGTGAAGAACCCGTGCGGCACCAAGTCCTCAGACTGCTTCTTCTTAAAGACAAACAGGACGATAAAAAGCAGTGCAATAGCCACAAACATCCAGAAGATATATTGGGTCAGTCCGTGGGAAGTTAGGGTAGCTTCACTCGAACCTATGACGTTGTGTGTCATGAAGCTGTCTAGGAGCTCGTCTACCGCATCATTGAGTCCGTCGAGAGGGTTCATCCTATCCTTCCTTCTGACCTTGAGCGGCGCCGTGCGTCACACAAGGCCCTCGTAGCTTCAGTTGCCCAGACAGCAAGAAAGGTTGCCGTCACAGAGACGCCAAATGTGAGTGTTTCGTTTGGGGCTTGGAGGTATTTGAGCGCAATGGCTAGGGTGAGTGTCACGAAGGAGATGGCAAGCGCTGCCAAGCCCCAACTCACCTGCGCTTTGATCTTTGAGCGCAAAGACGCCTCACAGAGGATAAGTGCGGGTGCGCTGCCGATAAGTCCCCACAAAACTCCTGGAAGAACTGTATCAGGCACAAACACAGCTTAGCCTCCATAACGCAAATGAAACGATAGAAAATAGTATCCCTTTACACTGCTATCTACATTACTTTCCCCAAAATCACATTTTCTGTCCAACGTTTATAAAACATCTCAAACAATTCGATTACGGGAAAGCAATTTGTGGCGAACTGTTCAAAATCACAGGTCAACGGGCATACTTGTTCCTTTTCCAACAAATTGCATGAAGGGTGTTTCATATCCATACGCTTTTGACATATGTGTCTCAATATGTATTCAGACGGTATATCCCAAAGGATACACCGTCTGAACTAAATGCATTCATTTGTATAAAAGAACGTTTATTTACTTTGTGCCATAGATTCTGTCACCAGCATCTCCCAGACCAGGAAGAATGTAGGCGCTCTCATTGAGCTGACGATCAAGCGCGCAGGTATAGAGGCGCACATCCGGGTCATAGTCCAGCACGCACTTGACACCTTCCGGGGCGGAAACCAAGGTCAAGCAGCGGATATCCTTCACGCCCGCCTCACGCAAGAAGCCGATAGCAGCCGTCAGTGAGCCGCCCGTTGCCAGCATAGGATCGACCACCAAGCAGATGCGCTTCTCGATATCTGGCGGAAACTTGCAATAATACTGGTGCGGCTCGTGCGTCTCAGGATCACGATACATGCCCACGTGACCCACGCGCGCAGAAGGCGTAAGCGTCAAGATGCCATCGACCATGCCCAGGCCTGCACGCAGGATAGGAATGATGGCCACCTTTTTGCCAGAGATGGTCTTGCAGGTGGTCTTTTCCAGCGGGGTCTCCACCTCGACATCCTCAAGCGGGAAGTCCCTCATGGCCTCATAGCCCTCAAACACCGCAAGCTCGGTTACCAGCTCACGGAACTGCTTGGTGCCCGTTTCCTTATCCCTCAAGATTGAGAGCTTGTGTTGCACGAGCGGATGGTCAATCACCGTGAAGCGCTTAGGATCAAAATCCGTGCTAACCATGCTGTTCCTTCCTATTTTCTGCCCGACAAAACTTTGTCCTCATATACGTACTAAATCCTACCACCCATGCCCACAGCACGCATAAACTCCCGATACGAGATGCTTCCCTCGCGCAAAAGCCGAGGTTTCTCATGCGTGCAATCCACAATTGTGGATGCTATGGCACAGGGCGCCGGCCCGCCGTCCACGGTAAGGTCCGCTTCCTCAACTATGCGCGCTTCAATATGCGCGCCATCGGCAGGCGCCGCAAGACCGTGGGTGTTGGCGCTGGTGGTTGCCAAGGCACAGCCAAGGGAGCGCGCAAGCGTGCGCACAAAGGCAGAGTCAGGACAGCGCAGCGCAACCGTCGGTACCTCAGATGGAGCAGCGGGCTTCACGTACTGCTCGCCCACAAGGCGAGAAGCGCGGACCACCAGCGTAAGCGCCCCTGGCCAAAAGGCCTCGGCAGCCGCGCGCGCCCACGAGGGTACCTCATCACCATAGCGGTCAAGATCTTGCGGGTCGGCAACAAGGAGCGGCAGCGTCTGGGTGAGATCTCGGTGCTTGATCGCAAAGATGCGCTGGTGGGCGGGGTTGTTTGGCAGCGCCGCGCAGCCGATGCCGTAGACCGAATCGGTGGGCATGACCAGTACGCCGCCGTGGGCAAGGACCTCGTACGCGGCATCGAGCGCCTCCCTGGAGGGGTGCTGCTGGTCCGTCGTGATCATGCGTCCCATCTAATCCTCCCTCACAGCCACAAGGATGCGCGGACGGTGCGTGAGGTCCTCCACAATCCTCACCTCTTTCCAGCCGCCTTGCTCATGCGCAAGCTGGGCGGCCGCATCAAGCGTGGTCTCGTGGAGCTCGACGCACATGAGCCCGCCTGGCACCAGATATGTTGGTGCCAGCGCTAGAATCTTGCGAAAAACATCCAAGCCATCCGGTCCGCCATCAAGTGCCAGATGCGGCTCAAAATCCGATACTTCATGCGGCAGCGTTGGCACCTCTGAGGTGGGAATATACGGCGGATTGGATACAAGAACCGAAAATGTGTGCTGGAGCGAGGCGTCCACGCCGTCTACCAGATTGCACTCCACCACGCGCACGCGCTCAGACAGCGCCAGCGCTTGGACGTTTCTGCGCGCAAGCGAGACGGCAATCGGCGAAAGGTCGGTGGTGATAACCTGGGCATCTGGGCGCTCGGAGGCAATGGAGCAGGCAATACAGCCCGTGCCGCAGCCAATCTCTAAGACGCGGATACCAAGGCTTTCCTGCAGCGTTGCGTCTGCCGCATCCTGCGAGGCCGCGTCTGTCCCGTCATTCTGGGCGAGCAGGACCTCTTCTGGCTGCTCTCCCGGACCTGGGATATGGGCAGCGCCGTGCGTGATCTCAGGCCCTGGCACGTAGATGATGGGATCAGGGGCAAGGCTGTCTTCATCGGTATCAGCCGCGGCAAAACTGGAGACGGGGACGCTTGGCGCTTCTGTCTCCAGGTTCTTATCGCCCGCTGGCGCGTCTGCGGACGCAGCGGTGGCAAGCGCGGTAGGTGCGGGCACGGCAGGTGCGGGCACGGCAGGTGTGGGCACGGCAGGTGTGGGTAGCTGGGCAAACGTTTCCGTAAGCGGCCAGAACTCGTTGCGCGCCCGGGCCGCATCGACGCCAGAAAGCGCCTCTTCTACCAGGATCTCTGTCTCCGGCCTGGGGATGAGTACCCCGCGCTCGCACTTGAGGACGATGTGGCGAAACGGCATCTCGCCAGTCACGTACTGCAAAGGCTCGCCGGCCGCGCGGCGCTTGACCGCGGTGCGCATGCGCGCCAGCTCCGCCGGCAAAAACACGCGGTCAAAACTCATGTAGACCTGGACGCGGCTGATGTTTAAGACATCGCAGATGAGCCACTCCGCCGAGAGGCGCGGGTGCTCGTCCCCTTTTTCCGTGAGATAGTCGCACGTCCACGAGAGCATTTTACCCACTGTCCAGACGTCTTGACCTTCTGCCATAGTCCTCCTTGGGCGCGGCTGCGCAAAGCTGGCGCGGGCGCGGCATGAAAAACCTGGGGCGAGAAGTGCTTCTGCGTGCGCTTCTGTGCCCCAGGAACGGCTGATCAGACCTGTTGTGCCAGCTTGTCCGCCCTGTCCTGTGCGGCCAAAGCCTCAATGACCTCACCCAGCTTGTCGCCCAAAAGGACACCCGTATAGGTGCTGTTGTAGCCAATGCGGTGGTCGGTCACGCGGTCTTGCGGCTGGTTGTAGGTGCGGATTTTCTCAGAGCGGTTGCCATGGCCAATCTGGGAAAGGCGCTCTTGACCCTGCTCTTCTTGCTGGCGCTCCAACTCCATCTGGTAGAGGCGTGCGCGCAGCATCTCCATGCAGACCGCGCGGTTCTGGATCTGGGAGCGCTGGTCTTGAGACTGCACCACGGTGTTGGTCGGCAGGTGCGTGATGCGCACGGCAGAGTAGGTGGTGTTGACACCCTGGCCGCCAGGACCTGATGCGCAGTAGGTATCAATGCGCAGGTCCTCGTCTTTGATCTCAATGTCGATGTCTTCCGCCTCCGGCAGAACGGCCACCGTTGCGGTTGAGGTCTGGATGCGACCCTGGCTCTCTGTCTTAGGGATGCGCTGTACACGGTGCACACCGCTCTCATATTTCATGACTGAATAGACCTTATCGCCCATGACCTTGAACTCTATGGTCTTGAATCCGCCGGCCTCACCCGCAGAGGCAGACAGCACCTCGATCTTCCATCCACGCGACTGGGCAAAGCGCTCGTACATGGCATAGAGGTCGCCAGCAAAAATGGCCGCCTCATCTCCGCCGACGCCCGCGCGGATCTCCACGATGGTGTCCTTGTCGTCGTTGGGATCGCCCGGGATGAGCATGATCTTGATCTCGTCTTCTAGCGCGGGAAGCATGGCTTCATTGGAGGAGATGTCCTCTTGCAGCATCTCCTTTTCCTCCGCGTCGGCGGCCTCATGCAGCATCTCTTTGGCGGCCTCAATGTCTTCCAGCGCCTGCAGATACTCACGCGCCTTCTGGACCAGCTCCGCCTGACTGGCGTGCTCTTTTGCAATGCGCGCGTACTCCTTGGGATCAGAAGCAATGGCAGGATCCATCATCTTCTTCTCAAGTTCCTCATACGCGGCGATGATTTTCTCCAGTTTATCGCCCATGGTTACACCTCAAATCTCGCCGCGCAGCGCGCGGGACTTCGTCGTTAACGTTCAAAGAATACCACCGATAAGCCGCCACTATACAATTGCCGCACGAGTCGGGCGGCTCTACACATTTGACGCCCGGCGGCGTGACGACGGTGTGGCGACGGCGTGGTGGCGGCGAGATGCCAGCGCCCTCTCCAGATTCATGCGTTGCTTATGAACACGCCGTTTTAGTCGGTTAAATACTACACGTGCGCTATCATTACCCGCGCAGTGTCTTTTACACACAACATCGTGTTGTTATATACGCAATTAACCACAATAGGTGGGGTAAGGAGCAAGCGTGGATATCACCAAACGTGACGGGCGCACAGAGCCTTACAGGGGCGATAAGATCAAAGCTGCCATGGGCAAAGCCTTTGCAGATTGCAATCAGACCCCCTCTGACGAAGAGCTCACGACACTTCTGCACGCGGTAGAAGCGCGGCTTGTCCGCGATCACGCAGGTGTTGAGGAAATCCAGGACTTGGTGGAGCTTGCCCTCATGGAGAGTGGCAACTATGAGGTTGCCAAGCGCTACATCCTCTACCGCCACCTGAGAGGCCAGCTGCGCGCGTGCCGCCAGGACATTGTGAGAGAAGTGGCCCAGGGTGAAGATGGGGAGCTCAAGGAGGAGCTTGACCAGCTGCTGGAGCGCACGCAACGTGACTTTCCAGAAGAAGTCTACTCACCCGCGGCTCTTCTCGGCCGCTTGCGCAGCTTCTTGAAATCGGGCATGGACTTAGACGAGCGCTTGGAGGCGCTGGTGAGAGCAGCTGTCGAGCTCACCACGCAGGAGGCTCCGCGCTGGGAAATGATTGCCGCGCGTCTGCTCTCGCTGGTGTCGCGCCGCCATCTGGCCGCCATTGAACGTGCGCGCGGCCTTGAGAACTTCTACGACAAGCTGCGCTATCTTACCGACCACAACCTCTACGGTGACTACATTCTCTCCGCATACAGCAGAAAAGAGATTGAGCAGGCAGCGGGCTTTATTGACCCCACGCGTGACGACCTGTTTACCTATGCAGGCCTCGATCTCCTGCTCAAACGCTATGTGATCTCAAGCTATGACCACGTGGTGCTGGAGAGTCCGCAGGAGATGTTTTTAGGCATCGCGCTGCACCTTGCCCTGCACGAGCGCCCCGACGTGCGCCTGGAGTGGGTCAAGCGCTTCTATGACATGCTGTCGCGTCTTGAAGTCACTATGGCCACGCCCACGCTGGCCAACGCACGCAAGCCGGTCCACCAGCTCTCCAGCTGCTTTGTGGATACCGTGCCTGATAGCTTGGACGGCATCTACCGCTCTATTGACTCGTTTGCCAAGGTGTCAAAATACGGTGGCGGTATGGGTATGTACCTGGGCAAAGTCCGCTCAAAAGGCGGCAGCATTCGCGGGTTTGAAGGCGCGGCCGGAGGCGTGGTGCGCTGGATCCGCGTGATCAACGACACCGCGGTGGCCGTAGACCAGCTGGGTGTACGCCAGGGTGCCGTGGCTGTCTATCTGGACGCGTGGCACCGCGATCTTCCGGAGTTCTTGCAGCTCAGAACCAATAACGGCGATGACCGCATGAAGGCCCACGACGTGTTCCCGGCGGTGTGCTGGCCAGATCTGTTCTGGCGCATGGCAGAAGAGGATCTTGACCAGGACTGGCACCTCATGTGTCCGCACGACATTTTGACCATCAAGGGTTACTCGCTTGAAGACTTCTGGGGCGAGGAATGGGAGCGGCGCTATCAAGACTGCGTGGCAGACCCGCGTATCCCCAAGCGCACCGTCAGCGTCAAAGACATCGTGCGCCTAGTACTGCGCTCTGCGGTGGAGACGGGCACGCCCTTTGCCTTCATGCGTGACACCGTAAACCGCGCCAACCCCAACCCGCAGGCCGGCATGATCTACTGCTCAAATCTCTGCACCGAAATTGCCCAGAACATGAGTGAAGTCACCACGGTCTCTCGTGAGATCAAGACGAGCGAGGGTGACACGGTGGTGGTTGAGACCACGCGCCCCGGCGACTTTGTGGTCTGCAACCTGGCATCGCTTTCTTTGGGGCACCTCGATGTTGAGAACGACGATCATCTACAAGAGGTGATTGAATCGGTGGTGCGCGCGCTTGATAACGTAATTGACCTCAACTTTTATGCACTCCCCTACGCAAAGATCACCAACCAGCGCTACCGCTCGGTGGGCCTTGGCGTCTCTGGCTACCACCACATGCTGGCAAAACACGCTATCCGCTGGGAAAGCGAGGAGCATCTAGCCTTTGTGGATGACGTGTTTGAGCGCATCAACCGCCATGCCATTGTGGCTTCAAGCAACCTGGCCAAAGAGCGCGGCAGCTACGCCTACTTTGAGGGCTCTGACTGGCAGACTGGCGCCTACTTTGATAAGCGCGGCTATACCTCCAAGGCGTGGCAAACGGTGCGCGATAAGGTCGTTGAGCAGGGTATGCGCAACGCCTACCTGTTGGCCATTGCCCCCACAAGCTCAACCTCAATCATTGCGGGAACCACGGCAGGGCTCGACCCGGTGATGCGCCGCTTCTTCCTTGAGGAGAAGAAAGGATCCATGCTTCCGCGCGTGGCGCCCGATCTTTCCAGCGACACCTGGTGGTACTACAAGCCGGCGCATACGGTTGATCAAAGCTGGTCTATGCGTGCAGCAGGCGTGCGTCAGCGCCATATCGACCAGGCGCAGTCGGTCAACCTCTACATCACCAACGACTACACCATGAGACAGGTGCTCGCGCTCTACCTTGAGGCGTGGAAGTGTGGCGTCAAGACCATCTACTACGTGCGCTCCAAGTCACTTGAGGTGGAAGAGTGCGAGAGTTGCTCCAGCTAGATAGGGGTATCCAACATCCTTTGCTAGCACGAGCGCCCACCGCCTTTGCTGGCATGGACGTCCGCCTGCTTTGCTAAGCGCTATGTCCCACGTGATACATCACACGAAGGAGAGAACCATGAGCATATCTGCCACTGGCCAGCTGAGCCGCACACCGCTTTTCAACCCCGACGGCGACACCGACGTGCGCGACCGCCGCATGATTGGCGGCAACACCACCAACTTGAACGACTTCAACAACCTGCGCTACCCGTGGGTCTCCGACTGGTATCGCCAGGCCATGAACAACTTCTGGATTCCGGAAGAGATCAACCTCTCCCAGGATGTCAAGGACTACCCCAACCTTCTGCCTGCAGAAAGAAATGCCTACAACAAGATCCTCTCGTTCTTGGTCTTCTTGGACTCCCTGCAGTCGGCAAACCTTCCCAACGTAGGCGACTACATCACGGCAAACGAGATCAACCTGTGCTTGCACATCCAGGCGTTCCAGGAGTGCGTCCACTCACAGAGCTATTCGTACATGCTTGACACCATCTGCTCGCCCGAGCAGCGAAACGATATCCTCTACCAGTGGAAGACCGACGAACACCTGCTGGCGCGCAACACCTTCATTGGCAACCAGTACAACGAGTTCATGGACAAGAAAGACGCCGCCACCCTGCTCAAGGTCATGATGGCCAGCTTCATTTTGGAAGGCGTGTACTTCTACTCCGGCTTCATGTTCTTCTACAACCTCGCGCGCAACGGCAAGATGCCCGGAAGTGCCCAGGAAATCCGCTATATCAACCGCGACGAGAACACGCATCTGTGGCTGTTCCGCAACATGATCTTGGAGCTCCAAAAAGAGGAGCCAGAGCTCTTTGGCGAGAAGAACATCGAAGAGCTCAAGGCAATGCTGGAAGAAGGCGTGCGCCAAGAGATTGCCTGGGGTCGCTATGTCATCGGCGATGACATTGAGGGCCTGACTGGCGACATGGTGGAAGGCTACATCCGCTACCTGGGCAATTTGCGCTGGAGCTCCTTAGGTATGGGGCAGCTCTTTGAGGGCTATGAAGAAGAGCCCCAGGATATGGCCTGGGTTTCCCAGTATTCCAACGCCAACATGGTGAAGACGGATTTCTTTGAAGCAAAGTCCACCGCCTATGCCAAGGCGGGCGCCATCGTGGACGATCTGTAGGCTAGCGGGGGCAGCGGGCGACGGCATCGTGAGCTGCCTCGTCTGCGCTATCACGGACGCCAACCGCACAGTGCAAGGGTTTTTTATTCATGAGTAACTGGCCTCTTAAGAGGCCAGTTTTCACATATTCAAAGAGGCGACCCATAGCGTCGGACATGTCGTACTTAAAGGTGGCGGACTGAACGATGGGCACCTGGCGTGGCAACTGCCTGTCCACGGTCGACATGATTTCAAGAATGCAATCTTCTTCTTGTATGCACGCCGCGCATAGCAACCAAACGAGTAGGCATTGTTCAAACGTCGTCGGACGCGCCATGATGAATTCAAGCACAAGCAAACAAGCGCTGCGGCAAAGCGCTGCGGCCGCACAACACGACCACGCGCTATCAGCTGCGCGATCACGGCCGTACGACCACGGCCGCACAACAGAAAGGATTGATCATGGAGTATACAGAGCTTGCAAGCGGACAAGAGATGCCCATGCTTGGATTCGGCGTCTTCCAGATTGACGACGCAACCACCGAGCGTTGTGTCGCAGATGCTCTGGCCAGCGGCTACCGGCTCATCGACACGGCGCAGGCCTATGGCAACGAGAGCGGCGTGGGCAAGGCCATTGCTACCTCGGGGGTTTCTCGCCAAGACATTTTCCTGGTGGATAAGGTCTGGATCAGCAATTATGGCGAGGGCAAGACATATGAGTCCATCAAGCGCTCGCTCGAGCTGCTAGGCACTGACTACGTTGACCTCATGCTGCTGCACCAGCCCTACAGCGACTACTACGGCGCGTGGCGCGACATGGAGCGCGCGCTCTCTGAAGGCCTGGTGCGCGCCATTGGCGTGTCCAACTTTGATCCGGTTCGCCTGGCGGATCTGGTGAGTTTTGCCGACGTGGCTCCCGTATTGAACCAGGTAGAGACCCATATCTTCTGGCAGCAGCGCCCCGCCCATGAGAACATGGTGAAGCTGGGCGTGCAGCACATGGCATGGAGCCCGTTTGCCGAGGGCGCCAACAACTTCTTCAAGAATCCGCTGCTGCAAGAAATTGGCAAGGCGCACAACAAGAGCGTCGGCCAGGTGGCGCTGCGCTACCTCATGGACCTGGGCGTCGTGGTCATCCCCAAGTCCACGCACAAGGAGCGCATGGAAGAGAACATCGACGTCTTTGACTTCCAGCTCACCGACGAGGAGCGCGCACAGATTGCAACGCTCGACAGCGGCAAGTCGCTGGTGTGGGATCACAGCAACGCGGACTTCATCGCACCGTGGCTGAAGACGGTCGCCGAGAGCATCCGCTAGCACACGTCATACACGTCGCGCACGTCACACGAACACGCATTCCTGTGGGGCGATAAACCCCACTAGCAGCACTGATAGGGCGAGAAGAGCTTCTGGCAGAAGCGCTTCTCGCCCTGTGTCATCTGGCGGCGCGCGCTACCTGACGGCTACTCCGCCGGATCCACCTGCTGGCTCACCCAGTCAAAGATCTCTTCCACGCGCCTCCCTGCTCCTTCGGCCGCAGCCAAGAAGTACGTGGCGTGCGCATCTGCATCAGAGATGGGAACGCGCACGCGGTCTGGCACGGGCGCCGCGTTCTGCGGCGCATCAGACGTGAAAGCAAACAGATCGCTCGACACGAGCATCTGCATGAACACTTCCCTATCTTCCTGCACCACCAGGCGTGAGAGCGGCATCTTTTCTCGCACCATGTCCATCCAGGTGCCGATGTTTTGGAAGAGCAGAAACGTCTCTCCGTTGAGATCGGACATGGAAACAACCTTGCGCTGCGCGAGCGAGTGACCTTCCGGAATGAACGCGTAGAGGTCCTCCGACATGAGCGGATGTGAGCGCAGCGTCGGCAAGGCCAATGGGTGGCGCAGAATTGCAAAATCGACCTCGCGATTGAGCAGCGCCGACTGCGCGGCCGTCTCCCCCATGAGCTCCGAGCGCAAGACCGTTCCCGGGAAGCGCTCCACCACCAACGCTGTAAGGCGCCAGGTAGGCGCAGGTGCCACCGAGGCTATAGTGATGGTTTGGTCGCGTTTTGCCAGCTCATCAAACTCATCTTGCATGAGGCTGACATCGGCCATGATGCGGTGGGCATGGGTCAGCGCCATGCGCCCGACCTCGTTGAGCGTCACCGAGTTGTGACTCCTATCAAACAGGCTCTGCCCCAAATCCTGCTCCAGGCGCTTGATTGAGCGCGAAAGCGCAGGCTGCGTAATGTTGAGTTTTTCCGCTGCCGCAGAGATGGTCCCTTGGCGCTCAATCTCTATCAACTGCCTGAGTTGTTCCAGCTCCATACGCGCCTCCTTCTATTACATGCATGCATACTAGCGGCCCTCGTAAGCATTGTACATGCCGTCTTGACCATACAAAAATGTTTATAGCAGTAAAAGACATACGGGAGGCAATCATGAACAACAATCTTTCGAGCAACGCACGTGACCGCAAAGCTTTAACCCGCGCAGAGCTCTTGCAATTGGCAGGACTCGGCAGTGCCGCCGGCGCACTTATGTTCCTGGCAGGATGCGCCGCATCGACCACCGACCAGGCATCAGGCGATAAGAACAGCGCAGCCGTCACCGCCAATGCGAGCAGCTCCAGCGCCAGCACCGGCGACCACAAGGTTCTTGTCGCCTACTATTCTGCGACAGGCCACACCCGCGCGGTGGCAGAGCGCCTGAGCCAGGATCTTGACGCCACGCTCTTTGAGATCACACCCGAAGAGCCCTACACCGCAGACGACCTCAACTTCAACAACGCCAACTCTCGCGTCTCTCAAGAGCATGAAAACCAAGACCAGCGCAATGTCCCCCTGTCCACCACCACGCCCGAAGACTTTGACTCCTATGACACGGTCCTAGTTGGCTACCCCATCTGGTGGGGCGGCCCCGCTTGGCCCATCAACCGCTTTGTCAGCCAAAACGACTGGAGCAACAAGCGCGTGATCACCTTCTGCACCTCGCAGATGTCAGGCATTGGCTCAACCACCAAGACGCAGAGCGATCTTGCTCAGAGTGGCACCTGGGAAGAGGGTCAGCGCTTTAGCGAGAACGTCCAAGACGCAGAGATCGACGCCTTTGCCGAGGGCCTAAACCTCTAGAACGAATCATGTCTGCAGTTAAACCACCATATCTGAAGGGATAGTTCGTGAAAGAACGCACACATTTTGGCCCAACGCTTCCCATCATCTTGCTGAGCTACTTCCTTATCCTGATGGACAACTCCATCGTCTTTTCAAGCAGCCTGAGCATTGGCCGAGAACTTGCCATGGATCCCGCCGAACTCTCCTGGATATCCAGCGCCTATGCCCTCACCTTTGGCGGCCTCTTGCTCTTAGGCGGCCGCCTGGGTGACCTCTTTGGTAGACGCCGCATTTTTCTTGCCGGTCTGTGCGTCTTTACTACCGCATCGCTCTTTGCTGGCCTGTCGACCAACGCGCTCATGATCATCATGACCCGCGCCATCCAGGGCATAGGCTCCTCCATGCTGGCACCTTCCACGCTCGCCATGCTGGTAGACACCTATGAGGGCGACCAGCGCCGCCGCTCAATCATCTACTACGGCGCCGTCGCCGGCATCGGCAGTAGCTTTGGCATGGTCATTGGCGGCTTCATTGCTGCATACGCCTCATGGCGCTACGGCTTCTTTATTGACGTGCCCATAGGACTTGTTCTTATCGCCCTAACGCTGCGATTCATTGCTAAAGACGCCCACACCAGCCATGGAACCACCGACGTCTTTGGCGCCATCCTCTCCTCTGTTGGCTTTTCCGTCCTGGTCTATGCCATCAGCGGGCGAGAAGGACGTGCACTTGCAGCTATTGTCGCCGCCGTGTGCCTCACGGCCTTTGTCGTTGCCGAGAAGCGCGCCGCCGCGCCACTCATGCCACTGGCGCTCTACGCCGACGCCGGACGCCTCTCTGCCTATATTGGCCGCTTTCTCATGATGGGCGCCTCCATGTCGTATTTCTTCTTGATGCCAACCGCGCTCCAGCAGGTCTTTGGCTTCACACCGCTTCTGTCCGCTATCGGTTTTCTGCCGCTGACCATCACGCAATTTGTGGTGTCAACGCAGGTCACCACCTTGAGCAAACACATGTCAAACGCAAGCGTCCTCATCTTGGGAAGCGTCATTGACGCTCTTGGCCTTCTCTGGGGGTCTCTCATGGGTATCCAAAGTGGCTATCTTGTGGGAGTAGCCCTGTCCATGATCCTTATTGGCGCAGGTCAAGGCCTTATTATCAGCCCCTTAACGGTGGCTGGCGTAGCTGGTGCCAACAGCAAGATTGCCGGTGCTGCTTCTGGTGTGATCAACATGTTTCACCAGATAGGCGCAGCTGTAGGCCTGGCAGCCATCTCATCTGCGGTGGCCGCACTTGCCCCGGCGCAATCCATTGGCCGCGCACAACAGTTCATGCTCATCCTGATTGTGCTCTGCGGCATCTGTGGTGCCCTTATCAAGCGTAGCGAGCGCGCCCCACAGGCGACACTTGGCATTAAACAGTAACTTGTTTACACATCGCCGCATCTTTGTCCGCAAAGGCTGCTATGATACAGAGAACCTTTGATTGGAGAATAGATGCTGGAAATCAGCTCCGGCGCTGGCTTTACTCGCACATGCTCACCGAGCATAGAATCCAAGGCCGGCTGCCCTCAGAGCTCCGGCATGCGTCTTAACTATGATGAGTTTCTCTTCCCGCTCTCATCTGCGCTCGACTACTTGGAAGCCACGTCTACAGAAGCAGCTCCTGGTCACGGTAGGCGTGTTGCCTGCATAGCGGTCATCATGGCCTATCAGCTGGGCTATAACCACCAAGACCTTGAAGACCTCTTGACGCTCTGCCTCTTGCACGACAGTGCCATTTCTGAGAGCGAGCGTGCGGAACGAGATGCCCGGGCGCGCAACCATCAATTTGTGCTGCGGGCACCCAACAACGTCTTGGTCTATGGTACGGACAACCATTGTCTTCTGGGCGAGAAATACGTCCGCTCCATGCCCTTCCACACTGACATCTCCCATGTCATCCTTTGCCACCACGAACGCGCTGACGGCAAAGGCCCCCTTGGCCTTGATGCCACCTTGTCCGATGAGCGCGCCCAGCTCATCCATCTGGCAGACAGACTCGACATTGAATACGGCGCCGACCGCATCATCGATACGGGTCTTGACCAGGCACTTGAGTGGGTGCGCGCGCAGGAGGGGAGCTCATTTACCCCGTATGCGGTATCTGCCTTCACCGCTGCGGCGTCTGTGGATACACTCATGGCCATCCGGTCCCTCGGCGTTCAGGCATATCTCCAAAGGCTTGTGGGATTTCAAGAGCGCATACTTTCAGACGACGAGGTCAGAGGCATTATCTCCTTTGTGGGACGCATCATTGACTGGAAGAGCTCCTTCACCCGTATGCACTCACGCGGCGTTGCCAAAAAAGCCGAGCGCATGGCACAAAAGATGGGCTGGAGCCATGAGCATTGCATGCGCTACTACTTTGCCGGAGCGCTTCATGACCTGGGCAAGCTCATGGTGAGCACAGATATCCTTGAGAAGCCAGGCAGGCTCTCTACGTCTGAATATGTGGACATACAGGGTCACGCCGCAGAGACCTTAAGACTTTTGTCGCAGGTACATGGGCTTGAAGACGTGTGTAGCTGGGCGTCAAATCACCATGAGAAGCTCGATGGCAGCGGCTATCCACGTGGCCTCACTGCTGCCGACTTGAGCACCGAGGACAGGCTTATGGCCTGTGTGGATATCTATCAAGCGCTGACCGAGCGCCGTCCCTACAAGGCCGGTCTCTCTCATGCGCGCTCCATCGAGATCATGCGCCAGATGGCAGCCCAAAATAAGATAGACAAAGACCTGGTAGAAGCGGTTAACGAGGAGTTTAGATCGTAAATAATCCCAGGTAGAAGCCTATAAGCGCATCTCCTGCAAGGAGGGTAATGAAGGTGGCCAAAGCTATGCTTGGACCCCACGCAAAAGCATCACTACCTGCTTTTCTCTGCTGCCAGAGGCCTGTGATAATACCAAAGATGCACGCAAGAAGAATGGCGAGCAAAGACTGCTGCCAGCCCACATACAGGGCAGCCACCGCCAGCAGCTTGGCATCTCCCCAGCCCATGGAAGCCCTGCCTAACACACGGTCCATGATGAGCGCCAGCACCACAAGCGCCACGCCGACGCCTGCTGCAGACGCCACGTAATAGAGCACGGTCGATGCCATGCTGCCCGCACCGGCTGTGCTCCCCAGAGAGACCCACGGCGTCTGAGGTCCTAAAGCCGCAGCTACCACAAGGTATAGGACACGCACGATAGACGCGGTGACAATACAGCTATTGGGTATCCTCATATCGTCGATATCTGTCAGTGAGACCACCAACAGAATCGAGCAGAAGATCAGTATTTCAACCGTCTCAAGGGTCATGCCAAAGCGTGCAACCACCGCCACATATGCGGCCGCGCAGATGATCTCTGTCACAGGATAGCGGCACGAGATATGCTCGCCACAATAGCGGCACCGACCGCCCGACAAAAGCCAGCTCACCACCGGTATCAAATCACGCCACGCCAGTACATGCCCACACGTTGCACAGTGGCTTCTCCCCTTGAGCACGCTCTCACTATGCGTAGCTCTCCAAGCAAGACAGTTGAGAAAGCTCCCCATGACCAGCCCAAAGATAAGGGTCACGACCAGCACATATGCTGCAATCACCGGCGTGATAAAAGCACTCATTATTGCTCGCCCTTTTCGCCCTGCGCATGCTCTAAGAAGACCGCCTTGAGCCGTACGCTATAGGCATCTGTCGTGGAGCCGCCCGACCCAGCCGCGTTTGCACGCGCCGACTGCAGGCGCGCGGCAAGGGTGTTTGCCGTGATCGAACACTCGTCGATGGCGCAGGGATAGGCGCCGTCGCAGATGGCATTGATGACCGAGCGCGCTTGCTCATAGCTCTCACAGCCAAAGCTCAGCGTCACCGTGCGGTGCACCAGGGTGCGATCGGTTGCGCTCGTGTTTGCACTCTGACCAGAGCCGCTATTCTCTGACGCCGTGGGATCTTCAACCTCAATGGACAGGTCATAGACATCAGAGCCCTCCATCGCAGCGTTGATAGCTGCGGTAAGCGCCGGGCCGTTATCGTAAGCAGGCACGGCCTGCGCATGCCTTCCCTGCTCCTGCCACGTTGCAATCTGGCGCTTCATCTGCTCCATGGAAAGGGCGCGAATGTTCTGCTCGTCCACCTGTGCCCTCACGTCAGATATCTGCTGGTCAAGCTGGGAGATCTGTGCGCTCGTGGGCACAAAGACCAGATGGTAGTACGCAAGAGCGACAAGCAGCGCCACCAGAATGCCCATAAGGACGCGCTCGCGCTGGTTCATTTTGAGGCCCATGCTACGCCCCCTTCGCGTTGTTGCCGGCAGTGCTCTCAAACGTGACGGTGAGGGTACACACGGTATCTGCGCCCGATCCGCCCGATGAGCCGGAGACGGCGGCGGACACAACGTCGTCGCGCGCGGCCAGCGCATTGGCAATCTCTCCGGCGCCCGCCAGATCCACATCAGTCACCGTAAGCGTGAGGACCTGGCCAGAAAGCGATTCAGCCACCACGCTACAGCGGCTGGCAACATCCGATTCAACAACGTCCAGCACGCTCAGCCCACTCACGCCCGCCTCATTGACGGTTGGCTCGAGACTCCAGTACTCTTCAAGCAGCTCATCGTAGCCCTCGACGGCCGCCTGAGCGCTCGCGAGCTTTTCCTCCTCTTGGGAAAGCGTCGCCTGCCTGGTGGCAATTGCCTGGTTCGGGGCGATAAGAACCACCGCCAGCAGCACCACCGCAGCAGTCCCTGCGGCCGCAATGATGCCTAGACGCTTGGTGGGAAGGCCGATGTTTCTGTAGGCGCCTAGCAGGTTCATGTCCGTCTTGCTGGGCAGATCCTGCTTTTTGCCCGCACGTCTGGGCAGGTGCAGCTCTTGGTTGAGATCAAGCGCCATGTTATCTCCCCTCTATGGCAAGCATACTTGCATAGGCCAAAGCACAGGTGGAAGCATTTGTCGTATGAGCTGCTTCATCACCCATGAGCGAGTTCACCAGCCACACGGGGTAGTCTATGCTCTGAGCAACACGCTCGACCAGCTGCACCAATTCTGCACCCTCACCTGCCAGATAGACTGCACTAATCTCACGGTCAGGGTTACTGAAGCTGTAAAAATTAATCACCTTGGAAAGCTCAAAGATCAAACGATCGTAGACCGCCTCAACCTCAAGGGTTTCCAGCACGTTCTCAAAATTGGACTGCCTATAGCTCTGGGCAATGTGGGAATCCACACCCGTGAGATCCACAATGGCTTGGTCAATATCCTCGCATCCGGCATACACCACGCGCGTGGTGAGGAAGCGCCCTCCCTCATAGAGCGAGATATTGATGCGGTCAAAGCGCACGTCTGCCACGACGATGTTGCCCACCGCGCCCACAGTCTGATTGAGCTTGTCTGATGCCAGAAGGTTC
Organism: Atopobiaceae bacterium; assembly: GCA_050953285.1. Lineage (GTDB taxonomy): Bacteria > Actinomycetota > Coriobacteriia > Coriobacteriales > Atopobiaceae > Olsenella_K. The sequence continues at coordinate 372,488 of JBMNMK010000001.1, read as the reverse complement.
ATATAGGCCAAAGGAGAAGGAATAACCAGCTGCAGACCCATACCAGCACGCTTGAAGATGTTGACCAAACTGTCCATCAAGTCCTTGCGCGCAGCCGCTGTATACAGCTCCATGCTGGTGGGTTTGCCTGCATCATCTTTAACGATGCGGTCAACTGCATAGTCATATGAGTATGCCTCGGGGTCGTCGGAAATATAGTCCCTAAACTCATACGGCAAATTGAGCGTGAGTTCCTCTACGCTCATAGGTGGCATGGTGACGTGCTGAAAGATGGCCAGCTCGTCAGAGAGCACCAATGCGCAGCGTCTGGCACCAATTCCCAGCTCGCCTCTCACTGAGCGCAAGAAATCTGCCATGACCTGCGGTGAGCGTATTCCTTCTTCCGCAACAATGTTCTCTGGCAGACGGTGCGTCTCAAAGCGCAGGCCATGCTCTCTGTATGCCAGCCTCAGATTGTGGCGACCAATATCCACCCCAATGTATGACCGTGGCATATATCCCCCTGTGAACAAGGGACCCCCCGAAAACCGGGAGGCCCCACAGATGACAGATCTTAATCAGCTGATCGTTGACTTACTTGCCAGCAGTAATGGTGACCTTGTTGTCCTTGTAGGTGTAGGTCACCTGAGCATCCTTTGACCACTCAACCTTCTGACCACCAATGTTGGCATCCTGGCCAAGATCCGTGGAAGCTGCCTGGGTCTTGTAGGTGCCGGTCGTATCCTGAGCTGCGGTGCCATCAGAATTGAGCGTGAAGGTGGCGCCATCGCTCACGTTGGTGGTAAGCACCGTAGACATCACATAGGCATAGCCAGAGCGGATGTTTGCCTCATCTGTTGCTGCACGAGCCTTGTTGAGCTGGGTGGTGAAGATGGGGATAGCAATAGCTACCAACACAGCAATGATAGCGACGACGATGAGCATCTCCATCAGGGTGAAGCCCTTATAACCCCTCTTCTCAAGCTCTGCCTTGCGTGCTTTGACCATATCCAACATTGTTTCTCCTTTGATGTTACATTCTCTTTCTGAGGCTCCCCAACCTCAGACAACTTTCCAAGTTTACCATGCTGAAACACGGCACTAGAGTAGATATTTATTTAATTATTCCTTCATGTATATCACACAAACAAGCAGCTATATAAAGCGCTATACCATAGTCGTAAAGTTAGAATAGATACCAAACATCGGCAGGTAAACCGCCAAAAGTATCACAAGTACAATCACCGCTAAGACCACAATCATGATGGGTTCAAGCAACCTGACTGCCCTATCGGTGCGCGTCTCGACCTCATTTTCAAAGTAGCCAGCAGCAACATCTAACGTCTCATCGAGCGATCCGGTCTGCTCGCCCATGGCGCACATCTCCGTCACAAAATGAGGAAATGCATTGGTCGAGGTCATGGCCCATGAAAGTGTCCGACCAGATTCAACAGCGCGCTCGGTGGATTGAAGGGCATTGGACATGTACGCATTTGACATGCTGCGCGCCGTCACATCTATAGCGCGAACCACCGGGATACCAGATGCCACCAGCGTGGCCATGGTCGAGCAGAGCTGCGCTGCAGACGTCGCCACGTTGATGCGACCCAACACGGGCAGGCGTGTCCCCAGGCGCGACCACCACAGGCGCACCTGCATGTTGGCGCTGATCAGCATCCGCATGAACACGACGACCACCGCCACAACCAACACGATGGTCAAGATGTTGGCAGAGAGGAAATCTGAGGTCGCAATCATGGCGCGCGTCGGCCATGGCAGCTCAAGGCCCATCTGTACGAAGGTGGACTTAAAGGTAGGAACCGCAAAAATCATGATGATAGTCACCACAACCACAGCCACGCAGAGCACAAAGACCGGGTAGATGAGCGCACTTGTCGCCTTGGAGCGCACCTTGGCCGTGCGGTCATAATACGAGCTCAGGCGCTCAAATACTTCAACCAAATTGCCGGACTCTTCACCTGCGCGGACAGACTCCACAAAGGTGCGCGGCAAGCCTTGGCCGTACTTGTCCAGAGAGTCCGCCAGGCCAAAGCCGGCGGCAACGTCTTCCTGCACGTCTTTGAGCACCTCTTGCAGGCGCTGGTTCTCCACCTGCTCTGCCACAAAACCAATGGCGCGCACCATGGACAGGCCGCTTTTAAGCACGATGGCAAACTGGTTGCTCACGAGCGCTAGGGTCTTATCGCCCAGCGGACGATTCTTACCCAGCGTGATGGAGCGCTCTGGTCGCACCTCCTCAAAGGAAACGACGACCAGGTCATTTCCCCTCAGCCGAGAGATGCCCTCCTCGGCGGTATTTGCCTCGAGCACGCCGTGCTCCTGCGCGCCCGACACGCGCTCGCGCGCCACATACTTGAAGGTCTTCACGGGTGTATATCCTCGCAATCAAAGGGATCTGGGACTTATGCGGATCATGCCAACTCAAAGGGATATATGCCTAACGCAGCGGGTTTATCCGTTTGGACGCTGATGCGTCGGGCATATTTTCAAGCGCAATCTCGCGGCTGATGCGCCCTTCTTGCACCAGCCTTGTCAGAGACGCTTCAAGCGAAACACCACCGACGACAGCAGAGGTGGCAACCGCGTTTGCCAGCTGTTGTGTCTTGCCCTCGCGGATGAGATTTCTGATGGCCGGTGTCACCACCATGACCTCCGCCGCCGCCACGCGACCCGAGCTTTGGCCAGGCACCAGGCGCTGTGCCACCACGGCGGCCAAGGTGAGGGAAAGCTGCGTGCGGGCCTCTTCCTGCCGTCCTTTGGGAAAGGCGCCCAAAAGCCTATCCACCGCATCCGGTGCCGACTGGGTATGAAGCGTCCCCAGCACCAAATGCCCCGTCTCGGCCGCCGTGAGTGCCACCTCAATGGTGTCAAGATCTCTCATCTCGCCCACCAAAATCACGTCGGGATCCTCACGCATCATAGCGCGCAAGCCGCTGGCAAAAGACGACGTATCCCTGCCCACCTCACGCTGGCACACCAGAGCTTTTTCCGAGCTATGCAGGTATTCGATGGGATCTTCCAGCGTCATGATGTGACACGCGCGCGTCTGGTTGATGCGCTGAATGAGCGCCGCCAGCGTGGTCGATTTGCCAGATCCCGTCTGTCCGGTCACCAAAATGAGGCCGTCGCGCCTGGACGCAAAGCTTGCCACCACGGGCGGAAGGTTGAGTTCTTCCAGCTCAGGTATGGTATCTGACAGCAGGCGCAGCGCCAGGCAGACGCCTGTCTGGGCGAGAAACACATTCACACGACACCGTATGTGCGCCACCGTTATTGCAGCGTCCACCTCAGCAGTGAGATCAAGCTCCTTGATGCCCAGCGCTGCAGCCGCAAGCGCGCGGCATTTCTCGGCATCAAGCGGCTCCCCCTCACGCATGAGGTTTCCATCTACGCGAACGATGGCTGGCTCGCCTGGCACAACATGGATGTCTGACGCGCCACGCTCATGGGCGGCCACCACGAGCGTCTGCAGCGCAGCAGCTGCATCTTCTCCTGGTCTCATGGTTAGACACCTGTCCCTATAACGCGCAGATATTCCTCACAGGTGGTCTTGCCGGAAAGCACGAGCCGGCGCGCATCCTCTTGGATAGACACGAAGTCCTCACGCTGTATTGCCTGGTCAATAGCCGTATGATCGCCGGTGCGGATAGCGGACTTGAGCTCTTCTGTCACCGGCAATACCTCAGCTGTCACAGAGCGACCACTGTATCCGGTACCAAAGCAGTCAGGACAGCCCCGCCCACGACAAAGATGCGCGTCAGCATGGGTATTGGGATCTATGCCCAACAGCTCAAGCTCCTCGGCGGTGGCCACGTACTCTTCCTTGCACGACGGGCAGACGCAGCGCACCAGGCGCTGGCTGATGACACCGCGCAAGGCCGCCGCCTGCACGTAAGGCTCTACGCCGATGTCATCCAGACGATCAAGCGTCTCTCGGGCAGAGTTGGCGTGAACGGTAGAGATGACCAGATGACCCGTTACGGCTGCGCGCATGGAGATGGCGGCCGTCTCCGCATCACGGATCTCTCCCACCGCAATGATATCGGGGTCTTGGCGCAAGACTGCGCGCAGGCCAGAGGCAAATGTGGTGCCGTTCTTCTCGTCCACCTGCACCTGCGTGATACCGGCCACGTTGAACTCAACGGGGTCTTCCAGCGTCACAATGTTGACCTGTTCGGTGTTGAGGCGGTTGAGCATGGTAAACATCGTGGATGACTTGCCTGAACCAGTAGGGCCAACAAGCAAGATCACGCCGCCCGTCTCCTTGATGAGCTCGTTGTAAAGCGCCAGGTTGTGACCACTAAAGCCCAGCTCTTCGGGGGTATTGAGCTTGTTGGAACGATCCAGAATACGGATTACGATCTTCTCTCCGTTGACCGTGGGCAAGGTGGAGACACGCAGGTCTACCTCGGACGCTTTGAGACGAACAATAGCGCGACCGTCCTGCGGCACGCGCCGCTCCGTCACGTCCATGTCACACATGATCTTGATGCGACTGGTCAGCGATTGCTGCAGTTCCTTGGGGATGCGGAACTCCTCATGAAGCATGCCGTCAATGCGCATGCGCACGCGCACGTTTTCCTCCTGCGGCTCCACGTGAATATCTGATGCGTGCTCTGAAATGCCGCGCTCAATGATATTGTCGACCAGGCGGATGGAGGGCGTTTGGCTCTCCTGATCCGTCTCGATGTTGCTGGTATGGGCGCCGATTGCCCACGCGCGCGTCTGGCCGCTCCCTTCGTGTTCCTGCTGCATTTCGCGGATGGCGCGGTTGGCACCTTCTGTTCCGTACAAGACGCTGATGGCATGCTCAACGCCCGCACGGCGCGCAATCATGGGCACGATGCGCTTCTTAGAAGAAACGCGCGCTTCCTCCGTTGCGTAGAAGTTGAGCGGGTCTGCCATGGCCAAATAGAGCTCATCGCCGCGCAGGCGCACCGGCACAATGAGGTTGCGCCTGGCTACGCTCTTGGGAATGAGCTTGGTCATGGCCGGGTCAATGTCCACTTCTGACAGGTCAACGTAGTCAATGCCCAGCTGAGCCTGAAGTGCCCCAATGAGCTGGCGCTCGGTGATGATATCCGAATCTACAAGCTCTTCTCCCAGGCGCTTGTGGGACTTCTTCTGCAGCTCAAGTGCCTCGTTGAGCTGCTCTTGGGTGATCTCTCCCGCATCTTTGAGCAGATCTCCCAAACGCGTATATTTCACCATGTACGTACTTCTCCCAACACGCTAGGCCACCTGTTTCCAGACGTGGCCGCCACCCCAGCCATAGTTATGCTCCGCGCCATCGGTGAGATCAGACACCAAAAGCGCATAGCCACCGCTTATTGGAAGCGGCGTGCTCTCCTGTTTGGCGTCCTCACCTTTTCCCTGGTAGATGCAGTAGTACTGATGCCGGTAGTAGACCATGGCATACTGCTCACCCCACGGGAACTCAAGCGCATAATATACGTTGCCGTCAGGATCGCTCAGCTTGACCCACTGCATACGATCCAGATTCAACGCATCCGTAAGGGTCTCTACCAGCTGCTTTTCTGTATCGGTCGGCATGATGCGCCCACCTTCTATGCTGGAGCGATCCGTATTGTCCTGATCTTGCTGCTTTTTCTCATCTTTCTGGCGCACGATGCCATCAAGACGGCGAAACTCAAACGTAAACGTCTGACTGAGCGACTCCCCTGCGCTATCTTCCACGGTAAAACTGCCCTCTACCATATCGTTTGCAAAGCTCGAGCGCGCCCGCGTCACCTGAAGCGAACCATAGACACCGTCGTTTAGGAGCCGTATGGTGGCGTCGTTTTGCTTGAGGTACAGACGCCCCTCTTGGGCGATAAGTTCTGCGGGCTCTGTGCCGCTGAGCTTTTCTTGATCGAGCTCCACGGTGTAGGTAGGCGTATCTCCTGTCGAGATGGTCATGTAGTGGAAGCTCTCACCCAGCGCCTGCCGCGCGGCATCAGCCAGCACCTGTGCCTGGGACGAGAAGGTCTCTCGCCTATACGCCGCTGCGGCAGATGAGGTGGCAAGCGCCACCGCCGCTGCCACAAGCGCTGCCAGCGCTATCACGCACAGGGTCTCTACCAGTGTAAACGCCGAGCTCAGACGCTTTCTGGCGGACTGTGGGTTGGGAGTGGTTTTATCTTCTCGCCTCACTTATTGCCTCCTCGGCGGTACGAGACCAGATCATCCCCGCCAAACAGTTCGACTTCATAGGTGGAAGATCCCACCGTCACGCTGGCAGTATTGCCTCCTGAACCCAGATACGCGTCTTCAGCCTCTGCGGCGTTGCACTGCACCTGGAGCTCTTCCGCGCGCGTCTGGGCGCGATGGTTGAGCTCTGTTGCTACGGAGACACCCATGAGAAGTAGCGCCGTTGCCAGCGTGCAGACAAGAAGCGCCACCAGCGTTTCTACCAAGGACTCGCCCATCTCGCTCCTCGCGCCTGCTCCTTCCAGCTGACCGTGTAGTTGCCAGCGGTTCCGCCCGAGATATGCGCGGGCACGGTGGTGGTGAGCTTCCATGCATAGTCCTGGCCGCTTTCCAAACTTGCCACCACGCTGATGTAGTACTGCTCAGCGCCCTTATCGCCCATGGTAAAGACCAGCTTCACGGCAGGCACCTCCTGCGCGCCGGCTTGAAACGCGTCGATTTTTGTCTCATATGACGCAGGCGTCTTGCCCGCGGAGACCGCCTGCGCCGCAGCTATTGCCCATTGTGCCAGCTCAGAGTTGTCACTCGTGGAGCCTGCGTCCAGCACGCCTTGGGCATTTCTGGTAAGCACGAGCGCTCCCACCGGGCCGTCCTCGCTCTTGAGCAGGCTTTGCGCCAGCTTGGCGCCGGAACTCACCGCATAGTAGGCCTGCTGCTCACGCACGTCGGTACGGGAGCGCTCAACAGCAACACCCGCGGCACTCACCACGCCAACAGAGACAAGCGTCATCACCAGAAGGAGCAGAAGCGCCACAACAAAGGAGGCACCTGCCTGGTCTCGGCGATATTTCTGCTGGTGGGCATGTGTATGTGCGCACGGCTTGCCGGCAAAGATCTCCATGCTCATCACGCTACCATCTGCCATAGTAGGGAAGCACCGTGCCGCCTGCGGCGACAGTTTTGTACGGAAATGCATATCCTACCAGCTCAGACGACCACGGATAGGTCTCATCTGCCGTGGCAGAAAATATCTGCGCTGCCCGTGTTGTTGCCGCATCCAGGCTTACCTGAGCAGGCTCGCTTCCTTCAAACAACGTGGGCTGGCTGCCAAAGACCTCCTCATAGGTCACAAACGAGCACCGAGTAAATGACCTGAGGTTTCTGGACTGGCCCACCATGCGACCGTAGCGCACGCCATTTGAGGCACGCACATAGGCACCGTAGGCCATGCAGTTTTGAGCGGAGCCGGCGCCATCGTCGAAGCCAATGAGTGCGCCTACGTATCTCTCGTCTGTTGCGGTCACGTCGCCCGTCTCAAAGACGCTGCTCCACCAGCCCCTCACGCGTCTGCCTGCAATTCCTCCCACATAGGCGTAGGCGCGCACGTCTCCTGAAGCGTAGGAATTGGTGAGGTTGCCTGTGTCCATATACCCCACCAGACCACCGTAGTAGTTTCCTGCACCAGCGGCGCGCCTATTGTCCACCTGAGCTGCAGCAAAGCAGCCGTCTATATCGCCCGATTCATTGCGGCCAACCAGACCGCCGGCATCGTCTCCCGATGCCAGCACGCGCACGGGTATGGATGCGCCGTCGTTCACATATGAGTGCACCGAGCACAGAGAGAGGGAACCTTTGGAATATCCTGCCAGACCGCCCACCTCAGATACGCCGACAACGTGTACCTCCGAAGAACACCAGCTGGCCTGACCCTGTTGGTATCCAAAGGCACCGCCTACAAAGTTGCCCGAAGCCTGTACCCAGGGCACCGCGTCATCTGTGCGTGCGCCACCAGAGAGCGTCTTTGCTCGCTCAATAGTGCCCGTCTGATATCCGCTGATGCCGCCCACATATTTTGTACCTTCAACGCTGGCGCACACCGTGACATCAGATACGCTCCAAGCGTCCGATCTTCCAAAGGCGCCGCCGACAAAGTCCAAGCTGGCCTTGATGGAGCTTCTGGTCTCTTGGCCTGATTCAACTTCTGAGGAAACGGAGAGATTGGTGAGCTTGCCCTCTGCCTCACCTGCAATGCCTCCCACATAGGAGCGGCCAGAAACGTTTGCGCGGACGCGGACACCCGCGATCTCAGATCCGTCCGCCACGCTGCCAAAGGCGCCGCCGATGTAGTACTGAGAGCCTACGACGACAACATCGCGCGGTTTTTTCGCATCTCCCAGCTCATAGCCAAAGCTCACGCCCTCGATCTTTATGCCGCCGCCCACCTTGCCGATGATGCCGCCAACGTTTGTGGCGCCCGACACCGAGCTTGTAACCGTTGAGTCCGCAATCGTGCTTGAGCCACCACCGGTCACCTGGCCAAGAAGCCCGCCTACGTTGTTTGACGTGCTGGCAATGGCATAGTTCTGCGTGTCGTCGGAGATCACGTGCACGTTGCTCACGCGGCCAGAGCGCATGACGCCCGAGAGCGCGCCTGCGCTCGTGCGCACGTTGATGAGCATGTTCTTGATGGTGAGATCACTCACGTCGTAGGTGATCTCCTGAAGAAGACCCGCAGACTTGTCACCCTTGCTATCTGTCCCGTCTACCATCCGGAAATTTGTGAGCGTATGGTTGGCGCCGTCCAGCGCAGCCTCTCCTCCATGGTCTCTCATGTACTTGGCCATCTTGATGGGGCTCATGCTTGCCAGCGGATTGAGATTGTCTCCTTGCGCCTGTCTGCTCTGGACAGAAACGGCACCAGGAAGCCATTTTGTACCATCAAAATCTATATCACCCGACAGCCGCACCGTCTGGTACGGGCAGAAGTTGTACGTGTAGTTTTCTGCGTTGTAGGAGCTGCCAAACGCGTCATACGCAGCAGACGTAAGGTCAAGATTGCGGAGGTGGCGCACCGCGGAGACCTCCACCGTCTTGGTGTTTTCATCGTAGGTGCCAAACAGGCTGTTCACGTTGTCTGCCGTTAAGGTTTTTATTGCCTGCGTCTGGACATCACCACCCTGGCCAATATCGCAGTAGACAGCAAGCGTAATGCTGAGGTTGGAGCCCGGCATGATGCCTGAGACGATGTTTGCAAAGCGCATGTTTTCTCGCATGCTGTCGAGCACCACGTCAAATTCGTCATCGGTGGGGCTGAGCGAGATCTGCGTGGAGCCATCGCGGCCGTCCAACGTAAAATCACGGCTCCAGGTAGAGGTACCGCCCCAGGCGTTGCTGGAGTGCGCGCCGTCCACAAACACGCGCAGGCGGAGTGACTTTTTCATATCCTCATTTGCTAGGAGCTCCCCAAACGTGGAGCTCTTGAACGAGCAGTAGAGCTCCTCGGCGTTAACGACCGACAGCTCCAGGTCAGAAAACGCCCGAGAATCGGTGTTGTCGTTGTCAGTTAAGGGAGAAGATTCCTTGATGGACGAGCCCGCAAAGTAGCCGATGGCATGGCCTGAGCGCTCCGCGCGCGTGCGGAGATTGCGCAGCGTCTCATAGGTAGGCGTCAAGCCATCTGCGCCGGTGCCGTCGTCTTCCCAGTAGAAGACCGAGAAGACCTCTCCGGTGTTGGGGCTCAGCTCCACCACAAAGCTGCCGGTGATGAGCCCCTTGGAGATAGAGGACGCGTCTTTGGTGACGAGGTAGGAGTCCACGAGTTTATCGCCCGATTGCACCTGGTAGAGGGTGTAGTCCGACCAGTCTTGGGACCGGCCGGTCTCATAGGTAAGATCGGCCGGCTTCTCCTGGACACGCGCGCCCTCTTGCCCTGCCAGCTGGCGGGAAAGCTCCTGGTAGACACCGCTGGAAAGCTCCGCGCGCAGGCGGCTTTGGCAGACGTTGTAGACCTGCTGCGCCTTGTGGTCGAGCTCCGTCAGGCGCATGGCGCGTCTGAGCGAGAAGAACGCGGGCACCACCAGGCTGACCGCCACCGTGATGATGATAAGCGCCGTAAGCATTTCTGTCAGCGTGAAGCCACGGCCGCGCCGACGGGGTAACGTTATATTATGTGACAAGGGTTTCCCCTTCTGTGGGAGACATCCATCAATCAGGTTGAATAGCCTTATGACGTTAACACACTGTTGGCCATAAGGTATGAAAAGTTATATCCTTCACCATACCAATGGAGCGGGCATAACGAGCCACCCGCCTGTTCAAAGGAGAGATTTCGCGTGGAGCCTGACTCGTCTGCACTGGAGAACAAGTTGAAATCTGAAAGCATCGATGCACTCACGGGCCTCATCTCCCGCAACGGCTTTCTCAACCTCATTTCAGCCAAACTCGCAACAGACGACAAGAGCGCGCCGCCCAGCGGGTGCGCGCAGGAGTGGCGCGTCATCTACCTCAACCTGGTGAACTTTACCCTGTTCAACATCCACTACGGCTCCGAGGCGGGCGATGAGCTGCTGCGGGGCATGGCCAAGCTCCTGCAGAAGCAGTTTCCAGACGCCGACCTTGCGCGCATGGGACAGGATCACTTTTGCGTGCTTACAGGCGAGAAGAACATTTCTGGTGCCATCAACCGTATACGCAAGGCGCTGCCGCAGTTGGATCCCAGCCGTGAGCTCAGGCTGAAGGCCGGCGTGAGGGTTTTCTCGCCCAGCGATGAAATCTCTGCGCAGATGCTGGTCGACGAGGCCAAGCTGGCGTGCGACTCCATACGTCAGCGCGACAACCTCACTATCTTTACCTACAGAGATGGCCTTTTGGAAGAGCTCGAGCTTGACGCCTACATTGTGGCCAACGTGGATAGGGCCATTGAAGAGGGCGACATCTGCGTTCACTACCAGCCTGTTGTGCGCTCGCTCACCAAGAAGCTCTGCGGCTTTGAGGCGCTGGCACGCTGGAATGATGCGCGCTACGGCAGAATTTCTCCCGCGCGCTTTATCCCGCTGCTGGAGCGCACGCATAGCGTCAACAAAGTGGACACCTTTGTCCTGCGGACGGTCTGCCATGACTTGGGCAAACTTCTTGCCCAGGGCTGCGACTGCATGCCGGTGAGCTTCAATCTCTCGCGGGTTGACTTTGATGATCATGACCCCATCGCGGTCATTGACGAGCTCATGGAGGCGCATCAGATACCGCGCAACCTCATCAAAATTGAAATCACTGAGTCCGCCATAATGAGCAGTGAGTTGGCCATGAAAGAGGCGGTTTCACACCTGCAGAAGGCAGGCCATGAGGTTTGGGTAGATGATCTTGGCAGCGGTTACTCGTCTTTGTCGCTGCTGTCCGACATCCCGTTTAACGGTTGCAAGATTGATGCGTCGCTTATGCACAACATGGGCGAGCGCGCGCATTCTGTGGTGTCTGGTCTGGTGAGCACCGCCCGTAAGCTGGGCATGCACACGCTGGCTGAGGGTGCAGAGACCGAAGAGCAGCTTGCCTTTTTGCGCTCCATTGGATGCGAGTACATCCAAAGCTTCTATTTTGGCAGGGCGGACAATCTCTCTGAGGCAATCAAGAGCTGCTGCGCACACGGCATTGTACCCGAGACGGCCGAGGAAAAACACGCATTTGACGCTACGACCAGCATAGACATGACATCGACGCGCCCGCTTGCACTGGTGGCAGACACCGCGGGTTCGCTGAGTTTGCTTGCTGCCAACCAGAGTTTCTCGCACGCTGTTTCTGACCTGGGCAAAGACGATAAAAGCATCGTGTCTGAGCTGAGCAAAAGCATGACAGCGCTCGGGCGCAAGAGTATTCAGATGAGGATCAACGATGCCGCGCTCACAGGAGAGCGCGCGGTCTTTAGGCTGGCGCTCGATAAGCACCAGCTGGTGATAGCTGGCCGTCTGATTGCAGATACGGGCAGCTTTAGGCTGCTAACACTAGAGCCGCAACACGCGCTGTACGACGGAGGCCGTGAGGTCTACTCTGCACATAGGTTGGATTCCAACGCAAACTGGGGACGCGTGGCGCGCTGGGACGACGCGTCGCTTTCCAGCATGCTCATGCACGCGCTGAGATCTGATGACCCCAGCGAGCAGCTGGATGCGTTCTTAAACGACGTGGGCCATGCTGTCGGCGCAGACAGAACATACATTGTTGAGATTTCACACGGGCTCATCAGGCGCACGCACGAGTGGGTGGCGGATGGCGTCGAGCATTCCAAGAATCCTCTCGAGCAGATTCGTATAGACCAGTACCAGCGCTTTTCTCAAACATTTGACGCTGTAAGGGTGCTTGGCATCCCGGATCTTTCTGAATCTGATGAGCTTGATCAAGACACCCGCGCAAAGCTTCAAGGCAGAGGTGCTAAAAGCATCATCCTCTCCCCGCTTGAGATTGCGGGTAAGCGCTTGGGCTATCTGGGCATTGAAAACATTGCAGATGAGCTCTTTGAACCCGTGTCCATGTCTGCGTTGACTATGTCTCAATTTGCGGCCGTGATGATCCGCAACCGGGACATCTTGTCCAACCTGCAGAGCCTGAGCATGAGAGATGAGCTCACCGACACTCTGAACAGGCGAGGACTGGGCGCATATGTGGCAGACCTGCCAGCGGGGCTGCGCCTGGCACTGATCTACTGCGACATCAACCGCCTCAAGGATATCAACGACAGCTTGGGCCATGATGCGGGCGATAGGGTTATCAAACATACCGCCAGTGTCATGCTGGAACTTGCCAGCCCTGAGCGCGTCTTTAGGTTAGGTGGGGACGAGTTTGCCATTGCGTTTGAGCTTGAGCCCGACGATGACCCCAACGAGATCTTCCTCTTTGCGCAAAACGCTTTCTTGAACCGCGGTGTCGACATTGCGCTGGGCCTTGCCGTCGAGACAACACCCATCACCAGTCTGGCCGATCTTCTGGATGCCGCAGATCACCTGATGTATAAGAACAAAGAGATCATGCACGATGAGGACGGGCGCTAGGGGCTCTCGTTGGCGGGCGCAATGGCGCCTGTTGGGCAAGAAAAGACAAAGCCAGCCATGGTGTAGCCAGGCTGGCCTTGCTGTCCTGATGCAATCTTACTACTGACAGAACGGACATGCGCAGAAATGCTGAGGACTTATCTCCTCAAGGTCTTCTGCAACTGACGCGCATTCTGGGCGCGCAAAGGGGCAACGTGTCCTAAACCTGCACCCCGTGGGAATATCCAGAGGACTGGGGAGATCTCCTATGAGTTCTTGCCGTTTGACCTTACGCGCTTCTCGTGGGTCTGCAATGGGAATTGCTGACAGGAGTGCCCGTGTGTAGGGATGGCACGGGTTGCGATAGAGCTCATCGGCTGAAGCCAACTCAACGATGCGACCTAAGTACATAACCGCAATGCGCGAAGAGATATGGTGCACCATTGAGAGGTCATGCGCCACAAAAAGATAGGTGAGGCCGAACTCAGACTGCAGGTCATCAAGCATATTAACCACCTGAGCTTGGATTGAAACATCCAGAGCAGAGATGGGCTCATCGCAGAGAATGAAGTCCGGCCGCACCGAGAGAGCACGCGCTATACCAATACGCTGGCGCTGCCCACCTGAGAACTCATAAGCAAACTTGTACATATCATCGTGTCTCAGGCTCACCTTCTCAAGCATCTCTGCTACACGGTCATCAACCTCATCAGGCTTTACATGCAGACATGAGCGCAGCGGCTCTGCAATGATCTCTCGCACCGTGTGATGTGGGTCCAAGGAAAGATAGGGGTCTTGGAACACTATCTGCATCTTTGCATGGATCTTGACCAGCTCTGCTCCAGAAGCAGACGTGATGTCTTTTCCCGCAAAGCGGATGCTTCCTCCGGTGGGCGAATACATCCTGATAAGGGTTCTACCCAGCGTCGACTTGCCGCAGCCACTTTCACCGACAAGACCAAACGTCTCTCCTCGCAAGATGTTAAAGCTGACGCCGTCGACTGCCTTAACGACATGCTTTGCGGTGCCAAAAAAGGACTTGATGGGGAAGTGCTTCTCCACATGATCTGCCTCAAGCAAGACATCAGCCGATCCGTCTGACGTCTGCTTCACAGCATCCATGGTTTTATCGCCCGACAATTCCGCCATTACTCCACCTCCATCTTATCCAGCTGATCACTCGTAAAAATGCAGCGAGAAGCTCGTTTGCTCGACAACGATTGCAGGTGAGGTATGCCTTGGCGACACGCGTCGCAGCTAAAGTTGCAGCGCTGTGCAAAGGGGCACTCCTTGGGAGGGTCGATAAGTGATGCAGCGGTGCCCGGGATAGACTCCAGCCGCTCACCCTCATGCTGAGGACTCGGTATTGCCCGCAGAAGTGCCCTCGTGTAGGGATGCTGTGGGCGATAAAAGATGTCCTCGACCGTCCCCTCCTCAAGCTCCATGCCGCCATACATGACTACCACCCTGTCGCACAGGGAGGCAACCACGCCCAAGTCGTGCGTGATAAGGATGATGCTCATGCCTCGTGTGTCACGGATTTCCTGCAACAGCTCTAAGATCTGTGCTTGGATTGTTACGTCGAGCGCCGTGGTAGGCTCATCGGCTATGAGTAAGTCAGGCTCACAGCAGAGCGCCATCGCAATGAGCACACGCTGGCGCATGCCACCGGAGAACTCCTGTGGATACTGGGTGAGCCGCCGCTCCGGTGAGGGAATACCTACCGTATCCAGCATCTTTATGGCTTCGTGGTGAGCTTTCTCACCCTCGAGATTCCGATGCCGCTTGAGCACTTCAAAGAGGTGACTTCCTATGGTTTTAACGGGATCTAAGCTCGTCATAGGATCTTGGGAGATCATAGCGATCTTAGCCCCACGCATAGCGCGGCGCTCCTCATCAGACATGACAAGCATGTCTTTGTGATTGAACGAAAGCACTTCAGCCTCAACTTGGGCATTCTTGGGCGTAATCCCCATGATTGATTTCATGCCCACACTCTTGCCGCTCCCTGATTCACCAACAACAGCAAGGATCTCGCCTCTATAGAGGGTTAAATCTAAATCTCGTACCGCCTCAACAGCACCCGTGCGCGTCTTAAACGTCGTCTTGAGACCACGTACCTCAAGCAGTGCATCTTCTTGAGATTGCATTGTGGGAACTTGAACCTCCATGTTAGTTAACTGCCTCCCCACTCATCACCTGCGGGTCAGCAAACACGCGCAGTACATTGCCTACCTTGTTGCAGGCAAAAATGACAATGAGGATCAACAGGCCAGGCAGCAGCGCCATCCAAATATTGTTCTGCATAAACTGCTGCGCGGTCTGCAACATTGATCCCCACGAACTCATGGGCTGCTGTATGCCAACGCCCAAGAACGACAGTGAGGACTCAGTCATGATTGCGCCGGCCAACGACGAGGTCGACGCAGTAATGATGGTCGGCAATGCAGCAGGAATGATGTGCGAGAAAATATTGCGCCAGACAGGTACACCGCAGAGCTCTGCGTACTGGACGAAATCTCTCCCCTTGATTGTTTGAGCTTCCGTCCTGACCAGACGAGCAATATCCATCCAGCTGAACAGGCCAATCACAATAACGATTGAACCAAGGCCTGGCTTCAAGAAAATGCTCACGACGGTGACCAAGACCAGCCAAGGGACACTGGACAAAACATCAACGATTCTCATGAGCAGGCTATCGACAATCCCGCCAACCAAGCCGGCAATGCTGCCAAGCGCAATACCTATGCAAAGGCTGGTCAGCATGGCCAAAACACCAACTGCCAAAGAGACGCGTCCACCGTAGAGCAGGCGTGCCAGGTAATCTCGTCCCAGCTGATCTGTACCAAGCAGATGTTGTGCCGAAGGTCCTTGGAGGCGCACAGCCACGTTGGTTGCATTGGGGTCTATGGGCAAGAGAGGCACAATGAGACACGCGATCACGATAATTGCAAGCAACGTAACCATCACAACCGCAGACTTATCAGCCAAAAAGGCAGCAAGTGCCGCATCTCTGCGCACGTGTACCCCGCGATTGGTTTTCTTCTGCTGAGCGTTATTCTCTTGAGTCATTACACGCTCACCCCCTCACGTATGCGTGGATCAGCAAGCGCATTTAGGATGTCTGCCAGGAGATTGCCCAGGATGACCAGCGTTGATGAAAGGATAAGTATAGCCATGACCACAGGGTAATCCATGGATTTGATTGCCGTCATGAAGTAGGGGCCTACACCTGGCCACGAGAAGATCGATTCAGTAATAACCGCACCGGTCACAAGCATGGGCAATGCCATACCCAGCTTGGTCAAAATGGGGCCTAAGATGTTGCGGCATACGTGCTTGAACAAAATCTCAGAGCGTGAGGCGCCAAACGAATCCTGCACCGTCACATAATCCTGCGACATCTGTGTAATGGTCGACGACCTGACATAACGAAGATTATCTGGCAAAAATGCTATGACCAGCGTGACGAACGGCAAGACGTAGTGCACAGCAATATCACCAGCAGATCCATCACCTACCGTGGACATGCCAGAGATGGGCAACACGCGCAGCGTATAACCAAAAATAAAGATCAAAAGCATAGCGAGCCAAAAAGTAGGCACGGCAATCAACACAGACGCAATGCCATCTATAACGTGGTCAGCGTGGCTATTGTGATGCGATCCTGCAACGAGGCCCAATACGATAGCCAGGACATATGACACCAGGTAGGATGGCAACACGAGCATGATCGTCGCCG
The DNA here is from genome assembly GCA_050953285.1 of Atopobiaceae bacterium. Lineage (GTDB taxonomy): Bacteria > Actinomycetota > Coriobacteriia > Coriobacteriales > Atopobiaceae > Olsenella_K. Next base: position 355,799 of record JBMNMK010000001.1, on the reverse strand, counting down.
GAATCCTGACCGAAAGCTGCTGAGAAATGGCCTGCTTGGTGGCGATAGAATAGCCAAAGTCACCCTGCAATATGCCACCCAGCCACGATAGATATTGCCTATACACGGGCTGATCAAGACCATACTTTGCCCTGATAGCAGCTATTGTCTCCGCAGACATCTTTGGGTCAATCATGGTATCGACCACATCATACGGAGCAAGCTTCATCAACATGAAAACCAGTACCGTAATAACTAACAGGAGTGGTATTGCCACCAACAGGCGGCGTGCGATGTATTTCGCCAAGCTCCTCTCCCCCTCCTAGCGCGCGTTATAAGCGCGAGACACAATAAAAGCGGGGCTCCAGACTGGAACCCCGCATGCACGTTTAGTCCATAGAAAGCTTGGACATATCCTCAAAGGTATAAACGGGAACCAGCTTTGCCTTATCAATGTCCTTTACGTTCTGCGTAGTCACAAGCAAACGTTTATTTTCAAAAAGTGGGTAGAAACTGCCCGTTTCCTGGATCTGCTTCTGGAGCTCCGCGTAGATGTCCTTGCGCTTGTCATGATCAGTCTCAGCGTTTCCTTGGGCCCATAGATCCTCAAGATATTGGAACGACTCATCAAAGTGCATGTAATTCCACTTTTGGCCGATGCCAAACTCCGGATAGAAGGTCGATGGGTCAATGCCCATTACATAGCCACCAAAGTACATGTCATAGTCATTGTCTGGGTCAGTGGCAATGTCGTAGAGTGCGTTGGGATCAATGGATTGGATCTCAAGGGTGATGCCTGCCTCAGCAGCCTGCTCCTGCATGAGCACTGCCTCAGCCTCACTCGCAGAGTTGCCGGAGTCATATGCCAGCGTAAAGGTGGGGTTGGCTACGCCTGCCTCTGCCAAGAGCTGCTTTGACTTCTCAACGTCACGATCAAACTTCTCGACACCATCGGTAACGGTGAACTCGTTCTCTGGTGGCAGGAAGGTATATACCAGCTCATAGTACTCATCAGACAACATAGCAGCGTCTGCAATTGCTTTCTTGTCAAACGAGAAGAGAATGGCCTTGCGTACGTTCTCGTCCTTCACGCGTGCGCAGTTGATGGCCATGAATCCTACGCGACCTTCACTATAGGGGTGTACGGTAAGACCATTGCCCTCGATGTTCATCTCCTGAATCTGAGGAGGCAGAGCAACCATAGCGTTTATCGAGCCGGCCTGAATGGACTGCATGGTCGTGTTCTCGTTGGTGATGATCTGGAACACAACCTCATCAATCTGCGGGGCACCCAAGAAGTAGTCCTTGTTGGCACTAAAGCGCAGGTACTGACCTGTCTTATACTCCTCCAGCTTGAAGGGGCCAGTGCCAACGCCCTTCTCGTTCACATCGTTATTCTCAAAGTCCGTAACTCCCTCATAGAGGTGCTTAGGCAGCATGAAGAAGCCACTGACCAGCTCGTCCACGTTTGCAGCAGCAGTCGGGAACGCAATGGTTACGGTGTAATCATCAACCTTGGTCACAACCGTCTTGCCAGCATCCGTGACCAAGTTGGTGTACTGGTTGGCCGTAGGATCTGTCATGACCGTATCAAACGTGAACACTACATCATCTGCAGTGAACGGCTCTCCATCGTTCCATTTGACATTTTGCTTCAGGTGCACGGTCAGCGTTGTGTAGTCATCGCTGATCTCATAGGAGTCTGCCAAGAAATAATTAACGCCATCTGCGTTGTACTGCCACAGCGGTGAGTAGACAAGCTTCAGCGTCATAAGGCCATAGCGGTCAGCTGATGTCATGGGGTTAGGGAATACCATGGGATCTGCAGGGATGGCATAGATGAATGTCTTTCCATCTGAGCTTGTCGCTACTGGCGTTGCATCACTTTGAGTTTCCTGAGAAGCTCCGCAACCCGCCAAGAGGGCAGCCATAGCACTTGCGCCCGCACATGCCCCCATGCCTTTAACCATAGTTCTACGTGTTATTGATGTTTGAAACTTGCTCATCCGACCCTCCGTAAAAACCTCAACTTGCATGTGTTTTTCTGCAGTTGATCTGAGTATCGACCGCAGTGATATCCGTTTTTGATAAATTATTTGATGGGTGAAAAGATCAACTGCAGGTGTTCCGACGTGGCATTGTAACGCTTATGAAACCTTTTGTAAAAGAAATCGTAATCTCATAACTTAGACATACGCTTGAATTGTACGATTTTTTCTAATCATTAATTTTTGCAATATTTTATGTTGTAATTCATTTCTCATTTGGACAGTTATCATCGTCGTATCAGCCCTCTTTCTTCGATAACATGCCAAAATCAACGTCAGCTTTCCGTCCCCGTATCCCCTATGACAGGTTCTACACCATACATGCCATGCATACTGAACTTACCTCTTGGCATTGTACATAGCTGTATACGTGCTCGATCATGTATGTGGACAGAGAAGCTCTATACAGAGTGAGCATGATCGAGGTGAGATATATGATGAGCAGAAGATCATTTCTCAATATGGCCGTCTCTTTGAGCGTTTGGGGCGCTGGTATGGGTTTGAGCGCCTGCGTGCCGCAGAATACAGCAAATGCACCATCAGATACCCCCAATGCCCCAGCTCAGCTAGGTGGCTATGACGCAGGCCAAATTCCTGACCAACTGGAATACGTGCCAGATGGCTATGACCAACCGGCAGAGCAGGCAGGCACCCTTGAGCGCTTGGACTATCAAACCTACGAGTCCTTCTCGTATGCTGAAAAAAACCAGGTACTCAACAAGACTACGTGGGTGTATGTGCCATATGGCTACTCGGCAGATACGCAGTACGACATTGTCTATCTCTCCCATGGCGGATGGAGCAACGAGACCACGCTCATGGGCACGCCTGGTGACGAGCACCCGTTCAAACACATTGTCGACCATGCCATTCAAGATGGTCTGGTCCGGCCGCTGCTGATAGTTCTTCCCACTTACAACAACACCAGTGCAAGTGACTCGGGCGACTACTCTTTGGCGCTCCAGCTCACGGACAATTTCCACAATGAGCTGGTAGGTGACCTTATGCCGGCCGCAGAATCGCGCTGGCACACGTATGCCACCCAAGCCACGCCTGAGGGCTTTGCGGCCTCGCGTGATCACCGCGCGTTTGCCGGCTTTTCTATGGGCTCGGTCAACACGTGGCATACCTTCCAATATTGCCTAGCGTACTTCCGCTACTTCATGCCAATGAGCGGAGCGCTCAGCAGCAATGGCAACCAGATGGCAGAGTATGTGCGCCAGCAAGGCTATGGCAAGGATGATTTCTTTATTTATTCAATGTCGGGCACGGAAGACTTTGCGTACCAAGGCATTCGCTCGCAGATCGAAGCGATGGAGGGCGTCACAGACACCTTTGTAGCAGCGACTTCTCTCACTGATGGAAACATCTGCTTCCGTGAGAGAGAAGGTTACAGCCACGACGGCACGGCAGCAAACGAGTACACCTACAACGGGTTGCGACTCTTTTTCCACCCAGAAGGTGCGTCGCCAAGCAGCTCACAAACCGCCGCCGCGCAGTACTACACGCAGGACACGCCCATCGACACCGTGCGCAACGATCCGGCCTTTGGCGACTGGGGAAAGATGATATTTCCCCTGAATACGGGCTATATGTCAGGCTCTACCTTGAAGGACATGCGCCTTACGTGGTATAGCGCCATTGACCCGGGAACGACGGTGGATATATGTAACTACCTGCGGCAACTGACAGATGCGGGGCAGCAGGTCTTCTATCCCATCTACACGGATGATGAAATTGCTCAAAATCCGGATCTGGGCAACACAGGCATCTTCCACTTTAGAGGCAACCCCGACGGTCGCGTAGCCTTCTGCTGCGCTGGCGGTGGCTTTGCGTATGTGGCTGCCATGCACGACAGCTTCCCGCACGCGCTGACCCTTGCACGCAAGGGATATAACGCGTTTGCAATTATTTATCGCCCAAATGGACAATTTGCCTGTGAAGATTTGTCTCGCGCCATCTCTTACGTGCGAGATCATGCACAGGAGTTGGCCATTTCTGCAGGTCTTGATGGGTATTCAATCTGGGGAGGCTCGGCCGGCGCGCGCATGGCGGACTGGGTGGGCACCTATGGCACCGGCGCGTTCACGGGCGATACCAACATCAAGCCCCAGGCCATCATCATGCAGTACACCGGACTTTCTGCGGTCAGCGGCGAGGAGCCGCCCACGTATGCGTGCGTAGGGACGCAGGATGGCATTGCCAATTGGCGCACCATGTCGGCCAGGATTGACCAGCTCAAGAGCCGTGGCATACCAGCAGAAATTGAGGTTTTTGACGGGCTTTCGCACGGATTTGGCTTAGGTATCAACACCGTTGCCGAAGGCTGGATAGACCGCGCGTGTGCATTTTGGGATAACCCCAGCTAGGACATATTATGAAGCAAATAAAGGATCTCAGAAATACGCCTTCCATACCAAGAAGAACCTTTATGTACAACTTGATGCCTTTTGCTGCAGGCGTAGTGCTGGCGCTTGCGGGCTGCAGCCAACGGCAAGAGTCGCCTGCAGATACCAGCTCCAACCAGACAATATATGGCTCAAGTGACTCTGGCGCTGAGCAGATGTTGGTGCCTCAAGCAACGAGAAAAGATATGAGCAGCTGGACGCGTACCGAAGGCAGCTCCTGGGTGAGAGGCTTCAGGGTAGACGATATCCTCCACGCAGGTGGCCACGGCGATATCCACTTCTCCATCCACGTGCCTGACAGCTACGACGGGCAGACGTCCTATGCCCTCTACATGGCACTCCCTGGCTATGAGGGGCTGCTCTTCCAAGGCATTGGTGCCAATTTGCAAGAGGGCTTCCCGTTTGTGGCCAACAGCTACGTAAAAGACATGATTGTGGTCTCGCCCCAGCTTGAAGACTGGAGCGACACCTCGGCCGATCAGACCATTGCGCTCACCCGCTGGATCCTTTCTGCCTACAACATCGACCCCGAGCGCGTCGTGCTCTCTGGCTGTTCGGGCGGCGGCGAGACCGCATCTTTGGCAGTGGCCCTCGACCCCAAGCTCTTCTCGGCTGTGCTCCATACCATCTCTCGTTGGGACGGCGACATACAAGGTGTCGTAGCTGCTCGTTTGCCTGTCTACATGGCAATAGGCGAGAAGGACGACTACTACGGGCCTGACCATGACCAGCAAACCTACCAGGACTTCCTGGACGGCTATGCCCAAGCTGGCGTGAGTGACGAACAGTCACGCCAGCTGGTCACGCTCGATGTCAAAGGAAGCTCCTACTTTGGCGATACGGGCGAGCGCATGGGGCAGCACGCGGCAGGCGGCATGCTCTTTCCCCAAGACGAAGCCATCATGGGCTGGCTCTTCTCCTATGCGCGCTAGCGCGTGGCTATGAGCTCGTCTCCCATGTGAAGACCCATCACGGAAGCCATCATGAGCCCGCGCGTCCAGCCGCTGGAATCACCTAAGCAGTGGAGGTGGTCCACATTGGTGTTAAGATGCTCGTCCATCTTGACGCGATTGCTGTAAAACTTGAGCTCAGGCGCGTACAGGAGCGTTTCGTTGCTGGCAAACCCGGGCACCACGCAATCGACTGCCTGGATAAATGCCACGATGTTGGTCATGGCTCTATACGGAAGCGCGCTCGTGATGTCGCCGGGCTCCGCGTCGACGAGCGTAGGCTGCACGTTTGAATGCAAAAGCTCCTTTGCCCAGGTGCGCTTGCCGTCCAGCACATCCCCAAAGCGCTGCACCAAGATATTGCCCGCACCCAGCATGTTCATGAGCTCGCCCACGCGCGTTGCGTAGGAGATGGGCTTGTCAAACGGCTCTCTAAAGTTCTGCGAGCAGAGCACCGCCAGGTTGGTGTTGGCACTCTTGCGCTCCTTGTAACTGTGGCCGTTGACCACGGCAAGGCCGTCGTCGTAGTTCTCCTGCGCAACAAAGCCGCCAGGGTTCTGGCAGAACGTGCGCACCTTATCACGGAACGGCAGAGGATAGCCCACCAGTTTGCTTTCATACAAGACGTTGTTCACGTCCTCCATGATCTCATTTCTCACCTCAACGCGCACTCCCATGTCCACAGGTCCTGGCTCGTGGGCAATGTGATGCTTGTCGCAGAGCTCATCAAACCATGCCGCACCGCGACGCCCGCTGGCAACAATGGTTGTGGCGGCAGAGATCTTCACCAAGCCGTGCGGGCCTCTCACCACAGCGCCCGTACACGTTCTGTCCTCCACGCATACGTCGACGCATTCATGCGAGAAGAGCATCTCCACGCCGCCTTCTTGCAGCTCACGCTCGATAGCGTGGTAGATGTCATGCGCACACTCCGTGCCCAGATGGCGGATGGGGCAGTCAACCAGCTTGAGACCTGCTTGGATGGCTCGCCGACGGATGTCTGCCACCTTCTTAGGGGCGCCCACCCCCTCCACGTGCTTATCTGCACCGTAGCGCAGATATATGTCATCCGCACGGCGTATCATCTGCTGGACCTTATCGGCTCCTAAGAGCTCAGGCAGGTCACCGCCCACCTCATGAGACAGGGAAAGCTTGCCGTCGGAAAATGCGCCCGCGCCCGAAAAGCCCGTGGTAATGCGGCAGGGATTGCAGTGTACACAGTGGCCCGTCTTTGCCTTGGGACAGCTGCGTTGCTCTATGGAGAGGCCCTTTTCCACCAGAATGATGTGGCGTGGATCATGGTGATCAAGCAGGTTGAGCGCGCAGAAGATGCCGGCAGGTCCCGCTCCTATGATGAGGATGTCGGTCTGTTTGTGGGTGATGTTTTCCGTGCTCACGTTTCCCCCTCCAGGAAAGTTTTGAAGACGCGCGTGCAACAGACGCGCCATCGTTTGCCAGAGCGGATCAAATTGCCAACCCTCTATAATAGTGGCCTGTATTTGCACGGACGACATGGGAGGCCGCTGTGGGGCCAGAATCCAAACCTCTTCCATTTGTTATTGATGGAAAGCCGTACTATACCTTGAGCTCCTACGAGCCTCTCTCGTTTGAGGTCTTTGTTCCGCAGGTCACGGAAGAAGACGTCAGCCTGGCGCTTGAGGAAATGGTGCGCGCCATTGGTGGCTCGCCGGAAAACTTGAACGACATCCAGTGGCTCCAGGCTCACTTCCAAGGTGCGCATGATCTTGAGCAGCTCAGAGGCGTTATCCGCAGCCAACTCAACGTGGATAACAACCTTGAGGTAAGAAACGCTATCATCTCCAAAACGCTGGACGCGCTGTCCACACGTCTCTCGCAAGAGCCGCTACCCCAAGAGGTCGAGGCGGCTCGCACAAAGGTAAAAAATATGGCGCTGACACACCTCCAAGAGCGCGGTGCCACCATGAGCGAGGACATGGAAAAAGGGATTGATACCCTCGTTGACCAGCAGGCCGTCCAGGTGGCCACACAAGAGGCTGCCCTGTTGGCCTATGCGGTGAAGCACGAGATGAGTGTTGAGCCCGACGAACTACCAAATCTTCTAGAAATGGATGAAGATACCTACCAGGAGCTGGTAGAAAACGCCTCCCCCGGCGAGCTTGATGAGCTCACAACACAGGCGCTTCGCTCAAAAGCGCTCAACACCATTGTGCGAGAAGCCCATATCAGCTGGCACTATGAGAGCGACCGTGAGGCTCACGAGCGCATAGCGCAGCTGCGCCATGTCCGTGACCTCTCCCAATATGGAACGGATGATCCCGCGCGCGCCGACGGCTCCGCGCCCAACGACGCGCCCGACGCGCCCGAGCCCGACAACTCCCACTTCAAGTTGGTGTAGCCATGGTAAAACCCCTCGAAATCAAGCTAGTCTGTGGCTTGGGAAACCCCGGCGCAGAATACGAACGCACGCGCCACAACGCCGGCTTTGTCACCGTCGATGAGCTTGCCGCGCGCTATAACGTGCGCTACTGGAAGAGCGAAGCGGGCTGCATGGTGGCTCCCATACACGCAGGTGGGCGAGAAGTTCTTCTTGCTAAACCGGAGAGCTACATGAATACCTCTGGCGGACCGCTTTCAAAACTGATGCGCGCACACGGCATTGGCGCTCAGGAGATCCTGGTCGTCCACGATGAGGTTGACCTGCCGGCAGGCACGCTTGAGGTCAAGTTCTCAGGTGGCCTCAACGCGCATAACGGCTTGAGATCCATTGCCGATAAGATCAATACCCGGGATTTTTCTCGGCTGAGGTTTGGTGTTGGCCGACCGCCGGGAAAGATGAGCGTGGCAGACTTTGCACTGCGCACACTCAAAGGCGCCTTCTGGGAAGAGTTTTGCGTAAGCGCAGCTGACGCTGCGGATTTGGTGGAGCGCTGCCTCATAGACGGCGTTGCGTCACAGCTGGGCAAACACTGAGGCAGCCAGCCGTAGGCGCAGGTTCTTCTCGCCCACGGTGGCGAGCGCAGGTACTTCTCGCCTAGCTGAAATGTCTACGTTTTGTAATCCGCTGTGAGAACAACGAATTTCATTTACCTAGTCGTGCTTGCATTTCCTAGAAGAGTGTACTATGGAAAGTGTTTTGCCGCTTGACGGCAATTAAGCGGGATTTGGCAAGGGGTGTACGGGGAGAGTGCGCCCCTTGCGTAGTAATGTACTGGAGAGGAGTTCGTTAATGTACAAAATCCTCGAAAAGACGCAGTTCTCGGAGAAGGTGTTCAAGCTCCGCGTCGAGGCGCCGCAGATGGCACGCCACGCGCATGCTGGCCAGTTCCTGATGATTCGCGCCAACGAGACGGGCGAGCGCGTGCCGTTCACCTTTGCAGACTGGAACGCGGAGGAGGGCTGGATCGAGTTCATCTTTATGGTGATTGGCAAGACCACCATGATGCTCTCGACCTACAACGAGGGTGACTACCTTGAGGATGTCACCGGACCTCTGGGCAAGCCGAGCGAGTTTGCTCCCGGCAAGTGGTGCGTCATTGGTGGCGGCGTTGGCCTGGCCATTGCCTACCCCATCACGCGTCAACTGGTGCAAAGCGGCATCGAGGTGCACGCAATCATGGGCGCGCGCACCAAGGATCTTCTCCTGCTTGAGGACCAGTTCCGCGCCATTTTGCCAGAAGACCACATCAACATCACCACCGATGATGGTTCGTATGGCGAGAAGGGCGTGGTTACTGCACCGGAAGAGCGTTTGCTTGAGTCCGGCGCTGTTGATCACATCTTCTGCGTAGGACCTGTTCCTATGATGAAGTTCTCCACCTTGACTGCGGTCAAGCATGGCACCCCCATCATTGCCTCTCTGAACCCCATCATGGTCGACGGCACCGGCATGTGCGGTTGCTGCCGCGTTGAGGTCGGCGGAGAGACCAAGTTTGCCTGCGTCGATGGTCCAGACTTTGACGCAAGCAAGGTCAACTGGGACGACCTGCGTGCTCGCCAGGCCGCCTATCGTACCGAAGAGGGCCAGGCTGTTAAGGCCTACGAGGAGACGAGGTGCGCATGCCACAAGTAAACGGTCGCTACGTTCCTAACGTAAAGGCTCCCAGGACTCCTGCAAACGAGGAGGACGCCCAGGAGCGTTCAAAGGACTTCCGTCCTGTTGATAAGGGCTTCACCAAAGAGATGGCCATTGCAGAGGCAAATCGCTGCCTGGACTGCAAAAAGCCGCTGTGCGTACAGGGCTGCCCGGTCAACATCAACATCCCCGCATTCATTGAGGCCATCCGCGCAGAGGAGTTTGGTCGCGGCTTGGATATCATCCACGAGTCGTCCATGCTTCCCGCCATCTGCGGCCGCGTGTGCCCGCAGGAAAACCAGTGCGAGGGCAAGTGCATCATGGGCAAGCGCAGCGAGCCGGTTGCTATCGGCCAGCTGGAGCGCTTCCTGGGCGACCAGCCTGAGCTGGCTTCCGCTCCCCACATGGCACCTAAGAACGGCAAGAAGGTTGCCGTGGTCGGCGCCGGTCCTTCCGGCATTGCCTGCGCAGGTGAGCTTGCGCGCAACGGCTTTGAGGTCACCGTCTTTGAGGCATTCTTCACCGGCGGCGGCGTGCTTGCCTACGGCATCCCGGAGTTCCGTCTGCCCAAGGCCGTTGTCAAGCGTGAGATTGACGGTCTGGAGGCTCTGGGCGTCAAGTTTGAGTACAACGCCGTGGTCGGCCGCATCACCGATGCCGACGAGCTCTTCAACGATTACGGCTTTGATGCCCTCTACATTGCAACTGGCGCAGGCCTGCCCAAGATGCTCAACATCCCCGGCGAGAACCTGCCCAACGTCTTCTTTGCCAACGAGTATCTCACCCGCGTGAACCTCATGAAGGCAAACGACTTCCCCAAGTATGACACGCCCACCAAGCGCGCCAAGAACGTGGTAGTCTTTGGCGGCGGCAACGTGGCTATGGACGCCGTGCGTACGGCACTTCGTCTGGGCGCTGAGACCGTTACGCTGTGCTATCGCCGTACCGAGGCCGAGATGCCCGCCCGTCGCGCCGAGGTGGAGCACGCCAAGGCAGAGGGCGTCAAGATCCACGAGCTGGCAAGCCCGCTGGAGTTTGTGGCCGGCGAGGACGGCACCGTCCAGTTTGTAAAGGTCCAGAACATGGAGCTTGGCGAGCCTGACGCATCTGGCCGCCGTCGCCCGGTGCCCATCGAGGGCTCCATCGACACCCTCCCCTGCGACCTGGGCATTTCCGCCATTGGCACCAACGCCAACCCGCTGGCTGCACTCATTGGCCCGGAAAAGCTCAACAAGTGGGGCTACATTGAGGCCGACGAGGCCACCGGCCAGACGAGCGATCCTCGCATCTGGGCTGGCGGCGACATTGTCACCGGCGCTGCAACCGTCATCTTGGCCATGGGCGCCGGCAAGGCAGCCGCGGCCGATATCACGGCAAAGCTGGCTCCGATCCCAGAGTAGGCAGAGGTCCAGCCACAGCTGGGCGAGAAGAACATGGTGCCCAAGCATCAACAAACACCGGCTCAACCACGTGGTTGGGCCGGTGTTTTTTACAGCAACGCAGTTTTTCTCGCCCGCCCGCGGCGCCCGCAGCACCCGCGGCGCCTGCGGCGCACGCGGCGTACGCACGCGCTAGCGACGCGCCTTCAATGTGGCAAACATCTTGGTGTTGTGCTGCTTTACAAAGGAGATGAAGCGACCTTCCTGGTAGGCTAACAGGGCGTTTTTGGCCTTGATGGGACCTAGCATGATCTGCATCATGCGGCTGTGCGGGCGCGCCAAGCGCACCGCCAGCTGCGCGCGGTCACTGGTGATCATCTGCTCAATCTGCTGGATTTTCTCGCGCGTGGGAAGCTCACAGTGCGGATTGCACACGTTTTCAATGCAGCCGACCAGCCGCTCAATGTAGCGGCGCTGGACAACCTCCATGCTCACGGGGTCGCCGTCCAGTTGCCAGTGATGGTAGAGATCGAGCATCCAGCCGTGCTCTTCCTCGCGCTTCTCGTACATCTCGGGGCGCCAGCGACTTGTCTCCGACTCGCTGCGCTGACGGATGAAGTGGTAGTAGGGCTGCTGAATGACGCCAACGCGCTCAACATCGCGGATATAATCCAAAACAAAGGGGAAATCATCCCAAAAAGTAGGCTTAAACCGAATATTGAGCTGCTCAATGCGCTCGCGCAGAAAAAGCTTGTTCCAGGGCGGATACAGCAGATTCTGGTCAAACAGGCGCCAGGCGCAGGCGCGAAACTCCTGCTGCGTGGTGAATACTTGCGACGGCTGGCTCTTGATCTCAGACGTGTGCGCATCCTCGGCATAGTATGTGTCAATGAAAAAGCCCGCAACGACCAGCTCAAGGCTGTTGTCCTCCGCCAGCGCGACCATGTCTTCCAGCATGCGCGCCTCTGCCCAGTCATCGGCATCCATGAAGTAGATATACTTGCCACGAGCATGCTCAAGCGCCAGATTGCGCGCCGCCGGCGCGCCGCCGTTCTCGGGGTGGAAATCAACAATGCGCAGGTCATGCCGACCGAGCTGCCTGATGATATCCCCGGTTCTATCGCTCGAACCATCGTCGACCACCAGCAGCTCAAAGTCTGAAAACGTCTGGCGCTGGCACGATTCAATAGCCCTGCGCACATAGCCCTCGACATTGTACGCGGGAATAATTATTGAAACCATGGGACAGAGATCTGCACCAAGCGGCATACTACCTGCCTTGCACTCAAAGCCAATATGACCACGCACATGCGCGACAATCCTCATACAATAATCTAGCAATACCACAGAAGCTCGGCTGCCAAGGTTACGTCTGAGCGCACGAATTCAAATGAAGTACAGATGCTCGGCGAGAAACCCCTGCACTCGCTGGCTCCGCGTGGGTTGCGCGCCATGCCCGACATGCGTGCCGCGCGCCGCAAGCCGCGCGCACCACGCCATAAGCCACGCAGCTGCACTTACCATGCGCGCGTGAGGAGCCCGGGCGCATATGCGCAGCTCATGAATGTGAGACCTTCTGCTGGCGCCGTCGGTCCTGCGGCAGCGCGATCCTCCGCTTTGAGCGCGTGCGCCAGCCACGCCGCATCACGGTGGCCCCTGCCAATCTCAACCAACGAGCCCACCATAATGCGCACCATGTTATGCAAGAAGGCGTTCCCAGCTACGTCGACCGCAAGGTACTTCTCGCCCGCAAGCTCTTGGCGCTCTACGGACACGCTATCAACGCAGCGATTCAATGACTTGCCTGCCGCCTCCATGAGCGCGCACGACGAGGCCTTGCAGAAGCTTTTGAAGTTGTGCTCGCCCACCAGGAGCTGCGCGGCGGCATCCATGGCATCCGCGTCGAGCGGCGCGCGATGCCACCAGGCGTGATCCCAGAGCATCACAGGCCGTCTGGCGCCGTCTGCAATGAGATAGCGATACGAGCGTTGGAGCGCATCAAAACGGGCCGAGAAATCCGCGCTTGCCCACCAGAGCTCCTTGATAGCAATGTCATCTGGCGTGAGCGCCACCAAGCTTTTGGCAAGCTTGGCCGCAGTCCGGTCGGTGAACTCATGGGCAGCAAGCGGCACAGAGATGTACTGCGCAAGTGCCGAAACGCCAGCATCAGTCCTGCCTGCGCAGTCAAAGGGCACGTCTCGCTTGAGCAAGGTTTCAAGCGCGCTCCCAAGCTCGCCGGCGACGGTGCGCTCCTTCTCCTGGGCAGCAAAGCCGGAGAAGTCAGCGCCGCGATAGCCAAGCTTGACCACCAGGGTTCTTGTGGCAGGCGCGCCCAATACCTCGGGGACTGTTCTCTCATGGATGGGACCTCTTCTGGTCAGATCGCACATACTTACTCCTACGAACGTGTCTCTGCCATAGGTCTATGCCTACGCACGAGCCCGAAAGATATGAAAAGACCCCGAGCTAAGTCGGGGTCTTACGATCACAAATGAGCGGCTTTGGGCTACTCAGCGTCACCCTCAGCGGGTGCCTCAGCCTCGGCCTCTGCCTCTGCAGGAGCCTCGGTAGCCTCCTCGACGGGAGCCTCGGTGGTCTCCTCAGCAGGAGCCTCCTCGACCTTGGAAACCGTGGTCTGAGTGGCCTTAGGTGCCACAGCCTCGTTCACGAGCTCAATGATAACAACCTCTGCGTTGTCACCCTTGCGCACACCGAGCTTCATGATGCGGGTATAGCCGCCGTTGCGGTCAGCCCACATGCCCTGTGCTGCCTTGTTGAACACCTCAGCAACCAGGTCCTTATCGCCCACCAGCGCAATGGCCAGACGACGGGAAGCAAGGTCACCCTTCTTTGCCAGGGTAATGATATGATCCACGTCGCCGCGGATTGCCTTAGCGCGCGGCTCGAGCGTCTTGATACGATCATTAGCGAGAAGGGCAGCGACAAGGCTCTTCTTCATTGCCTTGGTGTGGCTCGCGTCGGTGCCGAGCTTCATGCCCCTTTTCTTGTTGTGCCTCATGGTCTAGTTACTCCTCACAAAATCTTTCGGCGTGTCCTAGGCCTTGAGGCCAAGGCCCATGGCCTCCAGCTTGTCCTTGACTTCTTCAATGGACTTGACGCCAAAGTTACGAATGTTCAGAAGGTCGTTCTCAGAGAACTCAACGAGCTGACGCACGGAGTGAATGCCGGCGCGCTTGAGGCAGTTGTAGGAACGGACGGAAAGGTCCAGATCCTCAATCTGCTTCTCCAGCTCGGTGTTGTCCTCCTCGATACCCGATGCAAAGATGGATGTGTCCTCCTGGGGCTCTTCCTCATCAGTCAGGCCCATGAAGGCGCTCATGTGCTGGTTGATGATATTTGCCGCCTCTACGACCGCATCGCGAGGAGAGACCGCACCATTGGTCTCAACCTCAAGCACCAGGCGGTCATAGTCCGTGTGCTGACCAACACGGCAGGGCTCCACTACCTTCGCGCACCTGATGACAGGTGAATAGAGTGAGTCAACGTTGATGAGACCAATAGGATCTCCATCGCGCTCGTTCTCATCGCCCGAGACATAGCCGCGACCAGTACCGATGCGCATTCTCATGCTCAGGTGAGCGCCGTCACCGAGCGTGCACACCAGATGATCCGGGTTGACAAGCTCAAACTCAGCAGGGATGACAAAGTCCCCGCCGCGTACCTGCGCAGGGCCATCAATGTTGATGCTGGCCTCTGCCTCTTCACCGGTTCCCATGTCTGCAAACACAAGACCCTTGACGTTGAGGACGATGTCAGTCACGTCCTCATAAACGCCAGGAACCGTGGTGAACTCATGCTGTACGCCGTCAATTTGAATTGCCTGTACGGCCGCACCCTCGAGGGAGGAGAGCAACACGCGACGCAGCGAATTGCCAAGCGTGTCACCATAACCGCGCTCAAGTGGCTCGGCTGTGACGCGTGCCAGGTTATCGCTGATCTCTTCTACCGACACTTCCGGTCGGATGAATTCAGACATGTATACCTCCAACCAGGTATCTACTACTTGGAGTACAGGTTGACGATGAGCTGCGCGTCGAGTTCAAGATCGATCTGCTCGCGCGTGGGGTACTGCAGAACTGTGCCCTGGAGCTTCTCGAGGTCAACCTCGAGCCAGGAGGGAACAGCTACATGCTCAGTGGCGATAAGAGCCTCTTTGATGGGAAGGAGGTCCTTGAACTTGGGGGCAACTGCCACCACGTCGCCGGGCTTGACCTGATAAGAGGGGATGTCAACGCGCTTGCCGTTTACGGTGATGTGACCGTGACGCACGGTCTGACGTGCCTCTTTACGGGTGCGGGCAAAGCCCAGGCGGAAGATAACGTTGTCAAGACGGATCTCAAGAAGCGTCATGAGGTTATCGCCCGTAATGCCCTCAAGGCGAATTGCCTTCTCGTAATAAGAGCGGAACTGTTTCTCAAGTACGCCATAGATGAACTTGGCCTTCTGCTTCTCACGAAGCTGCTGACCGTACTCGCTCTCCTGGCGACGACGGCGCCTTGGCTGACGCTTGGATTCTTTATTGATGCCCATAACCACAGGCTCGATGCCGAGCTGACGGCAACGCTTGAGGACAGGGGTCCTATCTACTGCCATTGCTTCTGTCCTTCCTTACTACACGCGACGGCGCTTCATCGGACGGCAGCCGTTGTGCGCGATGGGAGTCTTGTCCTGGATACCGGAAACCTCAAGGCCAGCAGCCTGGAGGGAACGGATTGCGGTCTCACGACCAGAGCCGGGGCCCTTCACAAAGACCTGGACCTTGTGCAGGCCGTGCTCCATGGCTGCCTTGGCGCACGCCTCTGCTGCAACCTGAGCTGCAAACGGCGTGGACTTGCGGGAGCCCTTGAAGCCAACGGTACCGCCGGACTGCCAAGCAATGACATTACCCTGCGGATCAGTGATGGTCACAATGGTGTTGTTGAACGTGCTCTTGATGTGAGCCTGGCCAACGGCAATATTCTTGCGCTCTGCGCGACGCACGTGCTGGGTGCGCTGATTCTTCTTCTGAGGCATGCTCTACTCCCCTTAACCCTTCTTCTTTGCACCGATCTGACGCTTCTTGCCCTTGCGGGTACGAGCGTTGGTGTGGGTGCGCTGGCCGTGAACAGGGAGACCCTTGCGGTGACGGAGGCCACGGTAGCAGCCAATCTCCATCATGCGGGCAACATTCTGACGAACCTCACGACGGAGATCACCCTCGGTCGTGTAATTAGCATCGATAAAGTCACGGATCTTGGTGACTTCTTCCTCGGTAAGATCCTTCACGCGCGTAGAGGGGTTAATACCGGTCTCTGCGCAGATCTTCTTAGCTCTTGTGGAGCCGATGCCGTACAAATAAGTAAGGCCAACCTCAGTACGCTTGTCGTTTGGGAGGTCGACGCCATTGATACGTGCCAACTTCGAGCTCCTCTCTTAACCCTGACGCTGCTTGTGGCGTGGGTTCTCACAGATGACGTAAACCTTGCCGTGACGACGAATGACCTTGCATTTGTCGCACATCTTCTTAACAGAAGGACGTACCTTCATCGTTCTTCCTTCCTACCCTGCGGATCAGAACTATGTAGTCGCGCAGCCGCTCGCGTTATTACCAAAAAGACGGCTTATTTGTATCTATAGGTGATGCGACCCTTGGTGAGATCGTACGGACTCATCTCAACAACAACCTTGTCACCAGGCAGGATTCTGATGTAATTCATCCTGATCTTGCCGGAGATGGTGCACATGATGACCTTGCCGTTTTCAAGCTCGACATTGAACATGGCGTTTGGTAGTGGCTCAACTACCTTGCCTTCAAGCTCAATTGCGTCCTGTTTGCTCACGCTCGATACCTTTCTTGCCTATTGACAGCAACTGTATATCCTACATAAAAGCGAACAGGAAGTCCACGTTGCATTATTTCAACACAACGTGGACCTCACTCCTGTATTTAGTGTGCTACTCTCCGCCCCGCATGGAGCACCACGGTCCTAAGTCATCTTCGGTCAGGATGATAGGACCATCTTTGGTAATACCGATGGTGTTCTCATAGTGTGCTGCGGGTAAACCATCTTCGGTCTGCACTGTCCACCCATTGTTCCACACGCGGGTATGATACGAGCCAAGCGTAATCATGGGTTCTATTGCAATGACCATGCCCGCCTGCAGCCTGACACCACGCCCCCGCTTACCGTAGTTAGGTACGTCTGGGTCCTCATGCATCTTGTGGCCCACGCCGTGACCGACATACTCCCGGACCACGCCATAGCCATTTCTTTCAGCAAGATCCTGGACAGCAAAGCCTATATCGCCCACATGATTTCCGGGTACGGCCTCACGGATACCCGCCTTCAGGCAGTCACGCGTGATTTCGCAGAGACCTTTAACCTCAGAAGAGACCTCTCCAACGTAGAAGGTCCAAGCGTTGTCTCCCGCCCATCCCATCTTGTTGGCTCCGGTGTCAATAGAGATGATGTCGCCCTCTTTTAGGATGGTGTCAGGCGAAGGAATTCCATGTACGATCTGCTCGTTCACAGAAGCACAGATAGATGCTGGAAAGCCGTCAATGCCCTTAAAGCCGGGTGTAGCTCCATGCAGGCGAATGAAGCTTTCCACCACACGGTCAATCTCTTGCGTAGAGACCCCCGGCTTGCACATGGCACCCGCGCGGCGAAGCGCTGATTTGGAGATTGTTCCCGCCGTTGAGCGGTACTCCTCCATCTCTTCGATCGACTTGATGTGGATCATGAGAGATGAAGCCCTCTCTTCACGTCCGCATAGACTTCATCAACCGGACGGTCGCCATCAACCTTGACCAGACGATCTTGACCGGCGTAATACTCAATGAGCGGAGCGGTCTGGTTCTCATAGGTATCCAGGCGCTTCTTGATGGTTTCTGGCTTGTCATCATCACGCTGATACATTTCTCCGCCGCAGCGCGGGCACGTATTGGTGCCAGCCGGAGCCGTGTATCCGCAGCTCTTGCAGGTTCTGCGCTCAGAGAGACGCTTGATGATGACATCAAAGTCAACGTCGATAAGCAGAGCGCCGTCGATCTTGATACCCAGTGCAGCCAGCTCAGAGTCAAGACTGACTGCCTGCGCGGTGTTTCTGGGGAAGCCATCCAAAATGAAACCTTGAGCGCAATCGTCTTCCTGGAGGCGCTCCTTCATGAGGTCGATAACCAACTTGTCCGGCACCAACGCGCCAGCATCCATGTACTCCTTGGCCTGCTTGCCGAGCTTTGTACCTGCCTTTACGGCAGCGCGAAGCAGGTCCCCTGTCGAGATATGCGCTACACCATAGTCTTCAACAAGCTTCTGCGCCTGCGTTCCCTTGCCGGCTCCTGGTGCCCCAAGAAGAACAATCTTCATGCTCAATCCTTTCATTCATGCTCAATGTGCAAAAGAAAAGCTATTTAAGTGTACCCGTCTTCACTGGTCAAGCCTCTAGACATTCGCAAAAGGATTCAATGAGCAATCTTGGCGGCAAACGGAGCCCTAACGCAAAAAAGATGGGGACGAGCGCCATGCCCATCCCCATCTCTGACACGCATGTTGGCGTGAGACTACTTGAAGAATCCCTCATAGTTATGCATCTTGAGCTGGCTTTCCAGAGAAGAAAGCGTGTCAAGACCGACACCCACCATAATGAGGATGGATGTACCACCAAACGCCTGAATAAGCGTGTTAGAGGTGAATGCAAACACAATGGAAGGAACAACTGCGACGAGAGCCATGAAGACAGCACCGGGAAGCGTGATGTGATTGATCACGTTCTTGATGTAATCTGCCGTTGCCTTACCAGGACGGACACCTGGAATAAAGCCACCAGCCTTACGCAGCTGATCTGCCGTTTCCTCAGGATTGAACACCATGGAGGTGTAGAAATACGCAAAGAAAACGATGAGGATAACGGAAAGCGTCCAGTTGAGCCAACCCGATGAAATGGCATTGGCAAAACTTTGCATCCAACCAACATTAGGGAAGAAGACCGCAAGCTGTGCAGGCAAGTAAAGAATTGCCGAAGCAAAGATGATGGGGACAACGCCAGCCGTATTGACCTTGATAGGCAGATACGTGGATTGACCACCCATAACCCTGCGTCCAACAACGCGCTTGGCATACTGCACAGGGATCCTGCGCTGTCCGCGCTCCACATATACAATCAGCGGGATTGCAATGAGGATAACCGCCAAGGTCACAATCGTAAGGATGGGGCCGTTGGCAGAATTCTGCACCGAGCTGATAAGAGCGCTTGGCAGACCAGACATGATGTTGGCAAAGATGCTGAGTGACATACCATTGCCAATACCACGCTGCGTGATAACCTCACCCAGCCACATGATGATAATGGCACCGGTGAGAAGCGTTACCACAATGATGAAATCCTCAACGATCTCAGGGAAGCCCAGACCAGAGAAGTCCAGACCATACTGAGAACTCTTAAAGAGGAAGAGGTAGCCAACGGCGTTGAGCAGAGCAAGGCCTACCGTAAGGTAGCGCGTGTACTGCGTAATCTTGCGCTGGCCGGCCTCTCCCTCCTGTGCCAATTCACCCAACGAGGGAATAACTGCCTGGAGCATCTGAAGGATGATCTGAGCAGTGATGTAGGGCATGATGCCCAAAGCAAACACCGACATACGCGAAAGGGCTCCGCCGGAGAACAAGTTCAGCACGGCGACCGCTCCACTGCCGCTTGCAGCCTGATTGTAGGCACTCAGCATGCCAGACACGGGGATACCCGGAACGGGCAGATAGGCGCCAAAACGGTACAGCAGCAGAATAGCGATGGTGAGAAGAATCTTCTCACGCAATTCCTTAGCGCGGAATGCGTTGGTGATTGCCTTTAGCACGCGGCCTCTACCTTCCCTCCGGCTGCCTCAATCTTGGACTGAGCAGAAGCGGAAACCTTGTCCACCTTCACAGTGAGCTTCTTGGTGAGCTCACCGTCACCCAGAACCTTGACGGGCACGTAGTCATGCTTGATTACACCCTTGGCGAGCAAAGACTCTGCATCGACGGTCTCGCCATCCTCATAGAGAGCCTCGAGGCGAGCAACGTTTACCGGGATGTACTCAACACGGTTGTGATTCTTGAAACCAGGAAGTTTGGGCAAACGCATTGCGAGCGGCGTCTGGCCACCCTCAAAGCCTGCACCCTTGCCGCCACCAGAGCGGGAGAGCTGACCCTTGGAGCCACGGCCTGCAGTGGTACCAAAACCAGAGCCGTTACCGCGACCAATGCGCTTGCGCGCCTTCTTGGAGCCCTCCGCGGGGCGAAGATCATTGAGCTGCATTTGGATGACTCCTTAGTTCTCTGTGACCTCAACAAGGTGCTTGACCTTGAAGATCATTCCACGAACGCTCGGGTTATCGGGAAGATTAGATGTATCTCCGATCTTGCGGAGACCCATGGCAAAGCAGGTCCTTGTCTGGTCCTTCTTGACCTGGGCGACGGCGCTACGCACCAGCTTGACAGTGAGCGTCTTCTCTTCTGCCATGGCTTAGTCCTCCTTCTTGCTGCCAAACATCTGGCCCACGGTAATACCGCGGCGCTCAGCAGTCTCCTCGGGGCTGGAAAGCTCCTTGAGACCCTCTGCAGCAGCTTTGATGATATTGAGGGCGTTGTCGGTACCAAGGGACTTGGAAATAACATTCTTGATACCAGCAAGCTCAAACAGCGGACGGACAGGGCCGCCTGCAATGACGCCAGTACCCTCAATAGCAGGCCTGATCATAACGTGGCCAGCACCATAGTGGCCCTCAACGCGGTGAGGAATGGTACCAGACTCGGTGACAGGCACCTTGAACATATTCTTTTTGGCATCATCGACAGCCTTCTGGATAGCCAGAGGCACCTCGGCGGATTTGCCCATGCCGATGCCGACATTGCCCTTACCGTCTCCAACGGCAACCAAGGCGAGAAGGGACATGCGGCGGCCGCCCTTTACCGTCTTAGATACACGGTGGATGTATACAACGCGCTCCTGAAGATCGGAGTCCTCCTGGCGCTTACGATCACGTGGCATGTGATTCCTCCTAGAACTTCAGGCCCGCTTCACGGGCACCGTCTGCGAGAGCCTTGATACGACCGTGGTACAGGAAGCCAGAGCGATCAAAGACAACCTCGCTCACGCCCTTCTCCTGTGCGTGCTTTGCCACGAGCTTGCCAACAAACTCGGCTGCCTCCTTGTTGGAGCCAACCTTGCCTGCCTCGCGGAACTCGGGGCTCAGCGTAGACGCTGCACAGATGGTCTCATGCGTATCGTCGTTGATTACCTGAGCATAGATGTGAGCGTTGGTGCGATGGACGCACAGACGCGGACGATCCTGCGTGCCATGAAGCTTGGCACGGACACGACGAGCACGACGTGCCTGGCCCGCCTTCTTAGCCTGAACCTTGTTCATTACTTCTCCTAACGTATGCCAACACCTGACGGGGTGATGGTCTTTATCGGCTAGCAAGACTACTTAGCGGCCTTACCGAGCTTTCTGCGGATGTGCTCGCCTTCGTAGTGGATGCCCTTGCCCTTGTAAGGCTCAGGAGGACGCTTGCCGCGGATCTCTGCGGCAACCTGGCCCACCTGCTCCTTGGAGATACCCTGAACGGTGATGTGGGTGTTATCAGGTACCAGGAAGCTGATGTTCTCAGGAGCCTTGTAGATGACCTCATGGGAGTAACCCAGAGAAAGGTCAAGGTCCTTGCCCTTGAGGGCGGCACGGTAGCCGACGCCCGTGAGCTCAAGCTTCTTCTCGAAGCCTGTGTGAACGCCAGTAACCATATTGTGGAGGAGCGTGCGGGACAGACCCTGCTGTGCGTTTGCAGCCTTATAAGGCTTGGTGCGCTTGTACTCCTCGTCAGACATATCCTCATAGCCCTCGGCGCGCGGAATCACAACGGTGATCTCCTCGCCCTCGTGCTTGAACTCAACGAGGTTGGAGAAGGTACGAGTGAGCTCGCCCTTTCCACCCTTAACGGTGACGGTGTTGCCGTCAAATGTCACCTCTACCCCAGCGGGGACGATGACAGGCTGTTTACCAATACGGGACATGGTCTTCTCCTATCTATCCCTGCCGAACTTACCAGACGTAGCAGATGACCTCGCCGCCGATGCCGAGCTTGCGGGCATCGCGGTCGCACATCATGCCTTTAGAGGTAGAGATAACGGCAGTACCAAGACCATCGAGAACGCGCGGGAGGTCCTCAGCCTTGGCATAGACGCGCAGACCGGGCTTGGAAACGCGCTTGATGCCACGGATGATCTTTGCGTGCTTAGGGCCATACTTGAGCGTGATGTGGAGCGTCTTCTGGGGCTCGGTATCCTCAACGGAATAGCTCTCGAGATACCCCTCCTCCGTGATCACGCGCGCAACCTCGACAAGAACCTTGCTTGAGGGCATGGAGACCTGGTCCTTGTTTACGGTGTTGCCGTTGCGGATACGCGTAAGCATGTCTGCAATGGGATCGGTAACCTTCATTGATCCTTCTCCTTAGTTAGTGATGAAACTGTGCCACCGGTTCACCTGTCCCCTTAGAACAGATGCCTGGTTGCCAGGGCTTCCCTTACCAGCTTGCCTTGCGGACGCCAGGAAGCTCGCCTTTGCTTGCCAGCTCACGGAAGCAAACGCGACACAGGCCGAACTTGCGATACACGGAGTGGGGACGCCCACAACGCTGGCAACGGTTCTGCTTGCGCGACGAGAACTTCGGCTCGCGGTTAGCCTTGACGATCATCGAAGTCTTAGCCACAAATCCTCCTTAAGGAAGAGGCCCCAACGCCCGTTGGGGCACCTAACGAACTATACCGTCTACTCAGACTTGAACGGGAAGTGGAAGGCGGAAAGCAGTGCCTTGCCCTCCTCGTCGGTCGGAGCGGTGGTAACAATGGTGATATCCATACCACGGGTGTGGTCGATCTTGTCGTAGTCAATCTCCGGGAAGATGAGCTGCTCAGTCACGCCCATGGAATAGTTGCCACGGCCGTCAAAGCTCTTGGCGGAAAGACCACGGAAGTCGCGGATACGAGGGATAGCAATAGCAATCAGACGATCCAGGAACTCCCACATACGGTCACCACGAAGGGTTACCTTAGCGCCAATTGCCTGACCCTGGCGCAGGTGGAAGGTTGCAATGGACTTACGAGCGTGGGTCACGAGCGGCTGCTGGCCAGTGATAGCCCTGAGGTCTGCAACAGCACCCTCAATTGCTTTGCTGTCCGTAGCTGCCTCACCAACACCCATGTTGACGACGATCTTCTCGATCTTAGGGATCATCATCACGTTGGAATAGTTGAACTGCTTCTGCAGCTCATCGCGAACCTCGCCATAGTACTTCTGCTTCAGACGGGGAACGTACTTCTCTTCTGCCATACACACTCCTCAAATCATGGGGCTTTAAGCGCGGGGAACGCCTCGCGCCCCCCGATAAACGGGGGCCAGAACGCCTCGTGCACGAGATAGAATCCTCCCCTGCATAAAGACGCAATAGTAAATACTAGCCGCTTGCCCGCGATAAGGCCACCTCTGCTCCACGAACTGCAGAATTTCTCACATTCTCCACGTTTGTCTGCAACAAAAGGAGCCGCCCAAGCTCATTCACCTGGACGACTCTCCAACATTTTATGGGCGAGAAAAACTACTGCTCGCGACGAAGATGCTTTGCTGCACCCAGGGCGGCAATGCCTGCTGCACCCAGGGCGAGAAGACCTGCAGCGTTGGTACTATCCCCCGTCTTTGGCACGTTGTCCATGTGCTTAGGGGCAGGTGTCTTAGCTGCAGCAGCCGCAGCCTCCTTGATGGGCGTTTCAGGCTCTGGCTCGGGCTCAGGCTCTGGCTCGGGCTTGGGAGTCGGTGTTTCATCGACGATAAAAGCTGCCGTATACTGATCAGATCTGTAATTCAACAGCTTATTAAAATCAACACCTGGGAACATTTGCTGAGCAGCCATTTGCATCAACGAATTGCTAGCTAATGCACTAGCCTGAACATATCCGAAGGTATCACTACAAATGAGTGCATCGAACGCTCCAGAGATTCCACCTGTTGCCACTACTTTAGAACCAGGTGTGACATCGCTTGCAACTTTGAATCCTGGAAGATCAAAAGAAAGCACACTGTTTCCGTTATTGGCTACCGCATCGTTCAAAATCTTGATACCAAATTCACCTTGATAGAAGCTCTCATCGAGACCCATTACAACCGTAACTGTGTTGGTATCCTTATCAACAGAAACAGACTTGATAACGAACTTGCCAAATCCATCAGTTGAAATGTCATCAACAGTCAGCGAAGGCAACACAACACCCTTATCGAAGGTAATCGTGGCCGTGACCTTATAGCCGAGCTCGTCACCGTTATCGGTAACGAATTTTACGTTGCGGTTGTACTTATACCCTAGGCGCTCCTCATCGGCTGCGATAAGGCCTGCTAAAGCATCTTGTATTGGCTTCACATTAAGCTTTGCAGTGTAGGTAATATCATCATCCGCCTTAAGGTGAACTGTAGGATCTTCCGCAGGAGACTGCTCACCGTTGATGAGACCTTCGCCAGTAAGCTCGGTAGCGTCAGAAGCCTCTTCTGAAGCAGCTGGAGCCTCCTCGTTCGCAACGTTTAACGCTGGAGCCGCTGGTGCTGCTGAGGCACCGGTCTCGTTGGAAACATCCTCCTGACTCGTAGCTTCTGCGCTGGGATCTTCCGCCGCCACGCCAGACTCCTCAGCCACAGACTCCGCAGCGGCAGTCTCCTCAGGGGTAGTTACAACTGCGCTGGGTTGCTCGCCTGTTTCTTCGGTGGAAGTCGTGTCAGTAGCAACGCTCTCCACGACCGGCTCGTCAGACGTTGTGCTCACCTCAGTGGCCAGTGCGACAGCCGGCATCAGGGATAGTCCCAGCATCACACTCAACGCAGGCGCAACAAACAGCTTATTCATGTGACCAGTTGTTCTCATACTTCAATCCTCCAACTCAGCTGCGGCACCAAACAACCGTAAGACCAAACTGAACTGAACTCTATACCAATCTTGCACCATGATAGCAAAATGCTACTGTAAAGGTAATAAAAAGCCTCCCCAGCGGGGAGGCTTTAGAATGTTGTTAACACCAATTAGAACTTGGCGCCACATTTCTTGCAGACGCGGACAGGCTTGTTCTGCTCGTCACGCTCATGGCCAACACGGGTCGGCTTTCCGCAGGAGGGGCAAACAACCATAACGTTGGAAACATCAATAGCTGCTTCCTTCTCGATGATGCCACCCTGCTGGTTCTGCTGGGTCGGACGCTGTGCTTTCTTGACCACAGCCACGCCCTCGACGACAACCTTGCCCTCCTGAGGCAGCGCACGCAGGACCGTTCCCTGCTTGCCCTTGTCCTTACCGGAGATGACCTGGACTTTGTCGCCCTTCTTAACGCTCATCTTAGGCATTACGTCCACGCCTCCTTATAGTGTCTCGGGTGCGAGCGAGACGATCTTCATAAACCTGCGGTCGCGCAGCTCACGTGCCACGGGCCCAAAAATACGGGTGCCCTTAGGCTCGCCCTCCTTGTCAACCAGAACGCATGCATTCTGGTCGAAGCGGATGTAGCTGCCATCCTTGCGACGGGTCTCCTTGACGGTACGAACGATGACGCAACGAACGACGTCACCCTTCTTGACAGATCCGCCAGGGGTCGCTTCCTGTACTGCACACATGATAGTGTCACCCAGGCCGGCATAGCGGCGCTTTGAGCCACCCAAGACCTTGATGCACTTCACACGCCTGGCGCCACTGTTATCAGCGACGTTGAGCATGGTCTCCATCTGAATCATTGCAAATCCTCCGAAGCTAGTCCCGAGGAGGGGTGCGCCTGGCGAGGCACACCCTCGGGAGCGGGTGAATTCTACTACTTTGCACGCTCCACGATCTCGGCGACTCTCCAGCACTTGGTCTTGGAGAGAGGACGGGTCTCCATGACGCGAACGGTATCGCCGAGGCCACACTCGTTCTTCTCGTCATGGCAATGGAGCTTCTTGTGCAGGGTCATCATCTTGCCGTACTTGGGGTGGTGCTTACGATAGGTGATCTGCACGGTAACGGTCTTGTCGCCGGAGCGGGAGACGACAACGCCGGTGCGAACCTTGCGTGCGTTCCTGATTTCGAGTTTCTGCCATTGCTATCTCCTACTTACTCGGCGGACTTGCTCTGGGCGATCTCGCGTGCGCGGATCTCGGTCAGAACACGAGCGATGTCACGCTTGACGAGCTTTACGCGCGAGGTGTTGTCCAGCTGGCTGGTGGCCATCTGGAAGCGCAGGTTGAAGAGCTCTGCGCGGCCGTCCTCGAGCTTCTTGGCGAGCTCCTCATCGGAGAGCTCGCGGATATCCTTGTACTTCATTACTTATCCTCCCCAGCCTGGTTGGCGCGGCTGACGATCTTGGTCTTGATCGGGAGCTTGTGCTGCGCGAGACGAAGGGCCTCCTTGGCGGTGTCCTCATCGATCTCAGCAATCTCGAACATGACGCGGCCGGGCTTGACGACTGCCACCCACTCCTCGGGGTTGCCCTTGCCGGAACCCATGCGGGTCTCAGCCGGCTTCTTGGTGATGGGCTTGTCGGGGAAGATGGTGATCCAGACCTTGCCGCCACGCTTCATCTAACGGGTGATGGCGATACGGGCAGCCTCGATCTGGCGGTTGGTGATCCAGTGGGCCTCCTCAGCACGGAGGCCCCACTGACCAAAGTGGAGCTCGGTGTTGCCCTTTGCCTGGCCCTTCATGGAGCCACGCTGCACCTTGCGGTGAAGCACTCGCTTAGGAGCTAGCATTAGCGGGCCCTCCTCTCATTGCGACCGCGGCGAGGACGTGCGGAGCCCTCGAGCTCGGGCTTGGGAGCCGGCTGTCCGGGGAGCTTCTCGCCGAGGTAGATCCAAACCTTGATGCCGCACAGCACCCATGGTGGTGCGAGCGGTGGCCTCGCCAAAGGCGATGCGTGCGCGCAGGGTGTGCAGAGGCACGCGACCCTCGCGGTACCACTCGCGACGGCCCATCTCTGCGCCGTTCAGACGACCGGAGCACTGGATACGAATACCCTTGGCGCCAGCCTTGCGGGCGGACTGGACGGCCTTGCGCATTGCGCGGCGGAAGGCGACGCGGCCCTCGAGCTGCTCTGCCATGGACTGAGCAACCAGGCTTGCGTCGAGCTCGGGGCGCTTGACCTCGATGACGTCGACGTTGACCTCACCCTTGTTGACCTTGGCGACCTTCTCGAGGTCGGCACGGAGGACGTCGATCTCGGCGCCCTTCTTGCCGATGACGATGCCGGGGCGTGCGGTGTAGATGGTGACCTTCACCTTGTCGCCAGCGCGCTCGATGTCGACACGGGAGAGTGCTGCACGTGCGAGGCGCTTCTCGAGGTACTCGCGGATGGCGAGGTCGTTGCCAAGAGTCTCGGCATAGTTTTTCTTATCGGCGTACCAACGGGAACGCCACTCCTCGGTGATGCCGAGGCGGAAGCCGGTAGGCTGAACCTTCTGTCCCATGCTTTCCCTACGCCTCCTTTCCAGGAGCGACGACGACGGTGATGTGGCTCGTGCGCTTGTTGATGCGCGATGCGGAGCCCTTGGCGCGAGGACGGAAGCGCTTGAGCGTGGGGCCCTCGTCGACGAATGCAGCCTTGACGACGAGGTCGTCGGGCATGCAGGCCGTTGTTGTTCTCCGCGTTAGCCATGGCAGAGCGCAGGACCTTGGCGACGGGCTGCGCTGCGGCGACCTCGGAGAACTGCAGAATCTCCAGGGCCTTCTCGCACGACTTGTTGCGAATTTGATCAACGACCAGGCGGGCCTTGCGAGGGGCGACGCGCACGAACTTTGCTGTTGCCTTCACCTCGTTGGCGCTGGTTTCGGTGTTCTTAGCCATTTACTTCCTTACCCCCTAATTGGCCTTGTGGCCACGGAACGTGCGCGTGGGGGCGAACTCGCCCAGCTTGTGTCCGACCATGGACTCGGTGACGTAGACGGGCACATGCTTGCGGCCATCGTGGACGGCGATCGTGTGGCCGACCATCTCGGGGAAGATGGTGGAGGAACGCGACCAGGTCTTGATAACCTGCTTGTTGCCAGACTCGTTCATAGCAGCGACACGCGCGAGGAGACGAGTCTCTACAAACGGGCCCTTCTTGAGGCTTCTGCTCATTCTTTCCTACTCCTACTACTCGTGTTGGGCTACTTGGTCTTACGACGACGGATGATGAGGCGGTTGGATGCCTTCTTGGGATCACGCGTCTTGTAGCCCTTGGTCGGCTTGCCCCAAGGGGTGACAGAAGGACGGCCGGAGGTGTGGTTCTTGCCCTCGCCGCCGCCGTGCGGGTGGTCGACAGGGTTCATGACCGTACCACGAACCGTAGGACGCACGCCTGCCCAGCGCTTGCGGCCAGCCTTGCCGACCACGATGTTGCTGTGCTCTGCATTGCCCACAACACCGATGGTTGCGCGGCAGGTCAGAAGCACGCGGCGCAGCTCGGAGGAGGGCATGCGCAGGACGGCGTAGGCGCCGTCCTTGCCCATGAGCTGTACGGAGGTACCGGCGGAGCGAGCCATTGCAGCGCCCTTGCCGGGCTGGAACTCGACGGCGTGGACGAGCGTGCCAACGGGGATCTCGGAGAGGGGCATTGCAGTTGCCGGGCTTGATGTCGACGCCCTTGGTGCCAGAGAGAACGGTGTCGCCGACATTCAGGCCCTGAGGAGCCAGGATGTAGGCCTTGGCGCCGTCCACGTAGTGGAGCAGAGCGATGCGAGCAGAGCGGTTGGGGTCATACTCGATCGTCGCGACCTTGGCCGGCACGTCGTCCTTGCGGCGCTTGAAGTCGATGACGCGATACATGCGCTTGTGGCCGCCGCCCTGGTGACGGGTGGTGATGCGGCCGTTGTTGTTGCGGCCGCCACGCTTGCGCAGAGGCTCGAGAAGTGACTTCTCGGGCTCGGTGG
This sequence comes from Atopobiaceae bacterium, assembly GCA_050953285.1. Taxonomy (GTDB): domain Bacteria; phylum Actinomycetota; class Coriobacteriia; order Coriobacteriales; family Atopobiaceae; genus Olsenella_K. The sequence goes on along the minus strand of JBMNMK010000001.1, from coordinate 327,030 downwards.
CGGTGATCTCCTCGAAGTCGGAGATCGTCTGCCAACGCCTGCCTGCGCTGGTTGGTTTGAGGTGCTTAACTGCCATTACGTACTTTCCCTTCTTGTCCGTTGGCCGACTCGCTCAGGGAGTCGGTGGACCTGACACCGGATTACCACGGTGCCGCGCGTATCCCTAGCCTACGCGGCACTAGCTTGGCCCCCTCCTTGAGGGGGCGCAAGATGTTTACTCAGCAGCCTGCGGATTGGTTGGCAAAGATCTCGATCGTCTCGCCCTCTTTGAGGGTGACGATGGCCTTCTCTCCACTGGCGGGTCTGGCCCTCCTGCATGCGGACACGCTTGGTCTTGGGCTTGACGTTGATGGTGTTGACCTTGACCACGTGGACGCCGAAGAGCTTCTCGACAGCAGCACGGATCTCCTCCTTGGCAGCAGTGCGTGCAACCTCGAAGGTGTACTTGCCCTGCTCCATCATGTCATAGGAGCGCTCGGAGACAACCGGGCGGATGATCACGTTGTAGGCGGAGTTCATTATGCGAGCACCTCCTCGAGCTGCTTAGCAACGTCGAGCGTCATGACCAGTACCTTGTTGTCGACAAGAATGCGGGTGTTGACCTCGGTCACGCCATAGACCTCGGCGCCGGGGATGTTGCGGAAGGAGAGATAGGTCTCAACTGTCGTCGTCAGGGACAACGATGGTGACGCGCTTGCCCTCGAGCTCGAGAGCCTTGAGGAAAGCTGCGGCCTTCTTGGTGTTGGGTTCCTCAAAGGTGAGGGAATCCAGCACGATGAGCTCGGAGTCAGCCAGCTTGCCGGAGAGCGCGGAGCGCATGGCAAGCTTCTTCTCCTTGTTGTTGGCACGCTTCTCGTGGCTGCGGGGCGTAGGCCCAAAGACGGCGCCGCCGCCAGCAAACTGAGGAGCGCGGATGGTGCCCTGACGAGCACGGCCGGTGCCCTTCTGACGGAACGGCTTCACGCCGCCGCCGGAGACAGCGGAGCGGTTCTTGGTTGCGTGCGTGCCCTGGCGCAGGCTAGATTCATAGGCAACAACAACCTGGTGCATCACGGGAATGTTCGGCTCGATGCCGAAGACGCTATCGGCGAGCTCGACCTCTGTGGTCCTTGCCCCCTCAACGTTCTTTACTTCTACCTTGGACATGTGTCCTCCTTGTTAGCCTAAAGGGTTGCTGCTGGCTTTAGGCCATGCGGACCTGGACGAGAGCGTTCTTGCCGCCGGGGACTGCGCCCTTGACAAGCATGAGATTCTGCTCAGCATCGATGCTGACGAGCTTGAGGTTCTTGACGGTTACGCGCTCTGAACCCATGTGGCCGGCCATGTGAAGACCCTTGCGGACGCGTGCGGGATATGCGCACTGGCCGATGGAACCAGGCTTGCGCTGGTTGCGGGAACCGTGAGCCATGGGACCACGCGAGAAGTTCCAGCGCTTGATGGTGCCCTGGAAGCCCTTGCCCTTAGACGTACCGATGACATCGACTGCCTTGACATCTGCGAAGTCAGCGACGGTGACCTTATCGCCGCAGTTGAACTCCTCGCCGGACTCGACGCGGACCTCACGCAGGTAGCGCATGGGCTCCACGCCAGCCTTGGCGAAGTGACCTGCCATGGGCTTGTTGACGTGCTTCTCCTTGATGTCACCAAAGCCAATCTGGACGGCATCGTAGCCGTCGGTTGCCTTGGTCTTTACCTGCGACACCGTGCAGGGGCCTGCCTGGATGACGGTGACGGGGACGACGTTGTCGTTCTCGTCCCACACCTGCGTCATCCCGATCTTGCGGCCAAGAATCGTGCTGACCATACTTGTTCCTTACCCTCGGTGGTCATGGGACCCGAGGGCGCCCTCGCGCCTTCCCCAGCGGACCACATCCACAGTTGCTTCTCTTTGTGGCAGAATACCCCCATAAAAAGGCAGCCTGTTAAGAATACACTCCCAAGGGGTTCTTCACAATCTTTATATAGAAATGTTTGGTGCCTTCTAGCTGGGACGCGTTTTTCCCCGCACCCTGGCGTATCCATCACTCCATTTGAAGAAAGGCGCAAGCCGTTTGGCCTGCGCCTTTCCAGACGATGCTGTGTTATGACAACACGATGTCTTAGAGCTTGATCTCGATGTCCACACCTGCAGGCAGATCAAGACGCATCAGTGAATCAACCGTGGAGCTGGAAGGATCCAGGATGTCGATGAGACGTTTGTGAGTACGCATCTCAAACTGCTCACGGGAGTCCTTATCCTTGTGCGGTGAGCGGATAACCGTATACAGGTTGCGCTCGGTAGGCAGAGGAATGGGGCCGGAAACGCGGGCGCCGGTCTTCTGAGCGGTGTCCACGATGAGCTTAGCGGACTGATCCACTACCTCGTGATCGTAGCCCTTAAGGCGAATTCTGATCTTCTGACTAGACACTTTGGTACCTCCATGAATACGCACGATGTGCGCTCTCGTAACTGACTAGGACGCGTTCCCACCGTTCTTGGAAACAATCTCATCACGAACGGCCTTGGGAACGGGCTCGTACGCATCGAACTGCATGGTGTAGCTCGCGCGTCCCTGAGTCTGGGAGCGGAGGTCCGTAGCATAGCCGAACATCTCACCCAGCGGCACCTTGGCACGAATGACCTTGGTGTTGGTGCGATCCTCCATGCCCTCAATCTTGCCGCGACGGCTGGAGAGGTTGCCCATGACATCACCCATGTACTGCTCAGGCGTCTCAACCTCGACCTTCTCGACCGGCTCAAGCAGGACAGGATCGGACTCTTGGAGCGCCTTCTTGATGGCCATAGAACCTGCCACCTTAAACGCTGCCTCGGAGGAGTCTACCTCGTGGTAAGAGCCGTCCACCAGGGTAACCTTGATATCCTGGACAGGATAGCCAGCGATGACACCAGAGTTGAGTGCCTCTCGGATGCCCTTATCGACAGAGGGGATGTACTCCTTAGGCACAGAGCCGCCGACGGTTGCATCGACAAACTCGTAGCCAAAGCCTGGCTCCATGGGCTCCAGGTCGATGACCGCATCGCCGTATTGGCCGCGACCGCCGGACTGACGGACGAACTTGCCCTGGACGCCCTTGACGGCATGGCCTGCGGTCTCGCGGTAGGCAACCTGAGGCTTGCCCACGTTGCAGTCAACTTTGAACTCACGGCGCAGACGGTCGATGATGATCTCCAGGTGAAGCTCACCCATGCCTGCAATGATGGTCTGACCCGTCTCCTGGTCCGTATGAACCTGGAAGGTAGGATCTTCCTCTGCCAGCTTCTGGAGGCCAACGCTCATCTTGTCCTGCTCAGCCTTGGTCTTGGGCTCAACAGCAACGTCGATAACAGGATCTGCAAAGTCGATGGACTCAAGGATGATGGGGTGAGACTCGTCAGCCAAGGTGTCACCGGTGGTGGTGTTCTTGAAGCCAACAGCAGCAACAATGTCACCAGCGGAGCAGGCGTCACGGTCAACACGGTCGTTGGCGTTCATCTCAAGAATACGGGAGAGACGCTCGCGGTCGTCTTTGTTGACGTTGTAGACGTAGCTACCAGAGTCAAGGTGACCAGAGTAGACGCGGAAGTAGGTCAGCTTGCCCACGTAGGGGTCAGTCATGATCTTGAAGGCCAGAGCGCTGAAGGGCTCCTTGACGTCAGCCTTGCGCGTGATGGTCTCGCCGGACTTGGGGTCGATGCCCTCAACTGGCGGAATGTCAAGCGGGGAGGGCAGGTAGTCAACAACAGCGTCCAGAAGCTCCTGGATACCCTTGTTCTTGTATGCAGAACCCACAAAGACCAGGTTGAGCTGGTTGGAAATAACACCCTTGCGAAGAGCTGCCTTCAGCAGGTCAACGGGAATCTCATCCTCTTCAAGGACCTTCTCCATGAGCTCGTCAGAGAACTCAGAGGCAGCGTCTAAGAGCTCCTCGCGCTTCTCGGCGACAATATCTGCAAACTCGTCAGGGATGGCATCCATCATCTCAGGATAGATCATGCCCTTGGCATCCTCTTTGAAGTCCCATGCCTCCATGGAGACGAGGTCGATAAGACCCCAGAAATTGCTCTCTGAACCCATGGGGATCTGAGCGGCAACAGCGTTGGCGCCCAGACGCTCCTTCATGGTGTCGATGGCATGCCAGAAGTCAGAACCCACGCGATCAAACTTGTTGATAAAAGCAATGCGCGGGACGTTGTAGTTGATGGCTTGGCGCCACACTGTCTCAGACTGAGGCTGAACGCCAGCAACAGCATCAAAGACAGCAACGGCACCGTCCAAAACGCGCAGAGAGCGCTCCACCTCTGCGGTGAAGTCTACGTGACCCGGGGTGTCGATGATCTGGATGATGTGATCCTTCCAGAAGCAGGTGGTAGCTGCAGACGTAATGGTTACGCCACGCTCCTGCTCTTGGGCCATCCAGTCCATGGTTGCTGCGCCATCATGAACCTCACCGATCTTGTGCGTCTTGCCGGTGTAGTACAGGATGCGCTCGGTTGTGGTTGTCTTACCAGCATCGATGTGAGCCATGATGCCGATGTTGCGAAGCTTGTTGAGATCGTACTTGTTCTTAGCCATGTATCGCTATCCCCTTAGAAACGGTAATGCGAGAAGGCGCGGTTGGCCTCAGCCATCTTGAACAGATCCTCACGACGCTTAACAGAAGCGCCGACGCCATTTGCTGCATCCATGATCTCGTTGGCAAGGCGCTCAGCCATGGTGTTCTCCTTGCGGGCACGGCTGAAGTTCACGATCCAACGGATAGCCAGGGTAGTTGCACGGCGGGAGTTGACCTCCATAGGAACCTGGTAGGTTGCGCCACCAACGCGCTTGGGTTTGACCTCGAGGGTCGGGCGGACATTGTCCATTGCCTTCTTGAAGACAGCCAGAGGATCAGACTCGGTCTTCTGCTGGACAAGATCAAATGCTCCATACACGATGCGCTCTGCGGTGGCCTTCTTGCCATCGAGAAGCACCTTGTTGATGAGCTGTGTTACAAGACGGTTGTTATAGACGGCGTCGGGAGTGACCTCACGACGGACTGCTGCTGCACGACGCGGCATATTATCTCCTTTTGCGAAAAAATCCAGATACGCTTAAAGTCCCTACTCCTTGGGGCGCTTAGAGCCGTAGCGGGAGCGGGCCTTGCGGCGGTTCTGAACTGCAGCGCAGTCATAAGCACCACGAACGACCTTGTAACGGACACCAGGGAGGTCACGAACACGGCCACCACGCACGAGCACGATGGAGTGCTCCTGGAGGTTGTGACCCTCACCAGGGATATAGGCGGTAACCTCGATGCCGTTGACAAGACGGACACGAGCTACCTTACGAAGAGCCGAGTTTGGCTTCTTAGGAGTCGTGGTAAAAACGCGCGTGCACACGCCACGCTTCTGCGGGTTGTGCTGAAGAGCTGCGTTCTTCGACTTGGAGGTGGAGCGGGTACGCCCCTGACGTACAAGCTGGTTGATAGTAGGCAAAACTGTTCTCCTTCTGAGAGATATATAGATGGCGGTGCGCGAGCACCTATGTATCAGGGATGACGCAGCACCGCCCTCCCGGATTGTCCACATACACATGCCGCAAAAAACAAGCGGGAAATACAATACGCGCACTCCGTGCAGTTGTCAAAATACCACGGTACCGGGCGTATCCTTCCTCCATCTGACCTGCACATCTCTACCGCGCCGCACGTTGCGCCGCGGGTTGCGCCGCAGGTTGTGCATACAAAAAAAGCACCCGCCCATCGCGCGGATAGGCGGGTGCAGATGTGCTTTGGTGCGCGCGGTTTTTCTCGCCCCTTAACGCCTGGGCGAGAAGATCTTGCGCTTGCGAGCGCTAGTCCTCGTCCGAGCCGAGGTCGCTCTCGTGCTTGACCACCTGGGACAGGAGGTCATCCAAGCTGCCCAGGTCCTCGTTGATGATGCCATCTGCCAGCTCGTCGTTTGAACTGGAGTCGCCACCAATGAGCTCGTCTTCGTCGTAGTGGTGCGTCGACGGTGCGGCAGTACCCAGCATCACGTCGTCTGCATCAGGCGAGAAGACCATGTTCAGCAGCTGGGAGAGATCCTCATTGTCAGCCTCGTCGTCATCCGGCTCCAGAATGTAGAGCAGGCCGCGGGCCTCAAGACCTTCGCGCAGCTCCTCTATTGCCTTGGCGCCAATACCGTCAATGCGCAGCAGATCATCCTCTGACTTGCCGATGAGATCTCCCACGGTCTCAATGCCGACCTCGCTGAACTTGTTGGTCCAGCGCTGCGAAACACCCAGGTCGTCGAAGAGATAGAGCTTGGCCTCTTCGCTGGAGAGGGTACGGCCGTTCTTGGAATAGATTCCAGGATAGGCGTAGTCGTCCCCAATCCAATCCACGTGCTTGGGAAGCTGCTCTTCGATGTCTTTAAGCGCATCCGGTGCCCAGTCTGGCAAGCTCTTGGCAAGCGGAGACGTGGGTCCGTCGATCTTCTGGCCGCGGTAGGTGAGCTCAACATCGTTGTAGGCCTTGAGGCCGGTACCTGCAGGAATCTTCTTGCCCACAATAACGTTGGACTTGAGATCCAGGAGGTGGTCCACATCGCCCTCGATGGCAGCTTCGGTCAAGACGCCAGCCGTACGGATGAAGGAAGCGCTGGAGAGCCAAGAGTCAATGGAGGAAGCAACCTTCAAGGTACCCAAGATAACGGGCTCTGCCTCAGGAGGCGTGCCGCCTGCCAGGGCAATGTTGCGCACGGTGTCAGCAAAGACATAACGGTCAACATATTGGCCCAGCAGATAGGTGGAATCACCGGGGTTGGTCACCTGCACACGGCGCAGCATCTGGCGAGCAATGACCTCGATGTGCTTATCGTTGAGGTCAACGCCCTGTGAGGTGTAGACGTCTTTGACAGACTCAACGAAGGTGTGCATCGTGGACTCAATGTCGGTCAGCGTGCGGAGCTTGCGGAAGTTCACAAAGCCGTAGGTGATCTGGTCGCCAGCACGTACTTCCACGCCATCAGAGATGCCTGGCATGAAGCGGACAGAGGCAGGCACGCGCTTCTCGATGAGAATGCGGCTTGGATCTTCCGCATCGAGGATCTGCAGCAGGTACTCGGTCTGCTCAGGGATGATGCGGAGCTTGCCAGAGTAGCTGGCAAGGTCTGCCGCGCGGCCCAAGATCTTCTCGTTCACGTTGCCAACGACGTCGAACATACGCGCAACGGTCGGCAGACCCTGCGTGATGTCGTCTGCGCCAGCAACGCCGCCGGAGTGAATGGTACGCATGGTCAGCTGCGTGCCCGGCTCACCAATGGACTGAGCAGCGATGATGCCCACTGCCGTACCAATATTGACAGGACGGCGCGTAGCCAAATCCCAGCCGTAGCACTTCTGGCAGACGCCGTACTTAGAACGGCAGGTCAGAAGCGCGCGGAGCTCAACCTTGCGCAGGCCCGCATCCCACAGACGCTGAAGGTCTGCCTTGGACTCAATGTAGCCATCTTTGGCGATAAGAACCTCGCCGGTCTCAGGCGCCACGATGTCGTTCAGTGCGCAGCGGCCAATCAGATCAAGATTGAGGTCATTCTCGCCCGGCTTCTTGAGGTTGTACGTGACGCCCTCGTCGGTGCCGCAATCCTCTTCACGCACGATAACGTCTTGCGCAACGTCGACGAGCCTACGGGTGAGGTAGCCGGAGTCAGACGTGTGAGAAGCGGTATCAACCAGGCCCTTACGTGCGCCATAGGTGGAGATGAAGTACTCCAGCGGCTTTAAGCCTTCGCGGAAGTTTGCCTTGATGGGCAGGTCGATGGTATCGCCGGACATGTCTGCCATGAGGCCACGCATACCTGCCAGCTGGCGCAGCTGCGTCTTAGAACCACGGGCGCCAGAGTCAGCCATCATGTAGATGGGGTTGTCCTCGGCAAAGCCAGCAAGCATCTTGCTACCCAGCTCGTCGGTGCACTCGGTCCAGGCAGAAATGACCTCCTGGTGGCGCTCCTTCTCGGACGCAAAGCCGTCCTCGTAGCGCTCGTTGATGGTGTCAACCTTGGCCTGTGCCTCTTCAAGCATCTTGGGCTTATCCTCGGGGATGATGGCATCCCAGACAGAAACCGTCAGGCCTGCGCGCGTGGCGTAGTGGAAGCCGGTCTGCTTGATGGCGTCCAAAATGGGTTCAACGTCGGAGGTCGAGTAGACATCGCAGCAGTCGTTGACCAGCTTGGAGATGTCGCCCTTGTTCATCTTGTAGTTGATGAAGGGATAATCTGCCGGCAGGCACTGCTCGTTGAAGATGACGCGACCAACCGTGGTCTCAAAGCGGACGGATCCCTCAGTGACGTCGTAATCGGTGGTCTTACCCCACGCGTCGAGGGTCCTGAAGATCCTGCGGCCGTTCTCAACCATGTTGGCGTCCACCGCATTGACGCGGACTTGAATCTTGGCCTGGATGTCTAAGTGGTCACGGTTGTCATAAGCAAGCATGGCGTCCTGGAAACCCGCAAAGACGCGGCCGTTGCCCTCTGCACCGTCTTTTGCTGTGGTCAGGAAGTAGGTGCCAAAGACCATGTCCTGTGAAGGAACGGTCAGGACCTTACCTGATGCCGGCGAGCGCAGGTTGTTGGTAGAGAGCATGAGGACACGCGCCTCAGCCTGTGCCTGCGTGGAGAGCGGTACATGGACAGACATCTGGTCGCCGTCGAAGTCTGCGTTAAACGGAGCGCAGACGAGCGGGTGCAAATGGATTGCCTTACCCTCAACCAGAACGGGCTCAAATGCCTGGATGGACAGCCTGTGCAGGGTAGGTGCACGGTTGAGCAGCACGAGCTTGTTCTTGATGACCTCGTCCAGCACGTCCCAGACCGCAGCGGAACCACGGTCAATGGCACGCTTGGCGCCCTTGATATTCTCAACCTTGCCAAGCTCCACCAGACGACGCATGACAAAGGGCTTGAAGAGCTCCAGAGCCATAGCGGACGGCAAGCCACACTGGTGCAGCTTGAGCTGAGGGTCGGTAACAATAACGGAGCGACCGGAGTAGTCAACGCGCTTACCCAGCAAGTTCTGACGGAAGCGGCCCTGCTTGCCCTTCAAGGACTCAGCCAAGCTCTTGAGCGGGCGACCACCACGACCGGTGACCGGACGGCCTCGACGACCATTGTCGAAGAGGGCATCCACCGACTCCTGCAGCATGCGCTTCTCGTTATTGACGATGATGGCCGGTGCGTCCAAGTCAAGCAGCCTCTTCAGGCGGTTGTTGCGGTTGATCACGCGGCGATAGAGGTCGTTTAAGTCAGACGCGGCAAAGCGGCCACCGTCCAGCTGCACCATAGGACGCAGGTCGGGCGGAATGACGGGAACGACGTCCAAGATCATGTTGGCAGGATCATTGTTGCCCTTCAGGAAGGCGTCGACCACTTCAAGGCGCTTGACGGCCTTCTCGCGCTTCTGCTTCTGGGACTCATCGGAGGCGATAATAGCGCGCAGCTCCTCTGCCTCTTTGGCAAGATCGATGCCGCTCAAGAGGTCACGTACGGCCTCTGCGCCCATGCCGCCCTTGAAGTAGATGGAGTAGTAGCGCTTCATCTCGGTGAAGAGCGTCTCATCGGAGATAAGCTGGCGCTCCTCGAGCTTCATGAATTCATTGAAGGCCTCCGTGCGCAGCTGCTTCTCCTCTGCGTACTCCTCTTCAATGTCGGCAATCTCTGCCCTGATCTCATCTTGAGAGAGCGGCTCAATGTCAGAGAACTCCTCGCCCTCCGGCTGCTCGCCCTGCTCGCGCACGCGTGCAATCTCGTCGTCGCGCTCGGCGTCAAGCTCCTCAAGGTCTGCTGCCAGCTCCTCTTTGAGGTCAGCAGCATCTGCCTCACGGGCCTCTTCGTCGATGCTCGTGATGATGTAGGACGCAAAGTAGAGAACTTTCTCCAGGTCCTTGGACTTGATATCAAGCAGGCGCGCCAGCGGGAAGCTGGTCGGGCTCTTGAAGTACCAGATATGGCTTGCGGGAGCGGCCAGCTCAATGTGGCCCATGCGCTCACGGCGAACCTTGGCACTCGTCACCTCTACGCCGCAGCGCTCGCAGACGATGCCGCGGAAGCGAATACCCTTGTACTTGCCGCAGGCGCACTCCCAATCTTTGACCGGGCCAAAGATCTTCTCGCAGAACAAACCGTCCTTCTCGGGCTTGAGCGTGCGGTAGTTGATGGTCTCCGGCTTCTTGACCTCGCCGTGTGACCAGCTTCTAATCTCATCTGCGGAGGCGAGCGAGATCTTTATAGCATCGAAATCTGTGGTATCGAAATCAGCCACGTTCGCTACTCCTTATCATCCGAATTAGCACCGATGAGCGCATCCGCGCTATCGTTGGCGAGAAAATCCTCTGCTCCGTCCGCTGCTGCCAAAACGTCGATGACATCTGACGTCTCAGCCTCCTGTGCGGCCTGTGAGCTGCGCGGCTCCTCGCGGTATTTGAGCGGCTCGATGTCAAGCGCAAGCGAGCGGATCTCTTTGACCAGAACCTTGAAGGACTCAGGAATGCCAGGATCTGGCACGTTCTCACCCTTAACGATGGCCTCGTAGGTCTTCACGCGACCGTTGGTATCGTCGGACTTTACGGTGAGGAGCTCCTGCAAGACGCTTGATGCGCCGTAAGCGTAGAGCGCCCACACCTCCATCTCGCCGAAGCGCTGGCCACCAAACTGAGCCTTGCCGCCAAGCGGTTGCTGGGTAACCAAGCTGTACGGGCCCGTTGAACGCGCGTGGATCTTATCGTCCACCATGTGGCCCAGCTTCAGAATGTAGGAGGTACCCACGGTGATCTGGCTCTTGAAAGCCTCGCCCGTACGACCGTCATACAGCGTGGTCTTGCCGCGCTCATTGAGCTGGGGCACAAACTCTGCGTTCATGTGCTCGCCGTAGGTGATGAGCGCCTTGTTCATGAGGTTGATGTTGGAGCGGCGGATAGCCTCTTGTACCTCAACGTCCGTGGCGCCATCAAAGACCGGCGTGGAGACATACATTGGACCAGGGATGTAATCTTTGGAGTCTGCATTGTTGATATCCCAGCCATGAGCAGCAGCCCAGCCCAGGTGGCACTCAAGCAGCTGGCCCACGTTCATACGAGACGGGACGCCTAAGGGGTCAAGCAGCACGTCGATGGGGGTACCGTCGGCCATATACGGCATGTCCTCGACCGGCAGCACCTTGCAGACGACGCCCTTGTTACCGTGGCGACCAGAGATCTTATCGCCCTGCTGAATCTTGCGGCGCTGGGCGACAAAAACGCGCACCAGTTCATTGACTCCAGGAGGCAGGTCGTCTCCGGCCTCGCGGCTGAAGCGGACCACGTCCACGACGCGGCCGTAGGAGCCGTGCGGCATCTTCAAGGAGGTGTCACGGACATCATGAGCCTTGGCGCCAAAGATTGCGCGCAGCAAGCGCTCCTCTGCGGTCAGTGCGGTCTCACCCTTGGGCGTGACCTTGCCGACCAAGATGTCACCAGGGCCTACCTCGGCGCCGATGCGAATGATGCCATCGTCGTCCAGGTTGGCGAGCATATCGTCACCTACGCTCGGGATCTCACGGGTGATCTCCTCAGGTCCGAGCTTGGTATCACGCGCGTCGATCTCATGGCGAGAAATGTTGACCGAGGTCAGCAGGTCCTGCTGCACCAGACGGTCAGAGACAATGATGCCGTCCTCGTAGTTGTAGCCTTCCCACGGCATGTATGCCACGGTGAGGTTGCGACCCAATGCCAACTCGCTCTGGTTCATGGACGTGCCATCTGCCAGAGGCTGGCCAGCTCTTACATACTCCCCTGCATGCACGATGGGGCGGTGATTGATGCAGGTGCTCTGGTTGGAGCGCTGGTACTTGGGCAGGTCATACTCCTCAATACCGTGCTCTTCACTCTTGAGCACCACATGGGACGCGTCAACCTCAAGCACGTAGCCGTCGTGCTCAGCGCAGACGATCTCTCCAGAGTCAAGTGCGGCGCGCGCCTCCATGCCGGTGCCCACGTACGGAGCGTCGGTCTGGATCAGCGGCACAGCCTGACGCTGCATGTTTGCACCCATGAGGGTACGCTTAGCATCGTCGTGCTCCAGGAACGGAATGAGATTAGCTGCAACGGAGAGCATCTGGCGCGGGGAAACATCCATGAGGTCAACCTCAGAGACGTCAATCTGTGCAGGTGCACCAAACGATCCGTCGAAGTCCGTGGTACGGGCAATAATGCGGTCAGGATGGACGATCTTGCCGTCTGCGTCTACCTCAATGAACTCGCCCGTCTTGGGGTCGGTCGGCGTGTTGGCAGGAGCAATGTGGTGCTTCTCTTCCTCATCTGCCGTCAGCCACACGATCTCATCGCTCACCTTGCCGTTTTCAACCTTGCGATACGGCGCCTCAATGAAGCCGTAGGAGTTGACGTGAGCATAGAGTGCCAGAGAACCAATCAGGCCAATGTTGGGGCCTTCGGGCGTCTCGATGGGGCACATGCGGGAGTAGTGCGAGTTGTGAACGTCACGAACGGCCGTCGGTACGTTGGTACGACGGCTGGAGCCGGACTTGTGGCCAGCCAGGCCGCCAGGGCCAAGCGCAGACAGACGGCGCTTGTGCGTGAGGCCTGAGAGCGGGTTGTTCTGGTCCATGAACTGCGACAGCTGTGAGGAGCCATAGAACTCCTTGATGGCCGCCACGATAGGACGGATGTTGATGAGCGTCTGTGGCGTGATATCGTCTGCATCCTGGGATGCCATGCGCTCACGCACCACGCGCTCCATGCGGCTCAGACCGATGCGGAACTGGTTTTGCACCAGCTCACCCACCGTGCGGATACGACGGTTGCCAAAGTGGTCAATGTCGTCGTAGGACTTGGTGGGATCACCCTCGTGCAGGGCGAGAAGATAGCGCAGCGCGCTGATGATATCGTCGGTCGTGATGACGCGAGGACCGCCCTCATCTGCCACGCCCAGCTTCTTGTTGATCTTGTAGCGGCCAACGCGCGCCAGGTCATAGCGCTGGTTGTTGAAGTAGAGGCCCTCCAGCAAGGACTTGGCCGAGTCAACCGTAGGCGGCTCACCCGGGCGCTGACGGCGATAGATCTCCAGCAGCGCGTCCTCACGGTTGGTGGCAATGTCGCGCTCAAGGGTAGAGCGCACGACATCAGAGTCACCCAGGAGGTTCATGATCTCATCGTCGGTCTCTGCAATGCCCAAGGCACGCAACAGCAAGGTTGCGCTCTGGCGACGCTTTCGGTCAATGGAGACGACCAAGTGACCGCGCTTATCGACCTCAAACTCAAGCCAGGCACCGCGAGCAGGGATGAACTGGCAGTGCTGAACGGCAACGCCGTTGTCCATCTCCTCGGCAAAGTAGACGCCTGGAGAACGCACAAGCTGAGAGACCACGGCGCGCTCGGTGCCGTTGATGATAAAGGTGCCGCGTGAAGTCATGAGCGGGAAGTCACCCATGAAGACGAGTTGCTCCTTGATCTCGCCGGTGTCTTTGTTGACAAAGCGGATGTCTACAAAGAGCGGGGCTTGATAGGAGATATCTTTGGCACGACACTCGGCAATGGTGTTTGCGGGATCTCCAAACTGGTGCTCACCGAAGGTGACCTCCATGTTATGGGCTGAATTCTCGATCGGTGAGAACTCTGCGAAGGACTCAGCGAGTCCGTCCGTCATAAAGCGCTCAAAGGACTCTTTCTGCACCGAAATGAGATTGGGCAGCTCCATTGCGGGAGGTATCTTACTGAAACTCACACGCTGGCGCCTCGATTGGGCAGTTGTTTGGGAAGACTTTGCGGTAGTCACCAGGCACTTCCTCCTTAAAAAAATGAAAAAGCGGCATTTGTCGCAGTGTAATAAAATACCCAAGCGCAAACCACAAGTCAATGTAAACCCTTGACTTGTGACTTTTTTTCCATTAGCTTTTTCTATTTTGCGTCTAGCTGCGATTTTATACGAACGTATGTGTAGCTCACGTGAAGGTCAGGCGAGAAATTCGTGCGCTCACCGTCCCTGCCTTTCCACGGCGCCCTCCACGACTAAGAAAAAGGCCGACCCGAAGGCCGGCCTCATGACGCGAAGTAAGGGAAACTTATTTGAGGGAGACGGAAGCGCCAGCCTCCTCGAGCTCCTTCTTAGCAGCCTCAGCGTCGTCCTTCTTGGCGCCCTCAAGAATGGTGCCCTTGGACTCGACGAGCTCCTTAGCCTCCTTGAGGCCGAGGTTGGTGAGCTTGCGGACAACCTTGATAACGCCAATCTTCTGAGCACCGAAGTCGTCGAGGACAACGTCGAAGGAGTCCTTCTCCTCCTCAGCGGCAGCAGCGCCACCAGCTGCAGGAGCAGCAACAGCTACTGCAGGAGCAGCAGCGGAAACGCCGAAGACATCCTCCAGCTCGTGAACGAGCTCAGAAAGCTCGAGTGCGGACATGCTCTTAAGAGCCTCTACGATCTCATCTTTGGTAACAGCCATGATGGTTCTCCTTTACATGGGGCACCTCTCGTGGTGCCTCGAATGTTCATACAGCCTAAGGTGATTAGGCAGCTTCCTTCTGGTCTTTGAGCTGGCTGAGCGCGGTAACAAGGCCGCGAGCGGGACCGGCGCAGACCGATGCGATACCGCGAAGCGGTGCCGCCATAACGTACACGAGTTGAGCAACAAGCTCGTCGTGGGAAGGAAGGTCCGCGTACGCCTTAGCAGCCTCTGCAGTGAGAGCCTGGCCGTCTGCGATACCTGCGACCCACTCGATCTTCTTCAGGCTCTCAGCGGCCTTCTTGATTGCCTTGGCGGCATCAACAGGATCGTTCTCAAAGAATATGTACGCACACGTACCCTTAAGATCAGCGCTGATGTCAGGCATACCTGCGTTCTTGAGTGCCAAATTCACGATGTTGTTCTTGTAGACCCTCATCACGGAATTGGCTTCCCTCAAGTCACGGCGAAGCTCCTCGGTCTCCTTAACAGAAAGACCACGGTAGTCAATGACAAAGACGCCCTTAGAAGCCTCAAGAGACTCGTTGACCTTCCGAAGCATGTCGATATTGGATTGTGCTGGCATGAGTACACCTCCTCGTTGTGCAATCTGGCACGAGCTGCCGGGAGGATGTCCTTCAAAAAAGGACCCCATCTCTACCAGACGAGGCCCCAAGAAGTCATATCTTCAAAGTTACCTCGGCAGGTGGGTTTCCCCATTAAGCCTTGCGGCGCCGGCTGTCTTTGGCAGGAACGTGCGATGTATGTTCCGCTCTATTGAGCAAAATGTATTCTCTCAACCCTTCTACAACATGTCAAGAAAAAAGCTGCCACCAAGGATTTCTCCTCAGTGACAGCACAATTACTCACGCCATATGCCTGAGCCAATGCTCAGCGAGAAACTCTACTCGGCGAGAAAATCGCGGGTGACGGTGGGGTCAACCTTAACGCCAGGGCCCATGGTGGAAGAAACCACAACGGACTTGACGTAGCGACCCTTGGCCGAAGAGGGCTTGACGCGCAGAAGCTCGGTGAGGAGCGCGCCGTAATTCTCGGCCAGCTTAGCGGTCTCAAACGAGGCCTTGCCCATGGGAACGTGGCAGATGCCATAACGGTCAGCACGATACTCAACGCGGCCTGCCTTGAGCTCGCCCACGATCTTCTCGACATCCATGGTCACGGTGCCCAGCTTGGGGTTTGGCATGAGGCCACGAGGACCAAGCACGCGGCCCAGACGGCCAACTTTGCCCATCATATTAGGGGTTGCGATAGCCGCATCAAAGTCGATGTTGCCCTTCTCAACCTCGGCAACAAGATCATCGGAACCCACGATGTCTGCGCCAGCTGCCTTGGCCTCCTCTGCCTTGGCGCCCTCTGCAAATACCGCCACGCGGACGGTCTTGCCGGTGCCGTTGGGCAGGCTGATGGAGCCACGGACGTTCTGGTCAGCCTTGCGGGTGTCAACGCCCAGACGGATTGCAACCTCAATGGTCTCGTCGAACTTGGCAGAAGCCAGCTCCTTGACCAGACCCATGGCTGCCATGGGGGTGTAGAGCTTGTTCTCTACCTTTGCCTGGGCCTCAGTGTATTTCTTACCGTGTTTTGCCATTTTCTACCTCCTGTGGTCACAGGGCGGCGTCGCCCTCCCACATATCACAGCTACCTGATGCCGAGAGCAATTGGTCGGCTGTGGTCTTCACCTGACGGTATCCCGTCCGGTCTTCTACTCCGCTACGGTCACACCCATGGAACGAGCGGTGCCTGCCACGATCTTCTTGACAGCCTCAATGTCGTTGGCATTGAGATCCGGCATCTTTATCTCGGCAATCTTGGTGAGCTGCTCCTGGGTGAGCTGACCGACCTTATCGCGCTGAGGAACGCCAGAGCCGCTCTTGAGACCAAGCTCCTTCTTGATCAGCTGAGCTGCAGGAGGGGTCTTGGTGATGAACGTAAAGCTGCGATCCTCATAGACCGTGATCTCAACAGGAATGATGTCTCCTGCCTTGTCCTTGGTCTCTGCGTTGAAGGCCTGGCAGAACTGCATGATGTTGACCTGTGCAGCGCCCAGAGCCGGACCTACTGGAGGTGCAGGGTTTGCCTGACCAGCAGGGATTTGGAGCTTGATAAAATGCACTACCTTCTTTGCGGGCATGAGTTTCTCCTCATTTGCGTGTTTCTCATTGCTATTTAGCTGTCAGTTTCAAAGAAGCATTCCTCACCGAATTGAAACTGACAAGGAAAACCATGTGGTTCTAGCTAATGACGGTGACCTGATCAAGCGTGAGCTCAACCGGCGTCTCACGGCCGAAGATCATGAGCATGACCTTGACCTTGCCGGCCTCCAGGTTGACCTCACTCACCTGGCCGTCGAAGTCTGCAAGAGGACCAGAGACCACCTTGATGGCCTGACCGACCTCAAGGTTGGTAGCCGTACGCTTGGGCACCACCTGCTGACGAGAGGCAGAGGCAGAGCTTCTGCGCATGATCTTGTCGTACTCAGAGCGACGCAGCGGCATAGGCTTGCCGTCGATGCCGACAAAACCCGTCACACCAGGCGTATTGCGCACAACCGCCCAGGTATTATCGTCCACCTGGCGATGGTCTGCCTCAATGTGAACCAGCACATAACCAGGGAAGACCTTGGCCTCTTTGGTCTGGCGATCTCCACCGTCTTTGATCTCCGTAACCTCTTCTGTGGGGATCTGGATGTTGTCGATCTTATCCTCAAGGTTATAGGTCTCAATACGATGCTCAAGATCAGTTTTGACCTTGTTCTCGTAGCCAGAGTATGTGTGTAATACGAACCAACGTTTTGGCATGACTACCCCCTCAGGCCCGTGAACGCTACCAGACCTGCAACAAAGCCAGTGTCAACCAGCCAGATGCCAACGCCAAAGACAATGAGCATCACAATGACTGCCAAAGAGTAATTGCGCAGCTCATCCTTGCTGGGCCATACAACCTGGTGCATCTCTGAACGGACGTCCTTGAAGTAGCCCGAAATACGGGAGAAAAATCCTTTTTTCTTGGCCGACTTCTTTGAGGCTGCAACTGCCTTTGTGGTCTCTTTGCCCTTGCCGCCCTTGGTTTCTGCGACAGAGGACTGAGCACCGGATGCCGCGTGAAGGCTCTCAAGCTCAGCACGCTCTTGCTGACGCGCCTTGCGAGCAGCCCTCTTGTTGCGTTCCTTGTTGGCCATCCGTGCACCTCCCAAACCTGTATTCATCAAAACCGGCTAACCCGAAAGGGAAAGCCGGTGGTCATAAGCTGGCACGCCAGGAAGGACTCGAACCCTCAACAAACGGTTTTGGAGACCGCCGCTCTACCATTGGAGCTACTGGCGTAAATAGGAAACTATATTAGCGGGTTTCCTTGTGCATGGTGTGCTTCTGGCACCACGGGCAATACTTCTTCATCTCGAGGCGCTCGGGATTGTTTGCCTTATTCTTGGTAATGGTGTAGTTGCGACGCTTGCACTCTGTGCATGCAAGGGTAACCATTGTACGCATAAATCCTCCTGTATAGCCGCCTTGAATGAGACCATCTCACTCGTGGCACGGTCTAAGAAAATACCATGTAGCAATGTGGCATGTCAAACACTATCATGCAAAAAGCCACGCCACTACAAAACGTTCAAATTTTACGTTGGGGCGAGAAGAGCCTCAATCGCGCGACAAAAAAGCCCGGCACCAAAGGCGCCGGGCTTGCATTTCTGTTAAGAAATACTAGTCGTTGATGGTGGAAACACGGCCATCGCCGACGGTGTGGCCACCCTCGCGGATAGCGAAGCGGAGGCCCTCCTCCATGGCGATCGGGTGAATGAGCTCGCAAGCAATGGTCACGTGGTCGCCAGGCATAGCCATCTCAACCTTGTTGCCATCCTTGTCGGTCAGCTCATAAATGTCACCGGTAATATCGGTGGTACGGAAGTAGAACTGAGGACGATAGCCAGAGAAGAACGGCGTGTGACGGCCACCCTCGTCCTTGGTCAGAACGTAGATCTCACCAGTGAACTTTGAATGAGGGGTAACAGAACCCGGCTTGCAGAGAACCTGGCCACGCTCGATGTCCTCGCGGCGGATACCACGGAGCAGGATGCCCACGTTGTCGCCAGCCTCGCAGAAGTCGAGGGTCTTGCGGAACATCTCGATGCCGGTAGCGGTAGACTTCTGGGTCTCCTTGATGCCGACGATCTCAACAACGTCGTTGAGGTTCAGAACGCCACGCTCAACACGGCCGGTAGCAACGGTACCACGGCCAGAAATGGTCATAACGTCCTCAATAGCCATCAGGAAGGGCTTCTCGTCATCACGAGCAGGCGTCGGGATATAGGAGTCAACGGTGTGCATGAGCTCGATGATGGAGTCAACCCACTTCTGCTCACCATTGAGTGCACCGAGTGCAGAGCCACGGATGATCGGCATGTTGTCGCCATCGTAGCCATACTCGGAGAGAAGGTCACGGGTCTCCATCTCGACGAGGTCGATGAGCTCGTCGTCGTCGACCATGTCGCACTTGTTGAGGAACACGACGATGTACTTAACGCCGACCTGACGGGCGAGAAGGATGTGCTCACGCGTCTGAGCCATAGGGCCGTCGGTAGCAGCAATAACGAGGATTGCGCCGTCCATCTGAGCAGCACCAGAAATCATGTTCTTGATGTAGTCAGCGTGACCGGGGCAGTCAACGTGAGCGTAGTGGCGCTCCCAGGTCTCATACTCCTCGTGAGCAACGGAAATGGTAATACCACGCTGACGCTCTTCGGGAGCCTTGTCGATGTCCTCGAAGGGGACGAACGTCGCCTTGCAGCCGTCGGTCTCAGAAAGAACCTTTGTGATTGCTGCGGTAAGCGTCGTCTTACCGTGGTCAACGTGACCAATGGTGCCGATGTTTACATGAGGCTTAGAACGATCAAACTTCTCCTTGGCCATACGCCGTCCTCCTTACATGAAACGGCCACCATGGCCGCTTCAATTACAGACTTACTATATATCTTCGGTATTTCTACCGGAAGAATCTGGTACCGGTGACTGGATTCGAACCAGTGACATCGCGGGTATGAGCCGCGTGCTCTAACCAGCTGAGCTACACCGGCAGGTGCGCTTGAATATGGAGCCCGCGACCGGATTTGAACCGGTGACCTCTTCGTTACCAACGAAGTGCTCTACCTACTGAGCTACACGGGCGTGGAATGGTGGGGATGCTTGGACTCGAACCAAGGAACCCAGAGGGAGCGGATTTACAGTCCGCCGCAGTTGCCGCTGTGCCACATCCCCATATTCCGTTCTCAAGCACCTGCGCAGGACGTGAAACGTCCCTTGCAAGCGGATGGTATATTACGCGCTGGAATTTTTCTTGTCAACCGAAAGTTTGGGAAACCCTTTGGTAATGCGCAGCACCCACTAATCCTGCACAACTTGATCAAGAGAGAAAGTATCTCCAGCATGCCCATCTTCCACATTAAAAGAGCAGGCCAGCCTAAACTGACCTGCGCATTAACGTGGAGCTGGTGGCCGGGCTCGAACCGGCGACAACTAGTTTACAAGACTAGGGCTCTACCAACTGAGCTACACCAGCGTGAGGAACATCATAGCGCCTTCGCGCCAGAGAGCCAACCTCAATTTTTTCTCCTCATGAGACTCACGATCACACATCGGCAGCCACCTGTAGCCACCTCTGGCCGCCTTGGCGGCCTGCAACCTAGCGTGAGGATCTGCCCAACAGTTTGTTGAGTTTCTCGCGCGTTTGAGGATCCAGGCGGTCGGCAACCGTCAGGTGCTGATGCGTCCGCTCCTGGCGCGCAAGCTCTACGTCTGCCGCAATGTCTTCTACGTCTCGCACCAAGACATCCGAGCCGATGCGCGTGACAGGTATTCCTCCCACCGCGGCGCGAATGGTGTTGTCGGACGTGATAACCGTGACCTCGCGCGGCTGGTGGCGGGCGGAGGTTACCAGGCGCTCAATGACGGAATCTGCGCTCTCCCCTGTCTCGGAGAAGATGATCTTGACGCCCGCCTTGGGCAGGTTGGGACGCTCAGGGGATACATTACCTGCGGCATCAAAGACGATCACGGCCTCATAGCGCCCCTGTGCATAGGCAGCTACGTCTGCAATGAGTTTCTCGCGCGCTGCCTCAAACGGATCGTTGGGATGCGTCTCATCCATGAGATTGGTGTAGCGCTCGCCCTTGAAAATGACGTTGTAGCCGTCCACCACCAGCAGCTCCTGCTTGTGCGCGGACGCAGATACGGGCGACTTGGGCCGGGCCGAATTGTGCGCTGACATGCTCCTGTGCCTCCTGACCTTAGGCGTTGTTTGACGGGGAGCTGCCGGCGTCAGTTCCTGCCGCACCATACGTGCGACGCAACCACTCGTAGCACATAACCGTTGCGGCCTGCGCCACGTTGAGCGATTCTGTGCGCCCGCGCTGCGGAAGGCGGCACATGAAATCGCATTGCTTTTGTACCAAAGGCGAGATACCCGCGCCTTCCGAGCCCATGACCAGGCAGAACTTGCCATCGAGAGGCGACGTCCACACGTCTTGTTCCGCGTGTTCGCTGGCGGCACCCACCCAGAATCCGGCGCGCTTGAGCTCGTCGATGGCGCGCGAAAGATTGGCCACCCGCGCAATGGGCACGTGCAAAACCGCTCCCGCCGAAGTCTTGTAAGCAGCTGTTCCCACCTGCGCCGCGCGGGCGTTTGCAATGATCACGCCGCAGGCACCCACAACTTCCGCCGAGCGCACGATGGCACCAAAGTTGCCCTCGTCGGTCACGTGATCGAGCACCACAACCAGCTCATGTGTACCGCGAGCGCGCACTATGATGTCTTCGAGCCCCGCGTAGGCAAACGGCTTGCACTCAAGAATGATGCCCTGGTGCGCGCCGTGAGAGCTCAGCGCATCGAGCGTTGCGCGAGGCGTGGGCTCCAGTGCCACGCCCTGCTCCTTGAGCCTTGCTACCAACGCAGTAAGACCCGTGTCCAGCTCTGCCGCCTGGGCGATAAGAGCCCGCTTGATAGGAACGCCCACCTCAAGCGCTTCTTGAGCAGCCCGCCTGCCTTCAATGTAGTCGCTGCGACGCTCGCCGCGGCGCTCGCCACGGCGCTCGCCGCGAGCTGGACGGCCTGCTCGCCCGCCACGCTCCGCGCGACCTGTATGCTCCGTATGCCCGCCACGCTCCGCGCGACCCGCCCGTCCGGGCTTTGCCACCCGCGCAGGGCGAGAAGAACGTGCGGGCTTCAAGGATTTTGAACCTCTGTTTGCCATGGCGCCCTCTTACGCTCGGCGCAGGCGCGCGCCCTGTGCGGTGTCTTCCAGCACCAGGCCAAGTGCGCCGATACCGTCTCTGATGGCGTCGGCCACGGCCCAGTTCTTGGCCGCGCGGGCAGCCTCACGGGCCTCAATCAAAACGCGGGCAGCCTCTTCTGCAGAGTCACCCTCATACGCGGCTTCTTTTCTCGCCAGATCCACCAACTCCTGTGGCAGCTCCTCGCCCTGGGCGTGCGGCAGGCTGATGCCAAAGACATCGCACAGCTCGCAGAGGGTATCGGCCGCGCGCAGCGGCAGCGCGCAGGAAGCTTTGCCCGCGGCGGCAGCAAGGTACTTGTTGGCTGCGGTGACCAGCTCAAAGATGGCAGCCAGGGCGCCCGGCGTGTTGAAATCGTCGTCCATCTGGCGGCTAAACTGCTCGCGCGCCACATCTATGGCAGCAGAAAGCGCGCGGTCATCATCCAAAAGATCAGAGGTCGACGAGGCATTCTTGGATGCCCAGCGCAGGTTTTTGACGCAGGTCTTGAGACGCTCGACGGTGCCCACCGCGCCATCAAGCTGGTCGGTCTGGAAGTCAAGCGCGCTGCGGTAGTGGGTCTGGAGCATCAGCAGACGCACGGCATCGGCGGGGTATTTGTCCAGGATGTCTTTGAGCGTGAAGAAGTTGCCCAAGGACTTTGACATCTTCTCGCCGTTCACGCGGAGCATGCCGGTGTGCATCCAGGTGTTTGCCAGCGCGCTATCCCAGGCGCACATGGCCTGAGCAGTCTCGTTTTCATGGTGTGGGAAGATGAGGTCTTGCCCGCCGCCGTGGATATCTATGGGCGTGCCCAGGTAGCGGTGGATCATGGCGCAGCACTCCGTGTGCCAGCCCGGCCTGCCTTCACCCCACGGGCTTGGCCAGCTGGGCTCACCTGGCTTGGCCGCCTTCCAGAGGGCAAAATCAAACGGATCGCGCTTCTCTTCGTTCACCTCAACGCGCTCACCGGCGCGCAGCTGGTCCAAGTCCCTGCCAGAGAGCACGCCGTAGCGCGTATCCGCGCGCACGGAGAAATAGACGTCACCGTTGGAGGCCGCATACGCAAAGCCCTTCTCGATGAGAATCTGGATCATCTCCTGCATGGCTTCAATCTCACGCGTGGCGCGCGGACGAATGTCCGGGTCAAGCACGCCAAAGCGATGCATCTGCTCGATGAACGCCTGCGAATACTCCTGCGCCACCTCCTCTGCGGTTCTGCCTTCTTCGTTGGCGCGATTGATGATCTTATCGTCCACGTCCGTCAAGTTCTGAGCAAACGTGACCTGGTAGCCCTTGTAGATGAGGTAGCGCCTGATCACGTCAAAGGACAGGAACGTGCGCGCGTTGCCAATGTGAATCTGGTCATAGACGGTCGGTCCGCACACGTACATGCGGATCTTTCCCTCTTCTATGGGCTTGAACTCCTCTTTTTTATGGTTCTGAGAGTTGTAGATGAGCATTGCTTCTCCTTATTGCATGGCCACAGGGCTCAAATTTACCAATCGACGTACGTCAGGTGCTGCACAACCTGGCGCATCAGGACGTGCAGATACGGGCGATCAAAACGACCGCCCATGCCTCTATCCCCTCCTCACGGCCCACAAAGCCTAGATGCTCTGTGGTCGTAGCGCTCAAACCCACGCGCCCAGGATCGACCGTAAGCGCGCGAGCCAGGTTGGCACGCATCCTATCTTTGTACGGCGCAAGCTTGGGCGCCTGCGCACCAACGGTGCAATCGCAGTCCAAAATCTCATAGCCCTCGCGGTGCAACAGCTCTCCTACCTGGGCAAGCAGCATCAGGGAATCCGCCCCTTCATAGGCGGGGTCGCTGTCGGGAAAGAGCTGGCCAATGTCGGGTTGGCGTGCGGCGCTCAAAAGGGCATCGGAAAGCGCATGGGCGAGAACATCTGCGTCGCTGTGGCCGTCAAGTCCCAGCGTGTGCTGGATCTCAACCCCACCTAAGATGAGCTTTCTGCCTGGTACGAGCTGGTGCACGTCGTAGCCATGGCCTATGTGCAACGAAGCGTCTGAGCACGTGTGCGCCATCACACCAGACCTCCTTCTGATGGGCTGCCATCACAGAGCCCGCAGCCCTCTGTATCTATGCGATGCTCCAGAAGTGCTTCCGCAATAATCTTATCCTCTGGCACCGTGACTTTTATGTTATCTCGCGCGCCCGTAACACAGATGACTTTGCCGCCGCGGCGCTCTATGAGCGAAGCATCATCGGTTCCCACATAGTCATCCCACACGCTGGCGCGGTGTGCGGCCAAAAGCTTCTTAGTACGGAACACCTGCGGCGTCTGTGCGTTCCAGTAATAGGTACGGTCAGGGGTTGCCACAATGAGCGAATCCTCTACCAGCTTTAAGGTATCCGTTGCGCGGATTGCCGCAATGGCGCCGGTGAGATTGTCATCTGCCTTCAGTGCGGCCACGGTATCTTCTATGGTCTTAATGCGCACCAGTGGGCGGGCACCATCGTGGACCGCCACCAGATCATAGCCATCCGGCATGGAAAGAAGTGCGCTAAAGACGGAATCTTGCCGGGTAGCACCTCCTGCTACCAGCGTTATATCGCAGCGCAAGACCAGGCCCTTGATGACTTCAATCATCTCATCAAACTTATCTTTGGGATAGACCACCACAATGTGGCCGATGGACGGTGCCCTATCAAATGCAAGGATTGACCAGCTGATGAGAGGTAGGCCAGCTAGGGGCACAAACTGCTTGCCGCAAGGGTCTCCAAAGCGCTCACCTGTGCCTGCCGCAACAATAACGGCACAGGTATTCTGCTTGTTGTTGGGCGCATCGGGGGTGCTTAGCTGCGCCTCAGGCGCCGCTTTGGGTGTCAGCACGCACGCGCTCAAAGAAGCGCCGCCCAAACGTTCACGCTCGTGCATCAGCCGCACGCGCTCACGCTGGGCCGCATCTGTGGAGACGACGCGGATCATTGCCTCTTCCCCCACATGCGATAGAGGCTGTCTGCCAGCACGTCCGGATTCTTAACGCCCAGATCGTCCAAGCGACTGGGGTTCTCGTCCAGCTCATCCATCAGATGCTGGAGTGAGCCATATGCATCCACAATCTTGTCCGCCATGCCCTTGCGCACGACCGAGATATTGGAAAGCGTACGCAGGCCCAACGGCGACATGATGGAATCTTCCGTGCGGCCGCTGTAACCCAAAAGCTGAGCAACCGATTCCGCGTTGTGGATGGCAGAGTTGTCCATGCTGTGGAGCGCCCGCCGGATCACGCGGGCATTGTCTTCTGAGGAGTCACGCGCGTAGTCACGGATCATGAGGTTGTATTCCTCGTCGATGTCTCCCATGTATTCGTCACGCTGCATCTGGACCGTGCGGCCTTCACTGCCCAGCTGCAAGATGCACGAATCCAGCTCTTCATCCACCGCAAGGATGACTTCCAGCAGATAGAAGATGTCTGCTATGTCTCCCAGCGTGACGTAATTGTCCAGCTCAAGCGTGGTAAGCCGTAGCATGTGCCTATCTATCTGCTGGCGGGTTGACTGCATGGCCACCAAGAGCTGGTTTACAGAATTCATGAGCTCAGGCATGGGTCTCAGCTGATATCCACGGCCGTCCACGTAGACGTTGACCACTTGGCGGCGCTCAGAAACAGAGATCACGGTGGCATGGGTGAGCAAACTCATGCGCGCGGCCGTCCTATGGCGGGTGCCCGTCTCGGTGGTAGGAAGCGAAGGATCGGGGTTTAAGTGGTAGTTGGCACGCAGTATCTGGGTCATGCCCTTATCGATCACGATGGCACCATCCATCTTGCACAGCTCAAACAGACGGTTGGCCGTAAAAGAAATGTCTAGCTTGAAGCCATCATCTCCAGCAGCCAGCACGTTTTCTGTATCGCCGACACAGATGAGCGCACCCATGTGACCTGCAATGATCATGTCCAGAGCATGGCGCAGCGCGGTGCCGGGCGCCGTGAGCTTAAGCGCGGCATCCATGCGCTTCTTGAGTACACTTTCCCTCTCTTCAAGCTGAGCGGAATCCATGCTTCCCCCTTGGTGCAAAGGCCGACCCGCGCGGGCGGATCGGCCGATCTCATCTCACTTCAGTATAAAACCAATACGCAGGCAGGCGCATCTCTCACGGAGTCTCCCCAAGCGGGTACAGAGACCGGCGTGCTGGGCGAGAAGAACCTGCGCTCGGCACCGGCGGGCAAGAAGTGTGCGCGCTACCGCTTCACTGGGGCGTGCTGCTTCCCTAGCCCTCAGCACCTGACGTATCCGCGATGCCCGACGCCGCAGACTTTCTGGGCGACCAGGAATTTCTCGCCTTGGGCCTCTCCAGGTGCAGACGCTGCGTTGGTGCAGGTATCTCTCCAGTGCCGTGTTCAAAGGTGAGCTCTTCTTGGGACTTGTCCACGTCCACCATGATCACGTCTCCCGGCCTCCAGTCGCCAGAGAGAAGCTGCTCAGAGAGCGGATCTTCAATCATGGTCTGGATAGCGCGACGCAGCGGACGGGCGCCATAGATCTTATCGGTACCCTTCTTGGCCACGAGATCTCGTGCCGCATCTGTGAGCTCGATAGACATGCCGTTGGCAATGAGCCTGTCTCTGAGCTCACTCACCATGAGGTCGACAATGCCGCGCAGCTGCGGAGGCGTGAGGCTCTTGAATACCACGATCTCATCAATGCGGTTCAAGAACTCTGGCCTGAAGAGCTTCTTCAGATCACCCATCACACGGGAGTTGATCTCTTTGTCAGACAAGCCCTCTGACGTGCCCGTAAAGCCCAGCGTCGTGGTCTGAGCAATCTCACGCGCACCAACATTGGAGGTCATGATGATGACCGTGTTGGAAAAATCAACCTGGCGACCTTGACCGTCGGTCAGACGACCCTCATCCAAGATCTGGAGGAGCACGTTGAAGACATCGGGGTGTGCCTTTTCAATCTCATCAAAAAGGATGACCGAATACGGACGGCGCCTTACGGCCTTAGTGAGCTCTCCACCCTCGTCGTAGCCCACATATCCTGGAGGAGCACCCACCAGCTTGGAGACGTTGTGCTTCTCCATGAACTCCGACATGTCATAGGTGATGAGCGCGTCTTCTGACCCAAAGAGGAACTCTGCCAAGGATTTGGCAAGCTCGGTCTTGCCGACGCCCGAAGGCCCTAAGAAGATGAACGAGCCACCAGGGCGGCGCGGATCTTTTAGCGGGCTTCTGCTGCGCCGTATTGCGCGCGCCACGGCAGAAACGGCTTCATCCTGACCAACAACGCGCTGGTGTAGGGCATCTTCACAGCGCAGAAGCTTGCTGGCCTCTGCCTCGGTAAGGTTGGATACGGGCACGCCCGTGATCTCTGAAACCACGTCTGCAATATCTTGCTCATCGACCACCACAATGTTGGCATCTTGCTTTTCACGCCATGACTTCTCAAGCTCATCTTTTTGAGTGGTGAGCTCCTTTTCTTCGTCACGCAGACGTGCGGCCTCTTCAAACTCCTGAGCAGCAGCTGCCTCCGCCTTGCGGTCAGCAATGTTTTGCAGCTTCTCTTCCACCGATTTGAGCTCAGGCGGCAGCGTCATCTTGTGAACGCGCGTGCGCGCACCAGCCTCATCAATGAGGTCAATGGCCTTATCCGGCAAGAAGCGATCCTGCACATAGCGATCAGACAAGCTCACGGCAGCCTCTATGGCAGCTTCCGTATATTTGACATGGTGGTGCTTCTCGTAGCGCTCCTGCAGACCCTTCAAGATCTCCACAGTGTCTTCCAGCGTAGGCTCAGAGACATCCACTGGCTGGAAACGGCGCTCAAGCGCAGAGTCCTTCTCGATCCTCTTGCGGTATTCCTCTGCTGTAGTAGCGCCAATGACCTGGATTTCTCCACGTGACAGAGGCGGCTTTAAGATGGCCGCCGCATCGACCGAACCCTCTGCGGATCCTGCGCCAATGATGGAGTGGATCTCATCAATAAAGAGGATGATGTCTTTGGTGTCCTCTACCTCTTTGATGACTTTTTTCATGCGCTCCTCAAACTCGCCACGGTATTTCGAGCCAGCCACCAGAGAGGCAACGTCTAAGGTCCAGATCTGCTTGCCGCGCAGGATATCTGGCACATCACCTGAGGCAATGAGCTGCGCGAGTCCCTCTATGATGGCCGTCTTGCCGACGCCTGGGTCGCCCAAGACCAGCGGGTTATTCTTCTGGCGGCGCGCCAGCACCTGCATGATGCGCTCCACCTCACGGTCACGGCCAATCACGGGATCAAGCTTGCCATCCTGCGCCTGCTTGGTAAGGTTTCTACCGTACTGCTCCAAGACAGAGCCGCTCGGGGCACTCTGTTGAGGAGTGCCCACATCCCCCATACCCATGAAGCCCATGGCATCGGGGCGCATGTCTCCTACCTGCGCACCAAACTGCTCATCTGAATTGCTGGAGATGAGCTCATTGACCGCGTTTCTGACGGCATCTCCCGAGATACCCATACGGCTGAGCGCCTCCATGGCGCGACCGTTGCCTTCTGCCACAATGCCCAGCAGCAAATGCTCGGTAGCAATGAAGTTCTTACCGTGGGTCATGGTCTCACGATAGGCGTCTTCAAGCACGCGCTTGGCACGTGGCGTAAAGGGAATATGGCCGCCGGGAACGGGCTCGGTATCTTCCTTGGAGAGATCTTTGACCGTAGCCAGCGTCTCTTCATAAGTGATATCCAGCTTGGCTAACGCCTGCGCCGCAACGCCGTCTTCCACCTTTATCAGTGCCAGCAAGAGATGCTCTGTACCCACGTACATGCGGTTTAAGCTTCTTGCCTCATCCTGCGCAAGGCTCATGGCCTTGCGCGCCTTGTCCGTAAACTTTTCAAACATACAGGGCTTCCTTCATATCATGCCCCGCCTACACACCTGTGCAGGCCCACATGGGCTCCGTTTATGGTTTCCATGGTACCCACTGTGAGAAAATCTAAGCACTCACGCTATAGATCTTAGCTACAAAGAGAGAGGCACCTTAGGCGGCGCCTCTCTCAAACGGTCAGTATCACCACGTGCTGGCATGTAGTGCCCTACGCCTCGGCGCTTGCCTCTTTCTTGTAAATATCTCCCACAGGAGCAATTGCCTTCATGGCATCGAGGACATCGGCGAGAAGTTCGTCCAGCTCAAGGCCCATCAGCTCCGCGCCGCGCGCAATCACCTGGCGGTCGCAGCCGGCGGCAAAGTGCTTGTCTTTGAACTTCTTCTTGAGCGACTTGGTGGGCATATCCACCACCGATCCAGACGGGCGCATCTTGGCCGCCGCCTGGATAAGGCCTGAGAGCTCGTCGACCGCAAAGAGCACGCACTCCATCTTGCTGACCGGCGCCGGCAGGTCCGGATTGTTGTCAGAGTTGTGGGTCTGGATGGCGTGGATGAGCTCCGCCGTTCCGCCTGCCTCCGAGATGAGATCTCCTGCCTTCACGGTGTGCTGGACAGGATCTTGGAACTTCTCCCAATCCAGATCATGCAAGAGCCCCACCTGTCCCCAAAACTCCACGTTTTCCGGGTCAAACTTCTGTGCATAGTAGCGCATGAGCGCCTCGACGGTCTGGGCATGTGCGCGGTGGAAATCGTCCTCGTTGTACTGGACGAGAAGTGCCCACGCCTCGTCACGGGTAAGGCCTGATGTAAGGCTTTTGGCCTGAGACTCCCCCGCATGAGCACCTTCCGCATCACGCGTGAGGGCATCTAAGGATGCGGACTGATTGTCGGTGGTGTCGGGCAACTGAGATGCAATGTCTTGGCGGGTGATGACCTCGGGCTTCATCTGCGGGAAGAGCAGCACGTCACGGATGGCCGGCTGGTCGCAGAAGAGCATGATCATGCGGTCGATACCATAGCCAATGCCGCCTGCGGGAGGCATACCATATTCCAGCGCGCGCACGTAGTCATAGTCATAGCCCATGGCTTCGTCGTCACCAAAGTCCTTGGCGGCAACCTGCTCTGCAAAGCGTCCTGCCTGGTCAACAGGATCATTGAGCTCGGAGAAAGCATTGGCGTACTCATGGCCGCAGATCACCAGCTCAAAGCGATCCGTGAGACGCGGGTCGTCGTCCTTACGCTTGGAGAGCGGGCTGACCTCCTCCGGGTAATCACATACAAATGTCGGGTTTACCAGGGTTTTCTCGCCCAGCTCATCATAGAGCTCAAAGAGCAGCTTGCCCACGCCCCACACGTCTTGGACCTCGATGCCGTTGGCGCGGCAGAGATCGCGCAGGTGGTCGATGGGCGTGTCCATATCCACATGCTCACCCACGACCTCGCTCACGACCTCTGACAGCGGAACGGAGCGCCACGTACCGCTCATATCCACCGCCTGGCCCTGATAGGTGATGATCTCCTCGCCCTCCTTGCAACCGCAGACCCCGCGCGCAATCTCCTTGAACAGGCCTTGGGTCAAGTCCTTCATGCCCTGAAGATCGCTGTAGGCGCAGTAGGCCTCCATGGACGTAAATTCTGGATTGTGGGTCAGATCCATGCCCTCGTTGCGGAACTGGCGGCCAATCTCAAAGACGCGCTCAAGCCCACCCACAATGAGGCGCTTGAGCGGAAGCTCCGTAGCAATGCGCAGGTAGAAGTCCCTGTCCAGCGCGTTGAAGTGCGTCACAAAGGGCTTGGCGTTGGCGCCGCCCACGATGGCGTGCATCATGGGCGTCTCCACCTCCATGTAGCCGTCTGCCTCCATGTAGCGTCGGATGAGGCTGATGATCTGGCTGCGCTTACGGAACACCTCACGTACCTCGGGGTTCATGATGAGGTCAACATAGCGCTGACGATAGCGCACCTCACGGTCCGTGAGGCCGTGGAACTTCTCGGGAAGCGGTCGCAGGGATTTGGAGAGCATCTTGATGGTGGTAGGACTGACCGAAAGCTGACCTCTGCGCGTGCGCACTACGTTGCCCTTAGCCTCGATGATGTCTCCCAGATCAAGGCCTTTGAGCAGCGCCCATGTATGCTCCTCAAAGTTGTTCACGCGGCAGAACAGCTGGATCTGCCCCGTGCAGTCCTCCAGGACGATAAAGGCAATCTTGCCGGAATCTCTGAGCGCCCGCACGCGGCCGGCAACCACCACAATGTCGTCGGTGTCTTGAGAATCTGGAAGATCCTTGTACTTCTCCTCAAGCTCTGCCGCATGCGCGCTCACCTCTGAGGCGATGGGATATGGGTTGATACCTGAGGCGATAAGAGCCTCGCGCCGCTGGCGGCGTGCGGTGCGCTCATCTTGTGGTACCTGCTTCTCTTGTGGGTCAGACATGGTGCTCCTCACGATCTAATAAGAAAGGGCCCGCACCTTGTGGCACGAGCCCTCCAGACAAGCGCCAGGATGCTACTGGCGCTTGATGTTTACAATGGTGTACTCACGGAGCTTGCCAGAAGGTGTTGCAAACGACACCGTGTCACCAATCACATGACCAATGAGCGCCGAGCCAGCCGGAGACTCATTTGAGATCTTGTAATCAAGCGAGTTGGTCTCCGTCGTACCAACGATGGTGAGCGAAAGCACCTTGCCCCGATCGTCTTCAATATCAACGGTGCAACCAATTGACACCTCAAGACCGCTGGTGTTCTCGGCAACACGAGCGGTAGCCAAGATGTGGCGAATCTCATTGATGCGAGACTCGTTCTTGGATTGCTCCTCCTTGGCCGCATCATACTCGGCGTTCTCAGAAAGGTCACCCTGAGCGCGAGCTTCACGGATTGCCTCAACAATCTCATCGTGCTTCTCGCCCTCACGCCATTCAAGCTCATCGACGAGCTTCTGCCTGCCTTCAGGCGTCAGTATCATTTCATTTGCCATCTAGTGCTGTCCCATTCTTGTACGCGAGGATATTGCAGCCAAAACCTTGGTTTACTTGGACTCTTTGACGTCTTCTACGTCTGCGTCCGCATCCTCATCTGACTCATCAGCCTCATCATCCTTGCTGTCTGAGTCATCACCCTCCATGCCCTCACGCACGTTCTTCACGGTCTTACCGAGAGCGCTGCCGAGCTTGGGGAGGTTCTTGGGCCCAAAGATGACCAAGATAACGACGAGGATAACCACGAGCTCTAAAGGACCCATACCAAGAAACATCTATAACCTCCGAGTTAGTTTTTGATGGATGGACTGCGCAGGCGCAATCGTATCCTTTAGTATAACCGAGATTGGAACTATGATGCGCATGCGATAAAAAGTGAAGCGTTTTGCCATATCTGCAGATAAATACCATCTTTGAGCGAGCGGAGCCAAACGGTTGAGCACTCCCATCATCATTCTTCTGGTACTGAGCGTACTTTCGTGGGTCTTGTGGCTGAGTTTTCCTGCCCTGCTCAAGAGGCGCGGCGTCGTCTTTGAGCGCACCAAATTTGGTATCACCCTCATTTTTGATTCGGCCGACCAGGACAAGACTCCCATCAGACTCCTTTCTGTAAACGGCGTCTTTCAAAGCGTCTGCTACACGCAGAAAGACCTGCTCTGGGAGCCTGTCTGCACCTACCATCGGGCATTTGCCGACGCGCTGCAAGGGGCAAACTTGCACCGCGCACTCGTGATAGGCGGCGGTGGCTACTCGTTTCCCAAGTACATGATGGCGCACACCACGCGCATGAGGCTCGATGTCGTAGAGATTGACCCCGCCATCACGCGCCTGGCCAAAAAGTACTTCTACCTGGACGAACTTATCGCCCAGTTCTGCCGGGAAGATCCGCGCTGTCCGCGCCTGGACGAGAAGAACCTGCACTCAGAGGCGCCTAGCCAAAAAGTTGCGCTGCCTGCGCCTGGCTGCACGCGCGAGCAAGCGGGGCGGCTGGGGCTCATTGAGGGCGACGGGTGGAGCTTTCTTGCGGCGCAGCCCGACGGCTCCTATGACTGCATCATCAACGACGCCTTTTCAGGCAAAAAGCCGCTCGGCCCCATGGCTACCGACGAAGGCGCGCGGCTGGTGCATGACAAGCTCAGCTGCGGCGGCTACTATCTGGCAAATATTCGCTCGTCTTTGTGCGGCAGGAATGCGCGTGGCCTCACGAGCTGTAAAGAGGCCTTTGGTGCCTGCTTCAAGCATCTCTATCTGGTCTGCGACAAGCCTGACGAGCCACACAAGGTGGGCTATAACGCCTTCATTGCCACGGACAAGCCGCTTGATTGTTTGCGCTTTGGCGGCACCGAGCTCACATAGACGCTCGTGTGTGCGCGGGCGCAGCGCGCTACTGCAGCTTGAAGCAGCTGCGAATATCTTCTGTCTTGCCCAGCACCAGCAAGGAATCTTCTGCGTTGAGCTCGCTTAGGGGATCAATGTTTGCACTCATGACATTCTGGTGCTTGATAGCTATGATGTTGAGGCCATATTCAGAGCGAATCTGCAGGTCATTAATGGTCTTGCCCGCCCACGACGCCGGTACCTCAACCTCCATCACCACAAAGTTGTCATCCAGCGGCAGGTAGTCAAACACGTGGTTGTTGGCATAGCGGATGGCTGTCCAATCAGCGTAGGAACGCTCCGGGAAAATGACCTTATCGGCACCATTGCGCAGCAAGAATTTCTCCTGCACGTCAGACGAAGCGCGGGAGACCACATAGCGCGCACCATGGTCTTTGAGCAGCGCCGTTGCCTGAAGCGAGCTCATGAAATCGTCGCCTATGGCCACGATGCAGACATCGTAATCATTGACGCCCAACGACTCGATAAACGCCTCGTTGGTGACATCGCCAATGCGCGCGTTGGTCACAAAGTCCAAGCAATCGTTCACGCGATCCTCGTCGATATCCACCACCATCACGTCTTGCTTGTACTCCATGAGCCGCTCGGCCACGCGCGTACCAAAATAGCCGGCACCAATAAGCAGGATATTATTCTTCATCATGCATCCTATCCGACGTTTACATCCTCTAATGGATAATGCTCAGAGCTATAGCTGGTCTTGTCAAACGTGGCAAAGAGCAGCGTCAGGCCGCCGATCCTGCCAATAAACATCAAGACCATCAATATGATGTGCGAGAAAACACTCAAGCTGGGCGTCAAACCCAAGGTGAGACCCACCGTCCCCATGGCCGATGCCGTCTCAAAGAAGCACGCAATCATGGGCTGGTTGTCGTGTGCGCTGATGAGCATGGCGCCAACGAGCGACCCCAGCACGTAGAGCACCAGCAAAACCGAGGCATTGCGGATGGTCTGCTGCGGTATCCTGCGCTGAAAAATCACCGTGTCATCACGCCGGCGGGCAATGGCAAAAACCGTGGCCACCATGATGACAAAGGTCGTGGTCTTCATGCCGCCAGCCGTAGACCCCGAACAGCCGCCGATGAGCATGAGCATGATCATGAGCATGATGTTGGACTGAGAGAACTGCGTGAGATCGGTGGTATTAAAACCAGCTGTTCTGGCGGTCACCGACTGAAACGCCGAGGCAAGCACGCGCTCTTTTATGGGGTAGTCCCCATACGCGGTAAAGAAGAAGATCGCTGCAGGTACCAGGATCAAAACAGCCGATGCCAGCAGGCTGATCTTTGACTGGAGGCGATATCTCTTGATATCGAGCCCATGGTCTCGCACATCTTTCCAGGTATAAAACCCTATGCCGCCGATGATGATGAGCGCCATAATAACAAGGTTTACCAGCACATTTGTGGAATACGAAACCAGGGAAGAATAGCTCTCACGCACGCCCATCAAATCAAAGCCCGCGTTGCAAAACGCAGAAATGGCATGAAACACCGCATACCACACGCCCTTGATGGGGCCAAACTCGCGCCCAAACACCACATACAGCACAAGCGCGCCCACCAGCTCCACCGCAAGAACCACCTTCACAATGAAGAGCGACATGCGAATGATGCCCTTCACGTTGTCCGCAGAGATGGACTCCTTGAGCAAGCTCCGCTGAATGAGCGTCACTTTTGAGCCCGAGATCACCGTGACGATAAACGCGGTGGTAAAGACCCCCAACCCGCCTATCTGGATGAGGGCGAGAATAACCGCCTGCCCAAAGGGGCTCCAGAAAGTGGCGGTATCATGCACCACCAGGCCGGTCACACACGTTGCAGACACGGCCGTGAAAACCGCGTCCAGAAACGATGTCCACTGCCCCGAGCTGCTGGCCACCGGAAGTGTCAGCAGAAAGCCGCCCAGAAGCACCACGCCCAAGAAGCTGGCAAAGATGATCCGGGAGGATGTGAGCTTGAATCTCTTTCGTGCTCTCATGCTCTTATCGCCTCAAAACGTGCGGATATCCCAAAAATCACGAGATATCAAGGTAGATGTTTGCCTCCTCGGATGCAACCGATCATGAAAAAAGCAGCCCGCGTGAGGCGGGCTGCTGTCGGCTTAACTGTTGATGAGGCGGTCATACCACATCTGAGCTCGGCGCATGTAGTCGTTGTGCTGAGAGCCACCCACCGCCAGTGAGGCCGGGCACTCTGTGGAGGAGTAATCCTTGTGGCCAAACACATTAACGCCCCAGGTCGGACGCCCTAAGTGATATTTCACGCAGAGTGCGGCCACCAGGTGGGCGCCTGTCTCGACCGTAGCATCGGAGAGTCGGTAGGGGTTCGTCCAAGAATCTGCATGCTCGATGCCAATGCTCTGCGTATTGACGCGCCAATTGCCTGCATGCCATGCGGTATCACAGTCCATGACCAGCTGACCTACACGGCCGTTGGCCTCTACCTGGTAGTGAGCAGACGCGGGGCGTGACTGCCAAGTGTAGTAGCAGCCCTCGGTGGAGAGATTGCCATCGTTGTGGTGGAGCACAATCATGGTGATGCGCTGGCCTTCTCTACCTCTAGAGTAGTGCTTGTTCATCGGCACTTCCTTGGGTGAGTCCATACCGCTCCAGAGGCTTGAACCCTTAAGCCAGCAGTAATTCTCGCCCCTCAGATGGGGAGCAGGAACAGATTTGAAGTTCCATACCTGACCAGCGGTGGCATCCGCTGTACGGATTTCAAGAGCTGCGCCATCCTGTGCCGCGTTGCCGCTCACGCTCAAAACCACGTTGCGTGCTGCGGAGCGTATCTGGAGTCCGGACTCGCCCATCACAAAGCGCCACTTGCAGGCATCTGTTCTGTCGTTTTGCCACTGCCACACCGCATTGTGTGAGCTGAAGTTGCCATCCTTAACGTTGATGACCTTTTCGGAATTGGCGTTGATGATATAGAAGACATCGTCTGATACGTAGCGGATCTCAAAGGTCTGGGCAAGTGTGGAGTTTGAGCCCCAGAGCTGCACTTTTGCACCGTTGGCATACGAGGCGCCCGAGATATCGATCACCCTGTTTGCAGCCAGTGCGCTGGCAATATTGTAGAAGCCGGCCGCAATACCAGCGCCTGCTCGGTCGATGGCCAGTGCTGCCTGACCTGCCAAGTTGAAGAGATTTCCGGTCTTGATGTTTCGTAAGACGACGCCGCCCAGCGTGCCGTATTCAAGCTTCCACTTGGCCGCATCTGACTTGGCAAGCTGCTTAAAGCCACCCTCGTCTGAAAGATAGAGGCCAGAGCAGCTGGCTTGAAGCAGGTAGCTGCCATCGTCTGCATGGGTGAGCCACCAGGATTGTGCCTGTGTGCCGTTTTGGTCCCACACACCTACCGTAGCGCCGCTGTCCTTTGAGGCGTTTGACACATCTGCCACGCGGCCGGTATTGCTGAGCATGCGGATTATATTCCAGCCCTCTGCCTGCCACACCTCAGGGGCTTTCTGGGTGTGCCACGACTGTGACTTGGTGTGGTTTCTGGTATAGAGGCGCAGGTTGGTGCCATCTTTAGTCTCGCCCCATGCCAGATCCAACACCAGGTTGGGATTGAGCGATGAGCGCAACTCAAAGGAGCCATTTTCCGTCGGCGTAACAATCCAGCGCTGAGCTGCTGTTGCGTTATAGGCAAACTGCTGGACGTTGGTCTCTGAAGCAGCACGCCCACCATCAACGTCTAAGACCTTGCCTGAATTGGCGTTATAGAGGGTGACATAGCCACCATCTTCCCGCACAATCCAAACCTGAGCGCGGGTTCCGTTACCGTTCCAAATCTGGAGGTTTCCACCGTTGGCATAGCTGCCTGAGCTGATGTCCAAGTTGTGTACGGATGTTGTGTCACGATCCGTTGCAATGGTGTAGAGTCCCTCGCTCAAAATGGCGCCGTCTTTGTTTTGACGCGCCAGCTTGCCGCGCTCTGAGAGCTTAAAGCTCCAGAGCTGAGCTGCCGTACCATTTGCACCCCAGAGCTGCACATTGGTGCCGTTTGCGGTGAGCGCTGCAGAGACATCGAGCACACGGTCAAGCCCTAAGGCAGAAACCAGGAAGAACCCCTTGTCCGTCTTGCGCAAAGCCCAGCGTTGAGCAGCCGTACCATTGCCACCATATTGCTGGACATTGGTGCCCTCACGCCGCAAGCCCGATGCAACATCCAAGAACTTGCCTGAGCCAATATTTTGCAAGGTGACAAAGCCATCTTTGTCCACGCGCACCTGCCACTCTTGGGCAACGGTATTGTTGGCGTCATATATCTGGACATTGGCCCCATCATTGCCGCTGGCACCGCTCACATCCAGGGCTTTACCACGGTTGGTGATGGTGTAGGTTCCCGATTCCAGAAGCTTTCCGTCCTTGTTTTGGGCAGCAAGCTCCTCTACCGTGGTGGGCTCGGGTTCAGGCTCGGGCTCGGGTTCAGGCTCGGGCTCGGGTTCGGGATCGGTCTTGTCGTTAGGGTCGGTCTTACCCTCGTCATCGCCACCGGAAGCGGACGTGCTGTCCGTATCAGAGCTTGAAGCAGATGTAGCGTCGTCTGAGGCATCTCCCGAACCTTGAGCAGCGGTTTCAACACCTTGGACCTTCTCGCCCAGAGATGGCGCTAAGGCCGGAGTTTCTGGAGCTACGGCTTCCGAAGCAACCTCTTGAGCTGCGGCTTTTTCATCATCTGAGGCAGGCGCTGCTGCCGCATCTTGAACAGATGCGCCTTCCTGTGGCGCCGTCGCCGCAAGCGCAGGCACGGCGGGCAGCAAGGTCAGCGAGAAAGCAACGGGTAAGGCCAGGCCAAGCCAGGTGGAAGGGTGTCGCATAAGAGCTCCAAACCTTGGAAAATGTTTGCTTCCCCATACTAGCATTCAGGCTGCATATATATGCCAAGATCATGGAGCGCTTGTGGCCGCTGACCTAGAAGGTGATATTGCCAAATTCGGAAAGCTTGAGCTCAGGGTTTCTCTCTTGCGCCCAATTAACGTTCCAGTCATTGGTGAAGAGCAGCAGGCGGTTGCCGCGCATGTCCTCCACCTTGGCCGTATCACGCGAGAGGTTGAGCTTGTTCACGTCCAGCTCATCACTACCGTTAAGCACCCAGCGAATCTCCTGGTAGGGCAAGGGCTGGCGGCGCACCTCGACGTGGTATTCGCTCTTGAGGCGCCTCTCCAATACGTCGAGCTGCAAGACGCCCACCACGCCCACAATCACGCTCTCCATGCCGCCGCCCAGCTCACGGAAGATCTGAATGGCACCCTCTTGCGCAAGCTCTTCTACACCCTTGATAAACTGCTTGCGCTTAAGGGTATCTACCTGCGTAATTCTGGCAAAGTGCTCAGGGGCAAAGGTGGGGATGGCCGGATATTGGACCTGCAGTGAACCAGAGCAGACGGTGTCGCCAATGGAGAACAGGCCCGGGTCAAACAGCCCTACCACGTCTCCCGCATAGGCTTCATCCACCGTCGCGCGATCATCCGCCATCATGGCCGTACCCGTTGCCAGCTTGACCTTTCTGCCGCTCTGCACGTGGCGCGCGTCCATGCCGCGCTCAAACTTGCCGGTGCAGATGCGCAGAAACGCAATGCGGTCGCGGTGATTCTTGTCCATGTTGGCCTGGATCTTGAACACAAAGCCGGAGAAATCGGGTGTGGTGGGCACGACCTTCTCGCCCGTCAAGCTGTTGGTATAGGCCAGCGGCGCAGGCGCTAGGCGCAGGAAGTCCTTGAGGAAGGGCTCCACGCCAAAGTTGGTAAGCGCCGAGCCAAAAAACACCGGCGTCAGGCGCCCCGTCTGCACAGCCTCAAGATCGAACTCCTCCGACGCACCGTCGATGAGCTCTATGTCGTCCACCAGGGTCTGGTGATTTTCTTTGCCGATAAGATCGTCCAGCTCGGGGTCCTTGAGCTCTGCGGCAATCTCCTGCACCTTCTTGGTGGCATTGGCGTGCCCGTCACCTTGAAATGCCAGCACGCGGCCGAGGCTTCGGTCATAGACCCCCTTGAAGTTGCGTCCACTGCCAATAGGCCAGGTCATGGGGTATGTGTTGATCCCCAGCACCTCTTCTATCTCCTCGATGAGCTCAAAAGGATCGCGCGCATCATGGTCCAGCTTGTTGATGAAGGTGAAGATGGGGATGTGGCGCAGCGTGCAGACCTTAAAGAGCTTGATGGTCTGAGCCTCCACGCCCTTAGCACCATCAATAACCATGACCGCGGCGTCTGCCGCCATGAGTGTGCGGTAGGTATCCTCAGAAAAGTCCTGGTGGCCAGGTGTATCAAGGATGTTCACGCAGTAGCCATCATAGGTGAACTGCAGAACCGACGACGTGACAGAAATGCCACGCTCCTTCTCGATATCCATCCAGTCAGACACTGCATGCCGAGCGCTTGCCTTACCCTTGACCGAACCTGCCGTCTGGATGGAGCCGGTATAGAGCAAGAGTTTTTCCGTCAGGGTCGTCTTGCCCGCATCGGGGTGAGAGATGATGGCAAAGGTTCTCCGTGAGGTAATCTGGTCTGACAAGCTTGGCATGCATATCCCCTCTGTACTGCTAAAGTGGCCTCATGCATTGTAAAGGTGGGAGGTCGTGCGCGCGCGGCACAGCGCGTACGGCCACTTTGCTTTCACATATTCACGCAAAGAGCGGAGGGTACTATGAGACTTGGCATGGTGGGTACCGGCATGATTGTGAAAGCCCAGCTTGAAGAGATGGGGCATCGCACAGGCTTCACCGTAGAAGCGCTGGCGGGTACCCCGCGCTCGGCTGAGACCACGCGCAGCCTGGCCACACGCTATGGCATACCTCACGTGTACGATGATTTTCTCGCCCTGGTAGAAGATCCGAATATTGATACCGTCTACGTGGGCGTACCCAATTCTTTGCACGCGGCGGTGACACGCCAGGCGCTGCTGGCAAACAAGCACGTGATTGTGGAAAAGCCGCTGGCCGCAACCTATGCGGAGGCCTTAGAGCTAAGCTGCCTTGCACGGGAGCGCCGCCTTTTCTTGTGGGAGGCAATCAACGTGGTCTACCTGCCCAATTTCTTGCGCGTGCGCCAGCTTCTGCCGCAGCTTGGCACCATCAAGCTGGCATGCTGCAACTATTCCCAGTATTCCAGCCGCTACGATGCCTTTGTCCGCGGCGAGACACCCACGGTTTTTGATCCCGCATGCGCGGGAGGCGCGCTCATGGATTTGGGCGTCTACAACCTGCACTACCTGATGGGCCTTTTTGGTGCGCCGCACGACGTCTGCTACCACGCCAATTGCGAGCGCGGCATCGATACCTCGGGCGTGATAACGCTCACCTACCAAACTGAGGCCGGCTCCATGGTGGCAGAAGGCATTGCAGCCAAGGATTGCCAGGCGCCTTCGTACTGCATCATCCAGGGGTCGCGCGGCTACCTTGAGCAGCGCACTCCCGCCAATCTCTGCGGAGAAATAACCCTGCACTTCAACGACGGGCGAGAAGAACATGTCGACGAGAACGGCTTCGGTGATCCACGCCTGCGCTGGGAGGCGGAATTTGCCGCCTTTGCTCGCGACGTGGCAACCGACTCTCATGAGCGCTGCTACCAGATGCTTGACCACAGCCTAGCTGTTATGCGCGTGCTTGACCAAGCGCGGGCTTCTGCGTCCGCATAAGGCAGAGGCGCAGCGCTATGAGCTGGGCAATATCGGTCACAATCCATGAGACGGGATAGATCAAGACCAAGAACTCATAGGTGGGATGCAGCGGGAAGATGAAGAACACCCAGACCATCCTAAACACCACCGTACCTGCAATCATGATGGCAGAAGGCGTAATGGGCCAGCCGCGTACGCGCATGATGGCAGCAGCAATCTCAAAGATAGCGCAGACGCCTTCGATGGACTGGGAGAGCACCAGGCGCTGGTAGGCATAGTGCATCACGTTGGGATCTGCCGTATAGAAGCGCAAAAACGGCTGGTTGAATATGAGAAATATCCAACCCACGGCCTGGCTGACCACAACGCCTTCCACCATACTCACAATGAGCACGCGCCGGCAGCGCTCCTTGTTTCCTGCCGCATAGTTTTGCGCATAGAACGTGATGGCCGCCTGGGCAAAGGCAATGGCAAAGTAGTAGGTGAAGTACTCAAAGTTGAGCTCGACAGAAGATCCAGCAATCACATCCACGCCAAAGGTGTTGATACCTGCCTGTACCAGCACATTTGAGATGGAAAAGACCATGGATTGAACGCCTGCGGGAAGCCCTAACACCAAGATCTCTTTGACGCTTGGCCCCTCTAACACCATCTTTCTGGGGTCAAAGTGCAAGGCGTTGGTCTGCCGCATGAGCCATGCCACCGAAAGTCCAGCTGAGAGCACGTTTGCTAACACAGACGCTACCGCCACGCTGAGCACCGGGTTTTTCCCTGCAAGCACAAGCCCCAGGTTCAGCACAATGTTCACCACGCCGGATATCACCATATAGAGCAAAGGCAGGCGCGTCTCACCCTTGCTCCTCATGAGTGCCGTCGCAAAATTGAAGATGGTCAAAAACGGCAGGCCGACCAAAAATACCCGCAGGTAGAGCAGCGCCTGTGGGTAGACATCTGCCGGCGCCTCAGTCCAGCGCAACAGGGGCGGCGCCAGCATTTCTCCCACCACAAAGACGATAAGACCTATGAGGATCGAGAGTGCCATGGTGGTATGCACCGCGCGGGAAAGCTTTTCATCCTGCTTTGAACCCAGCATCTTGGCGGCAAGCACGTTGGGACCTACCGATGCCCCGACCACAAAGTTGATGTAGATGCCCACGTTCTCCGCATTCACGCCCACCGCCGCCAGCGCCAAGCTGTCCGCAAAGTTGCCCACCACCGCAACGTCTGCAGAGTTAAAGAACTGCTGCAATATGCTGCTGAGCGCTAAGGGCAGCGCAAAGATAAAAATATTTCGGGCGAGAGGACCGTTGAGTATGTCCATGTCACGGCGCATGCGCGCGCGACCACGTTGTTTCTGCCCTGCCGCATCTGCCATAGGTGTCTTCATCTTTCTGGTCTGCGGGTAACGTGTGTGCCCGCATCACCGAAGCAATGCGGGCACACACAATTAAATAATCTATAATTATTTTCTCGTGTCTATGCAGCATCATAGGCTATACGCCGTTCTTAAAGCATCACCTGCCGGCAGACGTTATGAAAGTTATGCGCAAGCGATTACATTTCTTTCCGCTACACCCCCACCAACGTGTGGGCGCCCTCCACGCGGATCTCTGCTCCGTCATGCACCTGAGAGAGCACGGCTATGGATGCATCCAGCTCACGTATGATCTTATCGCGCTTATCTGGCAGCTTTGCCTTGGTATGGATCCACTGCGTGATAGCGCGCTGCCAAGCAGGGCCGTCACCCGCGGCAATCTGTTCTCCGGAGTGGGTGTGCTTGTTGTGGTAGCCCTCAAACGTGGTCTCAATAGTGAGTAGGTTCACGAGCTCACGTTCTTCTCGCAAGGATTCAAGGTCATCTGCGCGCACAAACAGGCCGTCTTCCTCCATGAGCCCCAGCTCGGTAAGAGGAGAAATGCCCAGGTTAAAGTTGGTGATATAGGTGGGCTTGAGGTCGTTGAGCAAGGCTGCGGTGGCGCGTGCGTTCTCTATGCCTCTGCCCGCACCGGCCACGCCGGTCATGATATGGGCGCCAAACTCAAAGCCCGCCGCATGCAGGCGCGCAATCTGCTCACGCGCCATCTGGTTGGTGTGGTCTTTGTGCATGAAGCGCAAGACATCATCTAAGCCGGACTCAATGCCAATGTAGACCATGCAATACCCGCGCGAACGCAGCGCCCGAAGCTCCTCGTCCGTCTTCTTGGCAATGGATGAGATGGTGGCATCACTGGTAATGCGCGTCACGGAGGGCACATAGGTCTCAATGAGGTCGAGAATAGCATTCAGCCGATCCATGCTCATGTGCAGCGCATCGCCGTCGCCCAACATGAGGTTATGCGGCTTGCCGCCCACGTCTGCCACCCGCTTGAGCTCTGCTTCTACCACCTCAAGTGGCGTCTCGTGGTAGCTGGTGCCCTTGTACAGATCACAGAAAGCGCAGCGGTTGTACGGACAGCCGCGCGACACAACCAGGCCAAACGCACCGCGCTCGTTGGATGTTTTGCAAATGGTTCCTGGCATAGCAACCACCCATCTCCCCTGCCGCCACGTCTGGCGGCCGCAAGTACCTTAGTACAAGAAATGTATCTTGTGAGTACAAAAAAGATATTGTGGGTAGTATATACCCCAGATTGCTTAGCAATTGCCTGCTTATGGTTAGAAAATGGGTAGGCTGCGGGCATCATCCACAC
Organism: Atopobiaceae bacterium; assembly: GCA_050953285.1. GTDB lineage: Bacteria > Actinomycetota > Coriobacteriia > Coriobacteriales > Atopobiaceae > Olsenella_K. Next base: position 283,791 of record JBMNMK010000001.1, on the reverse strand, counting down.
GCGTCAGGAGGTAGTTGTATGAAAAAAGAACTTGGTGTTCATCCGTATCTCTTCCCCATGCCAGTCCTCATGATTGCCACCTATAACGAAGATGGCAGCGTTGATGTGATGAACATGGCTTGGGGAGGCATTTGTGCAACAGACATGGTTTCACTCAACATCGGCGAGCGACACAAGACCTCCGCAAATATCAAGCGCACCGGCGCTTTCACGCTGAGCATTGCCGATGTGGATCACATTGAAGAAGCTGATTTCTTTGGCATTGCGTCGGGCAATACCATGGCCGATAAGTTTGAGCGCTCAGGACTCACGGCTACCAAGAGTGAGAAGGTCATGGCGCCTATTGTCAACGAGTTCCCCGTCACGCTTGAGTGTGAGGTGGCAGAGGCGCGCCAGGAATCCTACGGCTTCCACGTGCTAGGCAAGATTGTGGGCAGCGTAGCCGACGAGCGCGTCCTTGATGAGGCAGGAAAAGTTGACCCTACCAAGCTCAACGCCGCCATCTTTGACACCTTCCAGAGCGGCTACTATGCGCTGGGCGATAAGATTGGGCAGGCTTGGAGCTCGGGCAAGAAGTTCATGTAGCAGCGCTGCCACCTGACCGCGCGGTCACGTAGCAGCGCGGTTGCTTGCCATGCCTGACTGGTACAATCTGAGCAGGCAATGCACGGCGGATGTGCCAGCAGAACACAGCCAGAGAAAGGGGTAGGCATGATTGTAGAAGAGTCAATCACCATTGGTACCACCCAGGCAGAAGGTATGATGATGCCCCAGCTTGCAGGAGCAGATCATGCAAATCTGATTGTTATTCGCTGTGCACGCGGCTTTTTGATGTGTGGCTATCTGAGCCTGGAGAAGGCTGAGCAGCTGGGCGATGCAGCTGTGCGCGTTGCTGGCGCCAGCTTTGAGGATGTGCTTGCCAACAAGATCACCGGCATGACCCCGCAAGCGCGCGAGCTGGGCGTGACCGATGAGATGACAGGAGAGCAGGCCGCACTCATACTCAACAGCTAGGTCATGCTAGTTGTTGGCCAGCAGGGCCAACCAAACGGAACGTAATCTTGGCGCCACGCGCCATCAAAAAAAGGCCAGAGGACAAACCTCTGGCCTTTGACCATTTCATGGTCGGCTCGACTGGATTTGAACCAGCGACCTCTCGGTCCCGAAAAAGTTCCAGCGCTCAAAGATAGGCTTTACCGTTCTGGCCGTCAAGTCACTTTTCGGTATTTGACCTGCAGTTTTGTCAGCATCGACCGTTTCCGTCGAGTATTGTCCCTTCCATCACTGGACGGGCGTTTGTGGCCAGTTTGTGGCCAGTCGAGACCGCGTTTTGTGGCCACTTCCGAACGCCCAAGTCGATGGAAGGACGCAGCCTATGAAGCCCATGAAGTACTCAAACCCCTCCGTGAGGGACCGTGGCGGCGGACACTGGCAGGCTCGCTTCAGGTACAAGGAGGGAGACAAGTGGCGGACCCTCTCCAGGAACCTAGAGGCGACGTCGAAGAGGGACGCGAACAAGAAGGCGACCCAGCTTCACAGGAGGCTCGAGGAGGAGGCGGAGCTGGCAAAGTTCCGCGTGCTGCTCGTCATGGACGAGGACGAGGCCGTCTTGGAGAGGTTCCTCGAGAAGTACATCTCGGGTATCGAGGGCTCCGGGCAGATCGAGAGGACGACCGCGGCGGGGTACCGTTCCTCGGCAGCGCACATCTGCAGGTACCTCGGGGACGTCAGGATCGACGACATCACCGCCGACATGATCGTCTCGATGCAGAGAAGACTCCTCACGGAGGACGGGCTGTGCCCGGACTCAGTTGCCAAGGACCATCGGCTGCTCAAGCAGGCCCTGTCCTACGCCGTGGAGACCGGGGCGCTCGCCAAGAGCCCCTTCACGAAGTCGCTCAAGGCGCCGAAGAGGCGGCGGCGCGAGCCGAACGCCCTCGACGACTCCGAGCGCCAGAGGCTTCTGGCCGCGCTCGACTCCATGGTCGACAGCGAGCTCACCCTCGCGGTGCGCCTCGGGCTCTCCGCCGGCCTCAGGCGCGAGGAGATATGCGGGCTCAGGTGGCGCGACGTCGACTTCAAGAGGGACCTCATCCTCGTCAGGAACGCGGTAACCGAGGCCGCCGGGCACAGCTTCGAGAAGGGGCCGAAGTCCGAGACCAGCCGGCGCGACATCCCCCTCGAGCCGGACCTCAAGGCGAGGCTCGAGGCCAAGTACAAGAGGGTGCTCGCCTCATCCGGCAAGGCCAAGGCCGCGAGCCGCTACGTCATCGAGACCTCCGAGGGCAGGTGGTACCTGCCCAGCCGCCTGGGGAAGGAGTTCTCGTCCCTCGCCAGGTCTCTCGACCTGGTGGGCACCACCGGCAAGAGGGTCACCCTGCACGACCTACGGCACACCTACGCGACCTTCCTCATCGCCCGCGGGGTCGACGTCAAGACGGTCGCGTCGCTCATGGGCCACGCCGACGCGACGGTGACGCTCAACGTCTACGCGAGCGCCGACCCGACGGCACGCCAGCAGGCAGCGGACGTCGTCGCCGAGGCGATGGCAGAGAGGGCCCCGAAGGGCCCGTTTTCGCTCGTTTCGTGAAGCGGATACCACGGGATGCCTGAAGACACTTCCGACAACACGGCCAGTACACGAGAGCGCGGCCAAGGCATAGCCTCATGCATGTCACGGCACCAGAAGGAAGGAGCAGGAAATGATGGAAGCAGCAAGGCCAGCCAGCGCGCTGCGGGACAACTCCGCCCTCAGGGACAGGCCGGAATGGCTGTCGCCGAGGGACATCGCGGAGGTGTTCGGGGTGGGAAAGAGCAAGTCCTACGAGATCTGCGCCGCCCTGCCGCACATCTACGTTGGGCGCAACATCCGCGTCAACAGGCAGACGGTGGCCAAGGAGATCCTGGAGAAGGGCAGGCTGCCGTAGAGCGACCCACGCCATAGACACGAGGCCCGGAGCCGCGCCACGTCGCACGAGAGCGACATGACGCGGCTCCCCTTTGTATGGCAGAGACGAGAGAGGAGAGGCGATGGAAGGACCGACCGGGGCGAGCTCCCTCAGGGACCACTCGCCGCTGTCCGACAGGCCGGAATGGCTTTCGCCGAGGGATCTCCAGGAGGTCTTCGGCATCGGGAGAACCAAGTCGTTCAACATCTGCAAGGAGCTACCCCACATCTACATCGGCAGGTGCATCCGGGTACACAAGTCGACGATCGTCAATGAGCTGAGGGAGAAGGGCAGGCTGCCCTAGAGTCAGAAACCACGACGCCCCGCCGAGCAATGATCGGCGCCCCGTCACCCCGCCCAAGGACACCTTAATCCCCTTCGGTCCCCCTGCGGGCAAGCCTCGCACACCGTCGCGGGCCCCTCCCACATCCCGCTTTGGGTGACGTCGGCGCGACTGCCCAGCCCACCCGTGTCGCGCCGACTTGCATGGCCCGTCCCCAGGGGGACCGAAGGGGATTCCCCCGCCTGACCAGACGGGAGGACATGACATGCAGACCCAGATGACGCTCAACCTCGGCATCGACGAGAAGGTGGACGTGCGCAGCCTGATAGTCCACGGGGACATCGAGCGCGAGACGCCCAAGGCCAAGCGCGAGCAGCCTGCGCCCGAGTTCGAGCGAGTCCTGATGGACGGCGCCGACTGCGCGTTCAGGCGTAGGTGCGGGAGCCGCTCCCAGATGCTCGTGCTGCTCGTGACGCAGGGCCAGTACTACGTCACCGACGAGCGCACGGGAAGCCGCCACGCGCTCACCACCGCGAGGCTCGGCACCTTCTGCAAGGGGGCCACGGGGGACGCCCTCACGCCGCCATGGATTCGCCAGCCGCTGCAGGACTACGACGCGAAGGGCAGGGCCGCCCTCGTCGCCATGCTCGGCTGCGGGGACTTCCGCGAGATGTGCAAGCGCGACATGGTGCGCGTCGAGGCGTGGGCGGCGTCCCGCATGGGGGCCAACGCCAAGTGGAACCTGAGCGGCTCGTGGGAGCACGCCAACCTCGTGTGGAGGCTCGTGGAGCCTCAGATGGGGCACAACCACTGCCGCGAGGCGCTCAGCGCGGCGCTCCGCCTCACGGGCTTTTACGGCGAGGGGCGCGACGAGGCAACCGCCGAGTGCTTCCGCGACAGGCTCTACGTCTCGCAGTTCGCGGAGAGCATGGGGCGGGACGTGACGCGCGACCTGCTTAGGGGCTACCTCGACAAGAGCGCCGAGCACCCGAGGGGAGGCACCGCCGACTTCCTGCCGAGACTCGCGTGCGCCCTGCGCTCCATGGAGTGGAGGGGCATCGCGTTCGAGCCGCGCCGAGCATGCGAGTACGCCCTCTCCCTGCTCGACCTCCCCGCCCAGCGCCGCCGCACCCGCTCCTACAACGTCCAGCTGTGGGCGGACGCGCTCGACATGCAACAGAGGGTGAGGGGCTCTGTCGAGGACAGGTACCCGTCAGACCCCGCTGCGCTGCTCACGGAGCTGGAGCGCGAGCGCGAGATGCGCCGCCACGAGGCCAGCGACGCAGCCGTCGCAAGACGTGCAGAAGAGCTTGACGGCAACGGCTTCGAATCCGACGGCTACATCATCCGCCCCGCAGCCACCGTGCGCGAGATCCTCGACGAGGCCAACACGCAGCACAACTGCGTGGCCGGGTTCATCGACAAGTACGCCAGCGGGCAGACCGACCTCTGGCTGATGCGGAAGGCCAGCGACCCCGACGCGCCGCTCGTGACCGTCGAAGTGAGGGGTGGCACCGTCCGTCAGGCGTTCCAGAGCCACAACAGGCAGCTGACCGCGGCCCAGCGCCGCTTCCTCTCCGACTGGTGCGAGGCCGTGGGCTACCGCATGCCGACAGGAGGGAGGATGCGCGCGCTGGGTGCGTAGCGCGAGACTGCCGACACAGCACGAAAGGGAGGGGCGAACACCCCTCCCCAAGTGCAGTTTCCGTGGAGACGAGCCACGAGGGCGGCGCGCAGGCCATGCCCCTGCGCGCACCGCCGCCGCATGGCTCGTGGGGGGCTCGCCATAGGCGCGGCGGCGGGAGGGTTTGCCCGCGCGCGGTGCGCGGCTAGGGTAGGCCCACCCGCCCGTCCCTTGGTAAGGGAATTGATGTCACTCCGGCATGCAATGATTCCCGCGCGAAGAAAGCGTGGGAAGGAGCCGCATTGGAGAACACGATGACCGTCGCAGAGATGCTGGACGCGCTCTACGACAGCATTGGGAGCACATGGGTCACGGGCAAGTCCTTCGTCGAAGAGGTCGGCGAGTGGGTCGACCGCCTAAGGGAGCTCGAGGCCTGTGAAGATGACGACGAGCCCTGATCACTCCTCGTCATCGTCGTCGTCCGGGGGGATCACCCACATGCCCTCGCCGTCGTCCCAGACGTAGGTGTCGAACTCGTGCTCGCCGCGACCCGATCTGACGGCATGGACGCCCCTGACGAAGGGCTCTCGAATCTCGCCGCCGGGCTCCACGACCCGGAACGACAGCCAGCAGTCCATCCCCTTGACCGAGGTCGGAACGTCCACCGCAATCGTCCACCAGCGGCCGCGGTCATCGTCCTGCCCATCTCGTCGACCGACCAGGGCAGGTCTTCCCACCCCGGCTGCGCGTCTGGTAGTGCGGTTCTCACGAACCAGTCTACGGTCTCGTCAATCTGCTTCTGATAGATCCAGTTGCCCATGGTGCTCTCCGTTTGCCCGTACTGCTGCTCAAAAATCAATGATTGTAGTAGTGGATGAGAAGTCGGCTCTCGCCTCCATAGAGCGGCAGTCTGCGGAGGAGAGTCTTGAGACCCTCCTCAACGAACGCTCCGCCAACTTGGCCGCTGCTCATCCCGCCTGCAGCGAAGCGCTCAATGTACACGTACTCGTCCACCCCATACGGAATGCCGAGCTCGTAGGCCACCGCAAGGTATTTCTGCACGAGAAGCCTAGGGAAACGATGATTAAAGCATAGCTCACCAGGCCGAATCGCACCGCCCGGCCTTCCGCTGCCCGCCAGGTTGCCGCGCATCCGGTAGAAATGGCACTCTACCTGCACAGACGTTATAATATGGATATCGGTGGGGCTGCGGCGGAAGGCTTGCGATGGGCGATCAGATGAGCTTCGGCGACCTGGAATCGCAGGGGCAGCGGAGGAAGACGAGGCGCGAGGAGTTCCTGGAGCGTATGGATGCGATCGTCCCCTGGGACAGGTGGACCGCCCTCATCGAGCCCCATTACCACTCCCAGCAGCGCGGCAGGCATGTCCGCGGCGCCGAGACGATGCTCAGGATGTACCTGCTCCAGGTCATGTTCGGCCTCTCGGACGAGGGCACGGAGGATGCCATCCTCGACTCCCGCGCCATGCAGAGGTTCATGCACATCGACCTCATGCGCGAGCAGGTCCCCGACGCCACGACGCTCGCGAAGTTCCGCCACATCCTCGAGAGGAAGGGCCTCGGCAAGGCCATGCTCGACGAGCTGAACTCGGAGCTCGAGGCGGCGGGCGTCATGATGCGGGGAGGCTCCATCGTGGACGCGACCTTCATCGAGGCGCCGAGCTCCACCAAGAACGAGGGGCATTCCCGCGACCCCGAGGCCCACCAGTCCAAGAAGGGGAAGAACTGGCATTTCGGCTTCAAGGCGCACATCGGCGTCGATGCGGGCAGCGGCCTCGTGCATACCGTGGAGACGACTGCCGCCAACGTGTCCGACGTGGCCATGGCCCATTCCCTCGTCCGCGGGGACGACCGGTTCTGCTATGCGGACTCCGGATACACCGGGGTGGCGAAGCGCCCCGAGGTCGCCTCCGACCCGCACCTCTCATCGATGCGGTGGACCGTCGCCAGGAAGCCCTCCACGGTGAAGGGCCTGGACTGCGCGCTCTCGGCCGAGAAGGGCATAGAGTCGAGGAAGGCGTCGGTGCGCTCCAAGGTGGAGCACCCCTTCCTCATCGTGAAGAGGCGATTCGGGCATATCAGGACCCGCTACCGCGGCATCGAGAAGAACGGCTGCCTGCTCCATGCCGCATTCGCGCTGTCGAACCTCGCGATGTGCATATCGGCGGGGAGGGCGCTGGAGCCCCTGCCGACGGCTGCCTGATCCCGCGGGACAGCCATGCCCGGATTCCCTGCCGGAGGGGGTCCGGAAGGCGATGGCGCCCTGATTCCGGGCCCTGGCCCCGCCCATCCCATCGGAAAACCATCACCCGAAAGGCCTTGGGGCGGGATGGGCCCATTAATCATCGTTTCCCTAGGGTCCAGGGGAAGGATATCTGTTGTGAACTCTCGCGCAGCATAGGCCCAAAACAACGGGGCGCCTCTGCTCCCCCAAAAGCCCGGTTCGGAAAGGAAGAGCTCGTACGCATGATGTGTGCCCTCTTCGCCGAACCGCAGAAACGGCATCTGGCCATCAAGCCTGAGAAGCTCCTGCCTGAGTATTGCCAATTCATCCTCACGCTTGAAGGCCGGGCAGTATTCGGCCCCCAAGACGCTTTTCTCGAACTGTATGACATCCCAATCGTCGTAGAGGCTACCGCCGACGGCGTCGATACACTCGTATGCGAGCTTGTGATGCAGAAGACGCCCGAACTCAAGGCTTTCAAACGATACCGGCATGGGATCTCCGTCCAATCGCATGGGACCATTCGATTGTAGTTGTTGTCCAAACCACAAGCCCGGCGCGGCCCGCAAGCGGGCCGGGTCACCTGGGTTTCCGACACCCCGGCTGCGCCGGGGATTGTCGGGTGATCCCCTATCCTCGCCGCGCCGTCGAAAACCCCACGGCACGAGCCACGAGAGCAACGCCTAGCCCTCGGACCGGGGCATCATGGCACAGGCTCCTTTGAGGCGGCAGGCACCCCTAGCGCCGCCTCCCGTCGCCTGACGCGCCAACCCCTGCGCGCGCCGCGCCCCGCCCGCAAACGGGCGCGCTCCGGGGATCGCGCTTGCCTTGTCGCCCCCGTCCGAGGGAAGGAAGAGCCGACCCTCACCCGAGCCCAAAGGGGGCACACCATGAGCCAGACCGCAACCATCGTCCCGACCACCGCCATCGCCGAACGCTGGGAGGCAACGACGCCCGTCACGGGGGACTACGCCCGCGACTGCGCGGAGCTCGCCCGCGAGGCCCTGTCGCACGTCGGGTTCACCCGCTTCGAGGAGACGCCCTTCGAGGACGTGCTCGCCTGCCGCGAGGGCGACCTCCCCGTCACCGTCGCCGTGCTGCCCGTGCCCGTGGAGGGCTTCGAGATGACGCTCGACGACCTCCAGTCGCTCATAGACGAGGACGTCGTCGCGCACGGGGCGGCGCTCTGCGTGGGCCGCGCACTCGCGTCCGACGGCCCCCTGCCAGAGCGTCTGCGTTTCGACGTAGTGAGCGTGTGCGTCAACCTTGATGCCGGGCGCGTGCGCGTCCACCACGTCCGCGGGGCGTGGCAGTCGTAGCCATGGGCACGCACATCGCGCGTCGGGAGCGCTCGCCACCAAGGCGGGCGCTTTTCTTTTGTGTTGAGTTTGTGCAGGTCAGGCGCCATGAGGGCACGCGGCCAGGGCCGCGCCACGGCGGAGGCCAAGCCCCTCCGCCGCCCGTCCCGCACGCGCAGGCACCCCTAACGCTTGTGGGGACGGGATGGGGCATTCACACGCCTCAAGAAGTAGCGTCACTGGACGATGATGAAGAACTCCTTGCTCCGCGCCACACAGCGCCCACCCTTGATGAGCAGGCACTGCACGTAATGACGACCAGCGTAAGCCGTGCTTTCGCGCCGTCCTCCGCCAGCAAGATTGGAGTTCTCGAACTCACCTCTCGGACATCCAGCAGCGTAAGCCTCCTCGCCTGTATTGACCACCAGCCACTTCGCCGTGAGGGACTGCAGTCCCTTCGACCGGATAATCCGATAGTCAATCTGACAACCCTTGGGAATCACCCTTCCGTTGCTCGAAATCGTCTCAACGTGCCCATCCTGGAAGGTGACGTCGGCAACGACCACTACGACCCCCGGCCTCCTTTTGGTGAAGGGCCAAGGGGACCTTTTCCTGTGGGGAACGCACAGGGCCTGCTCAATCGAGTACACAGGCTTTGCCAATGCCCTGTTACTCGCACTGCTACTTCCGGAAGGAAAACGACTGCCAAGGATCTTCCTCCAAGAGTCATTGTTCGAGCCCTCTTCCTGGAGAACGCGAAGCGCCTCTTCGAGGCCGCCGATGAAGCTCCTAAAGTCCTCGAACGTGTAACTCGCAGCCAGGTTGTTCGTCGGAAGGGCGGGGTCGGCGATGACGGGCACCTCTCCAGTTTCCAGCTCGTCTGACAGGGAGTCAGAGATGTTCTCAAATAGCCCAATCATCAGCTCCTCGTAAGCTGAGGAGCCCTCCGGGAAGCAGTCGGCAATGATCTTCTCGAGGGTAATCCCCTTGGGCCACCTTCTCATCTTGGGGCAGTGCTCCCGCCGCCACCACTTCATCATCTTGACGACGGGCACGTAGAGGCCATCATGCCCGGCGTTCGTCTGGCTGGACCACTCGATATGTCCTTTCGGATTCGTCTCCCTCCAAGACGCGTCGTCGAGGTTGCCTATGAAGCGCCTCTCTCCTTCGGATGCGAGAGGGACCACGTCGATATCGAGCTTTGAAAGCGCGATGCCTACCGAGTGCGTCTGGAGGCGCGCCGACTTATACTTGTCCGATTCGTAGAGAACGTCGCGGAGCTCGATGATAACGTCAGCCGAGTTATCAGACGTCGAGTAGTCCGTCTCGACCACGATGTCGACGTCACGATGGTCCTCGTCCTTGACGGGTCGAATGGCCGTGTGCTTGGCATAGGAGCCGGAAAGGTAAGTGGCGATGCAGCGCTGGGAGTAGCACTCGTGGCCCTCGAGATATGCGCGAAGCGTCTTGTGCGCGCTCGCTATCTCGTCCACCGTGCTTTTCTTGGGTTCAATGTCGTGGAGGAACGCTCTGAAGTCGTCCTGTAGAGACATCAGACTTCACCCCTCTCGAGCGAGAAGGATTTGAGCGACCTGTCGGCGTACTCCTGTATGTCGATAGCGCCGACCGTTCCGAGCTTGTACAGCTCGTTGAGGAGCAGGAAGAAGAACGCGAATACTGCCTCCCCCGAGTCGGAGTACGTCACCTTTCCGTCGGCGCCCTTGTGGAAGGTTCCGGTTAGCGCCGAGCAGGCCATGTCGATGTTTGCAGACCTCTCGATGTGGCCACAGAGGGTGCCTGACTTGACAGAGTTCGTGGTGAGCAGTCCACCGATGATGTGGGTCAGTTCGCGTGGGGGTCGGGCTTCTCCCGCCACCACTATCCCCCTTCTCGTCCTGTGGAGATCGAGCACCGACTGGATCTTCTTGTCCGCATACTCGACGAAGCCCTTGTTCGCCTCCTGCTTGACCTCGAAGACGGCGTACACGCTCTCGGCGGTCACGTACTTTTCCCCGTTGTCCGTTTCATAGATGAGTGGGGAATGGAACCTGTCGAAGACGATGATGTCGATCTGCTCGCTGACCCCGCCCTTGCTGTCAAAGACGAATCCCTTCGAAACGTCGTACCTGTGTGGCAGGAAGCTCCGCAGGAACCTGATCCACTGTCCTTCGCTCAGGTCGCCCTGGGATACCGAGTGCCCAAGGCTGACGCCCAGGCCGATGTTGAGCTCATCGGACCGGTGGGCGAGAATCGTATCGATATTGAACTTCTCTTTTGCCATCTGTCTCCCTTAGGCAACTGGAAACTGCATCCCATGCGCCGCTATTACAGCCTTTCGAATGCGTCCTTCACCATCTGCGACATGAGCGTCCGCCTCGCCTTGAGGAAGTCAAGATAGTCCATGTCCTCGAAGTCATATGGCAACGCGTTCTCGCTGCAGGCCGTGCGATAGGCGTCATCCCCAAGCTCCTCACGGTACTGGGTCACGTAGATCTTCGGGTCGTCGTCGCTGATGTAGATGTTCTTCTGGTAGTCGACGCAGACAAAGTTCGCCCTGCGGTCCCTGGCGTAGTCGTAAGGCCCGCCCTTGAGGAAGTTCGCTGGGAAGATGTGGTGCTTGTCGTACGCCTTCTTGGTGCCGCTGCTGGCGGGAAGGAGCAGCTGGGCGACGGTGCTGGTGCTGAACAGCACGCGCGACCCGAGCACGACCTGTGCGGCCAGGAAGCCGTTCCACACGGGGCCGCTCGCCCGGTTCTTGTCGAGCTCGTTGGGCAGAGTCACGCCGAAGTAGTCGTCGGTGAGGCGAGCGGCGATTTCCGCGTCGATCCAGGCTCGGAAGGCGTCGGCGTCCTTGAGCTCGTCGATCGAGTTCATCTGCTGCTCGAAAACGGACTCGAAGTTGCCGGTGTACATCTGCGTGAGCAGGGCCATGTAGAACCAACGCTTTGCCACACGCTGCAGCTCGACACCGGTGATGCCGAAGCGGTGCTTCGCGATGAGCGTGATGGCATAGGTAAGCGGGATCGTGTTCTCGGAGCTGACCATGCCCTTGTTCACGTAGCCGGCCTCGCCGAGCGCGTTGATGAAGGCGTGCCAGTCGTTCAGGTCGAGCACCTTGTCGAGCGCCGCATCGAACTTGGCGAAGTTCTCCTCGCGCTTGGCCACGCTCGTCTCGCGCGTCTCGAGGTCACGCCCGTTCAGGATGAGGCGGGCGTAGCGCAGCCTACCGCGACCGAAGCCCAACCCGACGGTCGCCCTGATCACATGGCTCGGCTTTATGGTGAGAAGCGCGTTGTACGAGGTACCGACGCCGGGCTTGTGGCTGTCCTCGCACCAGTCCTCGATGCGCTGCCTGGTCTCTGGCTCGTAGACCGAGAGCAGGGTCATGATGAAGTCGTCCTCTGTGAGCTTGGTGCCGCCCGAGTTCACACGGATGAAGATCTGAGACATCTGCTCCTCGTCGGCCTTTGCTGAGATCGAGAGGATGGGGATGACGTAGGTGGTCTCGAGGTTGAGAAGCTCGTTGATGCCGTCCTCGACCGCGGCCTCGCCGTCGTCGTCCAGCTCTGGCTCCTCGCGCTTCACGTTGGCGTCGTTGAGCCGCTTGATGTACTCGCGGCGGAACTTGGTCGCCTCGTTCTTCCTCTTGGCCTCGAACACGGCGCTCACGTCGGGGATGTAGCGCGCGTCCTTGGCGATGGCCGCATCCCAGGTGTGGAACTCGCGGGCGATGGGATCGTATGCGATACGGATCGTTCTATCGGAGAACGACTGATCCTTGACCGGCACGCCGTAGAGCGACGAGACGAGGGCCGTGAGGCGCTGCTGCCCGTCAATGACGAGCTCCTTGGGCGTGGCGTAGTTCTTGTCATTGAGGCCGATGGAGGACTTCTTGTCCTCCTGGTCGTCAGGCGCCTCCCATAGGATGCAGTAGCCGATTGGGTAGCCACGAAGCATCGAGTCGAGGAGATCGCGGACGTCGCTGTCCTTCCAGACAAAGGGTCTTTGCAAGTCAGGCAATCCGACACGACCCTCAATAACGTCGCCGACGAGTTTGCCGACGGGCCTGTCGACCCTTGTGAACAATGGCTCAGCCATAACCGTCTCCTATTCCATGCTTCCGATCACGTTCAGCAGATCCTGGTAGTCATGCACCTCGTGATAACGCACGTCCTCCGTCGAGAGCTCGTTGAAGAGCTTCTTGGCGCAGGCGATCTTGGCTTCCTCGATGGGGCGCAGCGTAAGGCTGTCCATCGAGCCCTTGGTCTCCGCCACGAAGAACACGTGCCGGACGCTCCCCTCCTCGAAGGCGATTGCCCAGTCGGGCGCGTAGTTGCCCACAGGCGTGGGAATCTGGAACGTCCTCGGCAGCTTCGCGTAGACCACGACCTCCTTCGCGGAGTCGAGGTCATTCGCGAAATCGCGCTCTCCCTCGGAGTCCCAGAAGACATAGTCCTGGATCGCCTTCACGGGCTGCAGCGCCCTCGACATGTTCTCCGGCATGCGCTCGGTGAAGATGTCCGAGTCGTAGCGATCTTCCAGGCGGTGGTAGGTGATGTGATCGACCACCATCGTCGCCTTCGCCTCGCGGATGAGCTTCGCCACCCTGGCGATGAACTCCTCGGGGTTCTCGCGGAACAGGGCGAACTTGTCCGGCCTGATTCGCGAGAGAATGTGCGCGGCACTCCTCCTGGTGATGGTGGCTGCCTGTGCCACCTCGCCGAGGAGGTCGTAGGTGACCGACGTGTCCTCTGCCCCCACTTCGTGCGTCTCGTGCCCCGTCCGCTCGAAGGCGTCCCTGTTCGCGAGCGCCTCGCGGGATTGCAGCCCACGCTGGAAGCCAGTGGTGAGCGTGTAGGCCGTACGCCCGACCACCAGGTCTGCGTCGATGCGCTCGACTGCCTTGCCCCGCAGCTCCTCGTCGTCGAAGCTCACCGTATAGGCGTGCTTTGCGTTGATCGTCCTCCAGAGCGCCTGGAACTCCTCGCGTCCGAAGTTGGCGTTGAGCGGGTTGCTCCTGACCTTGCCTTCGAGTCCGTTGGTGACGATGCCGTCGAGCGCATGCGCGTCGTAGACGCTCGCGACCACGGCTGCGATCTGTGTGAGCATCCCGTCGAGGTGCTCGCCCAGGTCCCCGTCCGAGAGCCCCTCGAGCCCCTCCTTGCGGAACTTGTCGGTGGGCATCCCATCGCGGTCGATGAGGCGGTTTACCGTGAGGGCCCAGACGATGTCCTTGGCGTCCTGCGGCGTGAAGGTGTAGGTCGCCTCCTGGTCGTACTGCACCGTGAGCCCCCGGAACAGGTCCTCGGTGACGCGCTTGGGCCTCTCGCGGAGGTCCTCGCGGATGTCCGCCTGCAGGGCGTTCACGAAGTCCGTGTAGCTCTCCGAGGCGACGACGGTGAGCATGTTGACCTGCTGCACCTCGGTCTCGCCGAGGGCATCGAGGTCCTGGCGCTCGCCCTCCTGGTTCACGCACAGGCGCATGCCGCGCCCCACCTCCTGGCGCTTGCTGGTCTCGGACCCCGACTGCTTGAGCGTGCAGATCTGGAAGACGTTGGGGTTGTCCCAGCCCTCGCGGAGCGCCGAGTGGGAGAAGATGAATCGCGTGGGTTCCTCGAAGGAGAGCAGCCTCTCCTTGTCGCGCAGGATGAGCTCGTAGGCGCTCTCGTCGTCGGACTCGTCGCTGCCGCGCTTGAGCTTCGGGTCGGAGAGATGGCCCTTCTTGTCGATGGCGAAGTAGGCGTTGCGCGTCCTCGCGGTCTCGATGGAGCGCAGGTAGTCGTGGTAGCCCGGTGTGAGCTCGATCTGGCCCTCGAGCACCTCGCGGACGGCTCGCTCGTACTCCTCGTCGAACACGCGGCAGTACTCGCCGGGCACCTCCTCGCTGTCCTCGTCGTAGGAGCGGTACTTGGCCACCTCGTCGATGAAGAAGAGCGAGAGGCACTTGATCCCACGGGCGAAGAGCGCCTCCTCCTTCTCGAGGTGGCTGCGGATGGTCTCGCGGATCTGCACGCGGCGGATGTCGCGCTCCTCGGAGTCGCCGTACACGTCGCCCCTGGCGAGGTTCAGTTCAACCGAGTCGCTGGCGAAGCGGACGTATCCCAGGAAGCCGTTCTGGTCGGGCACGACCTCCGCCACGTCCAGCCCGCGGTATGCCTCGAGCTCACCCGAGGCGGTGTAGATGCTGTCGTGCTCGCGGAACGTGCCCACCCGCTTGCTCACGGTGCCGGAGGCGTTGAGCCGCTTGTACTCGATGACGGCCTCCGGGGCTCGGTCCTTGTACACTCGGATGTCCTGCAGGTACAGGTAGCCGTCCGTACCCCGCATGTTCCTGAGCTCGAAGCCCTTCACCTCGATGCGCTTGACCAAGCGCTGGTTGAACGCGTCGAGGGCGTCCAGCACGTAGACGCAGTCGTGCCTGACCTTGTGAGTTGCGGAGTAGTTGAGCACGAAGAGGGGCTTGAAGCGCGCGACGCCCTCCTGCGTCGCCTTGCCGCCCATCTTCTGGGGCTCGTCCATGATGACGATGGGGCGGTTGGCGGCGATGACGTCGATGGGCCTGCGGCTGCCGAACTCGTCGCGCTCGGTGAAGATGATGCGCGCCTCCTTGGAGCGGCCGCCCTCCTTCATGGAGGTGTTGAACGCCTGCATGTTGATGACCATGCAGCAGATGTCCGGGCTCTGCGAGTAGGCGTCCAGCTCATTCAGGCGCGCGCTGTTGTAAACGAAATAGCGGATGGCCTTGCCGTACTGCTCGTAGAAGTGCTGCTCGGTCGCCTGGAGGCTCTTGAACACGCCCTCGCGGATGGCGATGGAGGGCACCACGACGATGAACTTGCTCCATCCGTAGAGGCGGTTGAGCTCGAACATCGTACGCGTGTAGACGTAGGTCTTGCCAGTGCCGGTCTCCATCTCGACGTCGAGGGAAACGGCCCCCGGTCCCTTGGTGAGCGAAGCGGACTCCTGGACCCTGCCACGACGCTGCACCTTGCGCAGGTTGTCGAGGAGCTGCTGCTGGCTGAGTACTACCTTCGCGTTGCCGTAGCCCTCGGACATCTCTCCCTGCAAGTCGAAGAGGGACTGCATCTGCCAAGAGCCGACGTCGCGCAAGTACACGGCATTGCCAGTGTTCGGCTGCCCGGAGAAGACGTCCGTCACCGCCAGCGCGGCGTCGGTCTGGTACTGCTGGATCTTGAACCTGAACTGCATTGTCGGCTCCTATATCACGCGTCGGATCGTGTCCGGGCTGAAGGTCTTGAAGAGCTCCTCGAGGTTGGCCACCGCCGAGTCGTCCGAGAAGGAGGCGTCGCGGAAGACCGCGTAGAGCGGGCGGGCCTTCGCGATGGCCTCGATGGTCGCGGTGGATACGTCCTCGTCGAAGCACGCGAGGAGCTGCCCCCCGTTGACGTCGAGGACCGTGCGGCCGTCGACCTCGCGCTCCTCGATGGAGCACGAGTACGGGATGCGGAACTTCGGGAGCACCTGGAAGAGCAGGTCGAGCGGCGTCGCCCCCTCCTCCATGTTGTCGATGAGGTCGAGGAGGGTCGCCTGGCCCGTGGAGGCCGGGTCGGCGTGGACGTCCCGCAGGACGGAGTCCCCGACGCGGAGGACCCGGAAGCCGAGGTCGGGGAGGGGCTTTGGCTCCTCGCCAAGATGGAGTTGCCTGTTTGACTCCTCAATCTCTGCGCGTACTTTCGCCGCGGCCCTGCGGATGCGCTCCTCGCCGAGATCGCAAATCGTCTCATAGCCATCCATGATGGCCTCTGACTTCTCTCCACACGACTCGGGTATCTGTACCATGATGAACTTGCGGCTCCCGCCGTCCTCAGCATTCTGCTGCATGACGGCGTCTGCCATCGATCCGGAGCCGGAGAAGAAGTCGAGGACTATGGAATCCTTTTCCGAGCCGTGCTCGAGGACCCTCCTCATCATGAGCGTCGGCTTGGGAAAGTCGAAGTACTTCTTCCCCATGAGCTGCTGAACCTCTGAGCCACCTTGATCGGTGTTGCCTGCATAGTCATGTGCCCAATAGTTGATGGGAGTTAGCCCTCGTGCCTCGGACAGGAACATCTTGATAGATGGAACTGGGCTGTTACCGTCTACACCCCAATACAGGAGTCCTTCACCTCTGAGCCTCTCGAACTCGGTTTTTGATACGCGCCAGGCATGCGTAGTCGGATTCGTCTCAACCCCAGTATTTGGGTTAACAATCGGATAGCACAGGTTTGGTCGTTGAGCAGGAGTGGCGGGATTGAGGAACGACTTCCCTTTCCACGGACCCCGAGGATCATGGTCTGGGTTCGTATATCTATCGTCCGCATCAGAGGTCCTTGGAAGCAGGTTCACCTGGAACCCATCTCCCTTTGAATAGACAAGCACGTGCTCGATGACGGTAGTGAAGTCCACTGTGTTGTTGCTCCGCGTGTACCTCTTCTGCCAAGAGATATCGCTCTTGAAGTTCGTCCCTCCAAACACCTCATCGCAAATCGCCCTGAGGTTCTTTGACTCACCGTCGTCTATCGAGATGAAGATGGCGCCGTCGGGCGAGAGCAGGTCGCGGGCGAGGAGCAGCCTCGGATACATCATGCTGCACCAGTCGGAGTGGAAGCGGCCGTTGGACTCAGGGTTGGCGACCAGGCGCCCGCCCTCCTCGTCGAACTCGCCACTCGAGGCGGCGTACTCGGCGTGCGTCTCAGCGAAGTCGTCGTCGTAGATGAAGTCGTGGCCCGTGTTGTAGGGCGGGTCGATGTAGATGAGCTTGACCTTGCCCGCGTACGTCTCGCGCATGATCTTCAGCGCCTCGAGGTTGTCGCCCTCGACGTAGAGGTTCTGGGTGGTGTCCCAGTCGACCGACTTCTCCGGACAGGGCCGCATGGTCTTTGCCGTGGGCGTGCGGGCCTCGAGGCGAGCCTTGGCCTTGCCTGGCCACGTGAACTGGTAGCGCTCGCGGCGGCCGTCGGCGACCGAGCCGGTGAGGTTCTCCCTGAGGGTGTCGAAGTCTACCGAACGCACCACGTTGCCCTCAGCATCGAGGGCCTCGGTCACGATGTCAGGCATGAGCTCTGCGAGCTTGTCCACCAGCTCATCCGTCAGATCTGGCGTCCGCCTCTCGATCTTCTCTATCACGCTTCCTCCTTTAGGGCCGCAAGCTCGGCCTGCTTCCTCCGCAACTGAACGAACAGCTCGTTCCTCCGCGCTATCTGCCGCTCCCTGCGGCACCTCCTGTCAAGCGTCTCAACCTCGCGCTCCAGCAACTCGATGGCCTCCCTGCGCTCAAGGCGCGCGCCGACGTCCCTGCCGTCCTCCTCGCGGAAGGCGACCTGGGCGAGGATGGAGTCCCATGCCTCATCCATAGTCGGCCCTGCGAGACTGAGCGTCGCGAGGCCGTCTGAAGTCACCGTCCTGCCCGTAGACCTCGCCCAAACCCTCCCCGTGGACCCGTCGGTCACCACCATGGGGTTCGGATTCGCCCTGAGGACCGTCTGCGCGACCGCCTCGGGCACCTCGCCCGCCTTCGGTGTGACCTCCACCACGAGAATCTCCCGCACGCGCTCTCCGGAGGCGATGTTGGCGGTGTCGGGCCTGATGGCGTTCCTCACCACTATACGGTCCACGCCGGACACGAATTGCTCCCTCGTCCTCGCATCGAGATCCATATTGCGGTAGAACGCCTCCTTGGGGATGCGCTGCGAGACCTCGGTTGTCGACGGCAGCCCAAGCACCTAGACCACCACCAGGAAGCAAAGCAGCTCGAAGTCGTCGATGCCCTTGACGGCGCCGCGCTCACCTATGAGGGAGGCTCCGCCGCCGAAGAAGCTGTCGACGACCGACGCCTGGTCGGTCTCCACGATCGACCCCACGGCCGCTCGAAGGAGCCTCGTGGGCTCCCGCATGTCACGTCCGTCCCTCGTCCTCCTGTTGAAGAGCGCACAGAGCCCGAGGTCCGGCTCCGCCTTGCCGCGACAGAGCGCGCGCATGGCGGAGAGCGTGTCCCGGGCGTCGAGCTGCCCGTGGACGACTGTTCCCTCCTCGTCGACATAGACGAGGTAGAACGGGTGGAGGCGGTTCGCCCTGCTGACGTTCACGCCCTGGTTGACGTTTCGCATCACGAAGATGGTGCCGGGTTGGTCTCCCACCACGACCGCGTGCACGCCGTGCGGGGGCAGGTCGGCGTCGCCATGTGACTTCGACCAGGCGACGAGGTCGGTCCTGAACTCGTCGAGACCGAGGTCGGTGATGGAGACTCCGCCCGAGACGTCCTCGAGGTCGACGACCTCGGAGAGCATCTGCTCGAGTTGGCGGCGCCTGTAGACGAGGTCGCCGGTCTCCTCGGGGTTCACGAGGTCGTCGTCGCCCGTCGAGGTCATCACGGTTATGCGCATGCGCGTCTCGACGCGCCCCTTGAGGTTTATGTACTCGTCGAGCTCGACGTCCGGCCAGAAGTTGACGAGCTGGATGGAGGGGTTGGTCGATCCGATGCGGTCGACGCGACCGAAGCGCTGCACGATGCGCACCGGGTTCCAGTGGATGTCGTAGTTGACCACGCAGTCGCAGTCCTGGAGGTTCTGTCCCTCGGAGATGCAGTCCGTGGCGATGAGGATGTCGACGTCCCTGCCCTCGAGCCTAGGAGCCACCAGCGCGCGGTCTTTCGATACGGGCGAGAAGCAGGAGAGCACCGACTGCGTGTCGGAGGGGATGCCCCTGACGGTCGCCTTGCATCCGTCACCCGTCACGATGGCGCACTCGAGGCCGAGCTCCGACCTCGCCCATCCCCCGAGGTTCTCGTAGAGGTACTCGGCCGTGTCGGTGAACGCGGTGAACACGAGGAGCTTGCGGTTGCCGGAGTTGAAGGGGCTCGTCGCCTTCTCGCGCACGACGCGCCTGAGCTCCAGGAGCTTCGCGTCATGCGCTGGGTCCGCGGCGCGCACCATGCCCGCTATCTCGTCGAGCACCGAGAGGTCGGCGCGCATGTCGTCTCGCCAGCGGATCCAGTCCATGTCCTCGAGGGCCACCTCGGCCTTGCCAACGATGAAGTCGGCCGCGCCCTCGTCGTCCGCGTCGAGGTCCGCCGCATAGAGGTCGGAGACGCCTCGATGGCCCCTCGTCGGGGCCTTCTCGTACTCGTCCACGAGGGCTATGCGCTCGGCCACCGAAGACCTCACCTTGCCCAGCGTGAGCCGGAACGACTCGACGCAGCTCTCCAGGCGCTTGAGGAGGTTCACGGCCATGAGGCGACGCACGCCCGTCTCGCGGCCGGTGAGCGAGAGGTTGCCCTGCTCCTGGTACTTGCGCAGGCGCGAGGGCTGTATGTATAGCGATGGTATGTAGTTGGCCAGCAGGAGCCTGTCGAGCGCGTCGGCGATCTGCGAGAAGCTCCCGACCGCGGGTGAGGTTGAGAGCGCGGGGCGCACCGACACCGGCTCCCTCCGCGCGGGGAACGGGCCTATTGCTGACGCGTCGTAGTAGCGCACTATCTGGCTGCGGCTGCGGGCAACCGTCACCTGGTCGAGGAGCTTGAAGAAGTCGGGGTCGAGCCTTCCCATGAGCTCCGTCGTGGTGCGCTCCTCGGGCGGGAGCTTCGCCCACGCGGCGTAGGCACCCTGGGCTTGCCTGAAGGTGGTCCTCACGTCGTTCCTGAGCCCGATCTCCTCGCGCCAGTCGACGTCGGAGCCGCGGTAGGCGAGCTCGAGCTGGTTCTGGAGGTCGCGGAAGCGGTTGTTGACGGGCGTCGCTGAGAGCATGAGCACGCGCGTCTTGATGCCGGTGCCGATGACCTTGTTCATGAGCTTCTGGTAGCGGTTCTCCTTGCCCTCCAGGGCGGAGTCGCCGCCGTTGCGGAAGTTGTGGGACTCGTCGATGACCACGAGGTCGTAGTTCTCCCAGCGGACGGTCGCCAGGTCGAGGCCGCCCTCCGAGGTGCCGCGCTCGCGGGAGAGGTCGGTGTGGAAGAGCACGTCGTAGCGCAGACGGTCATCCGCGATGGGGTTGTTCGTCTGGTTGTTGCGGTAGGTCATCCAGTTGTTGGATAGTTTTTTGGGGCAGAGGACGAGCACGTTGCGGTTGCGGGCCTCGTAGTACTTGATGACCGCGAGGGCCGTGAACGTCTTGCCGAGGCCCACGGAGTCGGCAAGGATGCAGCCGTTGTAGGTCTCGAGCTTGTTGATGATGGCAAGGGCCGCGTCGCGCTGGAAGTCATAGAGCATCCCCCATACCTTGGAGTCGCGGAACCCCGCCGCCTCCTTGGGCAGGTCGTCCTCGTCCACGTTTGCCAGGAACTCGGAGAAGATCTCGTGCAGCGCCTTGTAGTAGACGAGCTCTGGGGCGTTCTCCCTATACATGGTCGAGATGGAGTCGACGACCTGCTCGGTGACGTCCTCGGTTGCCGCTTCGTCGGCCCACGCCTGGTCGAAGAGTCGCAGGTACTCACGGGCAACCTCGGCCCCTTGGCGTGGAATCATGGTGAAGGGAGAGCTCCCGGGCTCGGCACCTATCGCCGTCGCTGTGATGCCCTCGACGTTCTGGTAGACGTAGGAGTCCCCGCCCGACTCGACGGCCATGAAGGGAGGCATCGCCTGCTCCTGGCGCAGAGAGCGGAAGTTTGCCTTCGAGCGAATCCAGTCGGCGCACTCGCGGGCAATCGCCCTCTGGGTGAGCTCGTTCCGCAGGCGAATCTCGAGGTCGGTGCCGGCAACACCGCGCTCGCGGCCGAGGCGCGGGATGTAGAACTCGCGCGCCTTTTTGTCTGCCTTCGCCTGCAGGAAGGTCGGCGCCGTGTAGAGGAATCGCATCCCCTCCAGGCCGTCGAGCTGATTCCTGAGCTCCTGGTATCCGTATATGGAGAAGTAAGCGGCGGCAACCGCGAGACGATCCCCCGAACGGAGGCGTGCAACCAGGTCATCCTTGAGGATTCTCGAGCGGTTGTCAAAGAAGTCGGGACCCGTCACTGGTCGTCCACCGCCCTCGACAGCTCCGCCATGAGGCAAGAGCGTATGTAAGCGGAGAAGCTCATGCCGTGCAGCTCGGCGGCCTCGGCGGTCGCCTCCTTGAGGTTACGGGGGATGCGTATGGTTATCGCCGTCGAGTCCCCCTCGGAAAGGAACGTTCGAACCTCAGTCGGTGTCGCACCCTTGCTCAACAGCTCTGAGTAGCCCATGGCCTCCGCCTCACTTGCGATTTGCAATACATCCCAACAAGTTTATCCCTATTCGACAACGCGCAAGAGGCAGACGGGTGAGAGGAAAACCATCCCGCCCCATGGCCACGCCCATGCCCCGGGACCCCTCCCAGCCGCCCCGCACGGCGCCGGTCAAGGGCCCCACGGAACCTCGCACAAATCCAAGGGCGATTGGTGGAGGTTGCCGTGGAGCTCCTCTGCCCCGCGACTACCACGGGGCGGAAACCCTTGGCCTCCAAGGGTGGCAAGCGCGCACGGACGGTCCGTGCGGCACCGCCACCCGAGAGGAGACAAGGACATGGCAACCACCAAGAGCACCAAGCGTCACATGAGCAAGGCAGAGCGCCAGCAGGCGCGCGAGAGGGCGCAGGAGCGCGCGCAGGCGGCGCTCGACCGCCTCGGCGAGGGCGTCCGCGAGGTCTACCAGTCCGAGCGCTGGGAGTCGTGGCTGCGGAGCCTCTCCAAGTTCCACGACTACAGCCTCGGCAACACCATCCTGATAGCGATGCAGATGCCCACGGCCACCCACGTGGCCAGCTTCAGGAGTTGGAAGCGTGACTTCAACAGGTACGTGAGGAAAGGCGAGCGCGGCATCGAGATCCTCGTGCCCATGCTCGTCAAGGACCGCGACGAGGACGCCGACGAGGAGCACCGCCGCCTCGTGGGCTTCCGCGTGGGCCACGTCTTCGACGTGAGCCAGACCGACGGCGAGCCCCTGCCCACCCTCGTGGACGAGGTCGCCGGGGTCGTGGAGCGCTACGCCGCCGTGATGGATGCCGTGCGCGCCGTCTCCGCCTACCCCGTCGAGCTCGTGGCCGACCTGCCCGAGGGCGCCAGGGGATACTTCCGCCGCGGCGAGCTCATCGCCATCCGCGAGGGCATGGGCGAGGGCCAGACCGTGAAGACGGCCCTGCACGAGCTGGCGCACAGCCGCCTGCACGACGGAGACCCCGAGGGCATGCCCGACCGAGCCATGCGCGAGGTGCAGGCCGAGAGCGTGGCCTACGCCGTGAGCGCGGCGCTGGGGCTGGACACCTCGGGCTACTCCTTCGGCTACGTCGCCAGCTGGGCCGTGGGCAAGACCGACGAGGAGATGCGCGCGTGCCTGCAGGTGGTGCGCGACGCCGCCAAGGCGATGGTGGAGGACCTGCAGGCGGCCATGGCATAGCCGAGAGCACCCCGCAAGAGCACAGGCGCCCGCCCCGGCGGACGCCGAAACGCACGCTCCGCCCCGGCTCGGATCGGGCAAGGGGCGCCCCGCCTCGCCGCCCCGGAACCCCATCCCAGACATCGAAGGGTCCTCTTAGTCATCACCCTTTGCTTCAGCATGCTCAGCAACGGAAAGGATGAAGTCCGCGAGTGTGGCCGCGGAGTTGACAGCCAACCTTGCGTGATAGTCTCGGATGGAGACCCTTCGTTCGCCAACGCCGTGAGCATCGCTGTTGTTGTTCCTCGTGTCGGATATGGCCGAGATGACCTTGTTCAGACCTGAGATGAGCGTTTTGACCCTAGTGTCCATCTCCTTGGTTGCATGCATGCCGTAGAGGTCACTCACCTGAGAGTAGAGCCTGTTAATGTCTCCCTTGCCACTCGGCTGCTCGCCACGAATCTCGACCACATAGCAAAAGGTCTCTTCGAGTAGAGTCCGGGCCTCCGTCAGGGCGCTGTCGAGGCGACCGTCTCCAACGTCCCGAATTGCACGCTCCGAGAGCATCTTTACGTACTGTCGGTCAATCACCTTCAGCTTTGGCGCTTCAACCACGGTTGGAGAGTTTCTTGGAACGACTGCGTAGTTGTTCCCCACCTGACGTAGCTCATTGCCTCCAAAGAAGAGTCTCTTGTTGATTGCCCCGATTGCGAGGCGAACGATTCTGTCGTGCTCGACTTCGAAACTGTCAGGATCGACATCACCGAGAGCATCTGCAAACTGGGGGCTGTTGAAAAACAGGCCAAGAAGCTGGGAGACGCGACCCGTCTCGACGGCATTAGAGATCATGTCTTCGACGTAACACCATCTACTCTGTGACCCATAGGCTGTAGGCACGCCGAAATCAACCGACAAGCCAGCCAGCATTGGACCCGACAGGTAGGGCATCTTTACTTCGTGGCCATCGATCTTTTCGAGCACGGAGTCTCCGTCGAGTATCTGATAGATCTCCTTTTGCATGAGGAGTCTGTTCAAGTCTTCTTCCACCTTCCGGCCCTTCTACTGAATGCGCTGTTTCACCTATTCCCATTGTCCCCTATATGTCCGTCCACCAGTCCTGAGGGCACGTTATAGCAAGCTGCCTATTCCATGTACAAGTCCATGGAATAGCTTGTCCGAGCCTCCTCGGGGACGTCCTTACAAGGGCCCTTGGCGACGTCGCCGAAGCTCCTCCCCAAGCCCACTTTCCAAGCCGCCCCATCGTCGTCTCGTCCCGCTCACCCATGACAGCGTGTCATGGGTGTCGCATGCGGGGGAGCCCCCGCGCCCCTAGGATTGGCATGACCCCTTGTACATAGAGAGCCCGTCCCAGGGAGGACCATGCCCAGACCCGTCCAGCTCCACGTCATGCTCTCGGAGGAGGAGATGTCCTCGCTGAGATCGCTCGCCGACTCGCTCGGCACCACCGTCTCCGACACGGTGCGCCTCCTTGCCCGAGCAGGCGCTGTCGCCAAGGGAGGCGCGGCAGGAGGCGCGCTCGTGCTCGACCGCAGCACCCTCGCCGCCTACGTCCGCAACGTGCGCTCGCTCGGACACCTCCTCAACCAGTCGACCCACGCCCTCAACGCGATCGCCAAGGCGGTTCGCGAGTCCGGCGTGGACGCGCTCGACCTCGCCGAGGCGATGGGGGGCGTGTCGTACGGGCTCGACGAGGTGAGGCGCGACGCGGCCGAGGTCAGGCGGCAGGCGGCGGAGCTCACCGGCATGCCGGTCGTCTTCGGGGAGTAGCCGTGCCATTCGTGAAGCCGATCTCCGGGCACACAAAGCTCGGCGCCGCGCAGCGCTACCTCGAGAAGGAGGGCCGCGCGCTCGCAAGGGACTTCCTCAACCTCGACGCGCCCATGGCGGACATCGGAGAGGACGGCCTCCCCGAGTACCGCGAGTACGACTGGGCGTCCGTGATGGACGAGACCCGAGAAAAACTGGGCAACGACAGCCCGTTTAAGGGCAGGAAAGCACGCACCTACAAGCATTATGTCTTCTCCCCCGACCCGAGGGACGCGGTGAGCCTCTCAGAGCTCCGGTCTGTCACCATGTCATGGGTGGAGGAGAACTTCGCCGACTTTGAGGTCGCCGTCGTGTACCACGACGACAACGAGCACCACGTGCCCCATGCCCACGTCATAGTCAACAACACCAACCTCGTGACCGGAAGGCGCCTCCAGGACCCCGACCCCAGGGCGCTCAAGAGGTCCGCCCAGAGGATCGCCGGGGAGATGGGGCTCTCCCGATTCTCGGACAGGCCTGGAAGGGCGAGCGAGAGGGACTCCGACGTATACATGAGGCGCCACGTCGACCGCCCGGAGGCAGAGTACGGCGGCCGCGGCGAGTACTCATGGGTGGCGGACATACGCGCCAGGGTCGACGTAGCGAGGAGCCTCTCCCGCAGCCCCGAAGACTTCCAGAGCGCCCTCAAGGAGATGGGCATCAGCGTCCGCGTCTCCGCGAGGAGGGCAGACGACTGGGTCTACTCCCTGGCGGGGACGCCGTCCAGGCAGGTGAGCGGCTCCAGGCTCGGGGCGTCCTACACGAGGCGCGAGGTGACGAGGTGGGTCGCCAACCCGAGCAGGCTGAGGCCGGGCCCGGTCACATCGAGAAACGTCAGGGCGATAGCGTCGGGCGCCATAGAGGTGAGGGACCTCAGGGAGCTCAACCGACTTGCGGAAGCCATGAGCACGGTCTCCCGGGGCGGCTTCAGGAGCCTTGCCGCCATTGACTCCGCCATAGCCAGGCTGGAGGGGATGCCCAGCCGAGACGCGAGCGTAGAGAGGCTCAGGCGCGTGCGGGAGTACTGCGCGGAGCACTCGATACTCCCGGAGAGGGCCCGCCCGCGGGCTGGCGCCCGACATGCGGACGGGCCCGCAAGCGCCAGGGACGCGCACCGACGCCCCCTCGGCGGTGGCGATTCCGCACGCCAGGCAGCCATGCCCGAGGCGACGCGAGACGGGAGGGACGAGCGATGAAGGTCACCGTGCACTACGAGGGCGGGTCGGTGGAGACGTTCGACACCAACGCGCTGACCACTACGAGCCCTCTCGGCATGGGCAACGCGCTAACCGACTTCCGGGTGGCGATGGGCGACGGCCTTTGGGTCGAGGTGAGCTGGTACAGAGTGCCGCAGGGGCCGACCGAGGACGGTGCGCTACCCCTGGCTCAGCGCTCGCCCGGATGCCGCATACACGTGCTCTCGGAAGGGGAGGTCGAGCAGGCGCGCTCGATAGAGATCGACGGGAGGGTCCAGTGGCTCAGGATCGGCCCCGACCTCTGCGACGTCTCGCAGCTCGACGAGACGACCGACCTGCTCTGCGGCCTTTCCAAGGGCTCGTCGAGCATGGCAACGCGCGTCGCGAACATGCACGACACGCTCATGAGGGCACTGGGACCCGACGGCGCGCACGAGGGGGACGAAGGGCGCATGTACGCGATGCTCGGCATGACGGAGGCCAGCTACGAATTTGTGTCCGCTCTGGCTGCTAACGTCTATGGTGACGAGGACTCTTTCTAGGGAGCGTGTGAGATGGGCGTGGCCAAGCGTGTTCTGGGTGCGATAGGCAAGTTCTGCCTTGCATGGATGAGGTTCGTGGCAAGAGTCATCCTGCTGTTCTGGCATTACGGGGGCTAGCGATGAGCATGGGTTTCGGGTTCAGGGCCAAGCTCGAGGAGAGCGACGGAAAGGTGGCGGCCTACAGCTATAGGACCTATGACCTCAGCTGCGAAGAGGGAAGGCAGGGGTTTGGGGCTGCCGAGCTGGACGGCGTCTTATGGGTCGCCAATGATGGAGACGACCTCTCGTGCGAGGTCGAACGCTACAGCAGGTTCGCCCCCGAGCAGAGCTGTCTCAATATGAGTCGCGCGGCTGTAGTGGTTTGGGGTAGCTCGAAGCGCCCTCTCGTATCCACGCTGCGCGTCGTGGCTCCGGATATCATCCCCGCGGACGTCAAAGCGACGTCACGGGCACCGTTTGCGCGCCCGTGACGTCGCCCAACCGCGTTTGCGCTGGTAGCGATAGCCGTATTATCCCCGAAGACCAGCTGATCTCGAGGTGAGGAAGCCACCCACCTTCGCTGCATGAGCAACCGGCCCCGCCAGAGCCGGCGGGGCCGGTTGCCTTACGAGCCAGTGGCGTCAGGGCTACTCATCTGATTGGTCTTGCCTCTCAACGTCATCGAGCATGCGCGTCCATTCGGCAAGGTCGGTCTCCTTGTCGAAAAGCTCGAGGAAAGGAGTTTTATCACCATCAGGAAAGATGCTGGCGTAATAGGCGCCCTGACTTGCAAGATACTCACGGGCGAAGGCAAGCGAAGCCTCGTCGGTGCAGTCACCATCGGGAAAACGCGAGGAAAAAGCATGCTCGAACTCTATCCAGATGGCAGGATCAGCAGACCCCTTGTCTGCCCACACTTCCATGACGGGAAGGTCCATCGTTCCCGCGAAGGTAGCGCCATCGACCACGCGCGCGTGGAAGACGTCGCGCTGGTGTCGGCGCATCTTGCGCTTGATGCGGCGTCGCTCCTCGCGGTTGAGCGATTTGTGTCGACTGATTGGTTGCTCAAACGAGCCAGGCTCTGGTGCCATGATGGCTCCTTTCTCCCCTCCCATCGAGGGGATTGCCATCACGAGCGCCTGGCCCGGCGTCAGCGAAGACTCGTCGGCACCGTCCCAGGGCGTGGCGGACGCCGAGGGCACGTGCCATCTCTCACACACTGGGTGGTAGTCCTCGCCGCGCTGGTCGGCGGCGGCGCCAAGGACTACCGCATCGCGAGAGCGCCGCCGCCCACCACCGCGCTCTCGTATGGTGGTTAGGCCCTCGCCCCGATTCCACCGCAGCGGACGCTGCGGCACGGCTGGAATATCAACGCACTGCAAGAGGGGATTTTGCTGCGTTTTCATAAGCGGCATACGTGAAATCCTCAAACAGCACCCACTCGACAAGGTCGAACGACCCCGGGTTGTCTTCCAGATACTGCCGCACGGCAATCATGGCCGTCTCTGCCGCCCGATCTACGGGATAGTGAAACACGCCTGTCGAGATGGAAGGGAAGGCTATCCTGCGGATGCCGTTCTCCTGGGCCACACGCAGCGAGTTCCGATAACAGGCCGAGAGCGTTTCCGGCTCACCTTTGCCGCCTCCATGCCAGATCGGCCCGACCGTATGGATCACGTATTCACAGGGAAGGTTGTAGGCCTTTGTGATTTTCGCGCTGCCCGTCTTGCATCCATGCAGCTTGAGGCACTCTACCCTCAGCCCTCTGCCGGCGGCACGATGTATCGCCCCGTCGACGCCTCCACCCCCCAGCAGCGTCCTGTTCGCGGCGTTCACGATCGCATCGACATCCGCGACTTTCGTGATGTCCCCTTTGACAAGGCGAATCATGGCCTATTCCAATTCCGCGAACACTTCATCGCATTTCCTCCGGATGTTCAGGGTGGAGCAAGAGTCGAATTGTGTGTGGCTGGGATTGATCTGCACAATCCTGGCGGATGGGCTGATGTGGTTCCAGTACACGCCACCATAGTTGCCGATTGCGCCGACCACGATGACCAGCTCGGCCTTTCGCGCCCATTCCTGCGCCTTTGGGACATCGTCGTCATACAGGCCGACATGAGCATAGACCGGCCAGCAGGCGTAGAGCCCTCCGCACTCGCATCTCGGGGCGCATCCCCGATTCCAGATGTTCACGTCGTGGTTCCGCTTCCCGCATTTCAGGCAGGTGTTTACCGCGAAGCTGCCCTGTATCTCCGCCACGTTTTTCGAGCCGGCAAGGCTGTGCAGGTTGTCCAGGTTCGTCGTGATGATCCCCTGTACCTTGCCTTTCCCCTCCAGCTCCGCCAGCTTACTGTGCGACAGGCTGGGGCCGTTGCCGAACATGGCATCCAGAAAGGAATGCCGGGCAACCCTGTAGTAGTGCTCCGGTGTCGCCCTCAGCACGGATGTGGAGGCAAACTGCAGCGTCTCCGCCAGGTTCAAGCCGTGCATGCTGGGAATGCCGGAGGCGACGGAGATGCCCGCCCCGGTAATGACCAATGTGAAGTGGCTCTCATCGATCATCTGCTGCAATTGCCTAATCTGCTCGTCCATGCATCACACCCACTCGAAGCATCCCTTGCCCGCACCCAGCTCGAAATGGTATTTCACGAGGCCGGTGTCCACGCCGCTGAAGATTCCGTTGTCGCAGTCGATATGCACGGCGCTGCCTTCGCCCTTGATGAAGAATGCCTGCTTTGCCAGTGCCGTCGGGGCGAGAAGCGCGGCATCCACGCCCTCTCTGAACCAGCCGGGAGCATCGCCGACATAGGCGCTCACATCTTCCGCCTTCTTCATCTTGTGCTGGGTTCCCTGCGTCTGTCCGTAGCCCACGGCTATGATGCCGACCGGAGTCGCTCCTTCTGATTTTTTAGCCGCCCCCTTGCGGTTGAAGGTGCCGCCGACCCACCATGTGTTGAGCCCGAGCGTCTGGGCGTAGAGCATCAGGTCCGCGCCGCAGTACCCAAGGCGCTCGTCCGCCCCCTCGGGGCCTGCCATGATGAAGTAGTTGTTCACTCCCTTTGCAAGGATCAACTTGATCACGCCGGGAATCGCGCCCCCGTCATTTGTGACCAGTTTTATCGACAGGAGGTGTCGATCGTTGTTTTGGCTGACCCGCTCATTCAGTTTTGCCACGATATCGGCCGGTATCTCTTTGCCCGTGTATTTCCGCACCATATGGCGCGCCCTCATCGCCTCTTGCAATGCCATATCTGCCATGTCCGTCTCTCACCTTCTCGTCATAAAGCGATTGACGATGGCCCCTATCCCCTTAGCCGGGGGAACGTTGTCGAGGCGCCGCATCGTGTCCTCGTCAAACCGGATGTCGCCTACCGCGACGTTCTGCTCCAGGTGGCCGATCGACGTGGTCCCCGGGATGATGAGCGCGTTTTCGGCGTGCCGCAGGATCCACGCCAGCCCCACCTGGACCGGCGACAGCCCCATCTCTCTTGCGACGGCCTGCACCGTCTCGTCCTCTGTCACCTTCGCAGAGCCGGGCATGCCGCCGCCAAGGGGGAAGTACGGCACCCATGCGATCCCCTCTTGCCTGCACAGGTCCAGTATGCCCTCCTGGCTGCGCGACGTGATGTTGTACTGGTTCTGGACGCAGACGATGCCGGCAGGCAATGCGCCCTGCAGCTCCTTCAGGCTGACCGTGGAGAGCCCGATCCCCTCGATCAGCCCCTCGTCGCGCATCTTGACGAGCTCCGCCATCTGGTCGTCAAAACTCACCTTCTGGCTCGGCTTCAAGGGGAACGTTCCCGGTGCGATCCTGCGGAAGTTGACGATCCCCAGATGGTCCGTCTTGAGGCTCCTGAGATTGTCCTCTATGTGCTGCCTGAGCTCCTCCGGCCTCTGTGCGGGTATCATCGGCATGACGCCATTGCCGGGCTTTGCGCCGATCTTGGTCACGATCACCGCATCCGGCTCCCTGCCGATCTCGTCCGCCAGGCACCTGTTCGTGAACCCGTCCTCATAGAAGTCGGCCGTGTCGAAATGGTTCACGCCAAGCTCGTAGGCCCTGCGGATCACCGCCCTCGCCTTGGCCTCGTCCTTCAGTTTCGGCAGCTGCATGGTGCCGTATCCCACCCGGGACACCGCCTTCCCGCCCATCACGTATGTTCCGCCCGGCCTGCTGCCCTTTGAAAAGCCGCTCATGCAGACTCCTTCCTTTGTGTATGCCATCAAATTTTAACCCTGTAAACTGTTAGCTCAAATTTTGCAGGCCTTTTCGGCCTGCAATGGGCTTCCTATTCGCTCATCAGATGAAACGCCCGCTCCGCCAATTCGACGAATCTATTGGAATCCTCCTCTCCCAGCTCCTCGAAAACATGTGCCACGATGCGGTAGCATTCCCGGAGCTCCTTCATCACATAATCCCTGCCGGAGTCCGTAAGCGTCACGATGATGTTCCTGCGGTTGTCCCTGTCGATCTCCCGGCCGACGAAGCCCTTCTTCTCCAGCGAATTCAATATGGCTGATACGCGCCCCTTCGTGCTCCTCATCGCCTCGCTGATCTCCGTGGGCGTTGAAGTACCATCCCTGAGCAGGAGAATCTTCAATACGAAGATCTCGCCTCTGGATACCCGGGTGATCCTCTCAAAGACGCTGAAATTGTCGCTCGTCAGTATCCTTTCCAAAGCGGCTACGGAATCATTCACGTATCTGGGAAGGGACTCATCTACTTGCAACTTCATAAGCTGTCTCCTCTTCTAACCGCCATTTAATATACACTGTTAACAATTTACCGTCAATGCTATTATGATCTTACGAAAGAACCTGCGAGTTGGGCGCTCCGAAGCTGCCCGGAGGATTCCACGTCCGTTATGATGGCTTCGCTAGGCAGAACCACCCGAGAGGCCGCTCTCTTCTTTGTTTGGCATCGGCAAGGCCATCCCTTTACTGGACTGGGAGGCGGACACCATGTCCTCGGCCTGGGTGAGCTCGTTCATCTTCGCTTCGTTCATCATGTTCCTAATCTCCTCTCGCCGCCCGGCGCTTGAATGGTGGCGCTGGGGTGGTACGAATTCCGGTACGAATCATCCCGAAAGGAGTGCTTTCTTATCAAGCGAAGTGGTGCGCCGATTTCTCGGACACACCACTTCTGACCTGCGGTTTCGTTATTTTCTGGGGCGGAGCGTGGAATAGTGATTTGTGCGAAATCTTATTCCCACTCAATCAGAGTGGGGTGGCTGTAGTGACTTGAGGTGGTTCGAGACGCTCCGTCGTATCCCCCGTCTCCACCGTGGCTTCGGCTGTCCTCCCTGCGGACGTCAAAGCGACGTCACGGACACCTTTTCCGCGCCCGTGACGTCACCCCACTCGCAGTCAGGCGACGTCATGACGTCACCCGACCGCGTTTATCGCAGCTCGCAGGCACTACATTCAGCCCGCAACACAGGAGGAGATCGACTTCTACGAGGGCTACATGGCGAATCCGGCCTTTGACCTGCACCCGCAATCCGCACGTGACGCTGGCGGACCTTATGAGAGCAGCTGGCTGACGCTAGAGAATGCGCAGATCGGCGAGCCTACACGAGCGCAAGCTCAATCTCGT
Organism: Atopobiaceae bacterium; assembly: GCA_050953285.1. Taxonomy (GTDB): domain Bacteria; phylum Actinomycetota; class Coriobacteriia; order Coriobacteriales; family Atopobiaceae; genus Olsenella_K. The sequence continues at coordinate 251,931 of JBMNMK010000001.1, read as the reverse complement.
CGAACCAAACACGTCACCCAATCCATTGCCCAGGCACGAGCCCGTGCCTGGGCAATGCCGGTGTCAGCCCACTTCCACTAGCGCTGTGCCCGTCGTGTCGTAGTCGGAAAGGGCAACGCTTCTGATGGCCGGATTGTCGTAGGTGTTGTAGTAGTAGGTGTTCGTGCGCGTGGACAGGCCGCCGGTGTAGACGGTTATCTCGTAGGCGCCGTCGAGCATCTTGGATGCGCCGTCAATCATCGCAACGCTTCCCAGCGTGTGGAACAGGCGTGACACGTTCTCGGCCTCGGTTTCCTTCTGCGGATAGAAGGCGTTGTGGTACGCGGCGCGCACGAAACGCGAGGGGGAGTAGCAGTCGCCGGGAATCCCGCGCATGCCGCTCCCAGTTCCGTAGGCCGAGAGCTCAGCAGCACGCCAGAAGACGGGGCCCTCGACTTCGGGAGAGCAGCCGATGTAGCTTCGGACGTTTTCCGCATGGTAGGCAAAACCGGGTTGGTTGGCCAGGACATCGAGTCCGTTGTCAAAGACCTGCATGCCCTGGGCCGTGTACTCCACCACGATGCTGCGATCAGCGTCGCCGATGATCCAATGCAGTAACGAGGACGGATAGCGATCGTTGATGGGCCTGTCCACGATGACCGTCTCGGCAAGAGCGGCCTTCACTTCATCCACCGTATGGAAGTTGGCAACCACCCACAGGGGGAACTCCCAGGCGCACACGTTGGTCTTGCCTTGCACCGGGGCGGATTCGTATTGGGCGTAGCCGGGAAAATTCAGGCCGGCAACGGCAAGGCCCGCATCGCTTGCGCAGTCAAAGTACAAAGGGGTGTTCTCAGCCACGATGCCCATGCCATAGACAGGCCGGCTAACTGCGTCGATGGACATCTACCTACCTAGGATATATAATTCTGGCAGTAGAGCCGTTTTGCGAAAGGAGGGATCAAAAGGTGGCAGCTACAGGCGCCTCGCAATCCGGTTCGCTTCGATCCTCGTGGCAGTTCAAGCTCGCCTGCGTGTGGGGCGGGGAGCTCGTCTCGGTGCTCACCAGTTCGATCCTGCAGATGGGGTTTATTTGGCACATCGCCCTTTCCACCAATTCAGCGGCCATGCTTTCGCTCGCATCGCTCGCGGGATTTCTGCCGCTCGCCCTGTTCGGGACCTTTGCCGGCACCGTCGTCGACAGGCATCCGCTCAAACGCGTCCTCATAGGGGCCGACCTGTTCATCGCGGCGGTGAGCGCGGTCGTCGCGCTCGTATCGGCCGTGACGCCCCTGCCTGTCTGGGTGGTCATTTGCGCCCTATTTTTCCGTGCGGTCGGGTCGGCGTTCTATACTCCAGCCTCTCTTGCCCTCACGCCGCATGTTGCCCCTCCCGAGCACCTCGTTCGCCTCTCAGGGGTGACACAGGGGGTCCAATCCGGCGGATACATCCTCGGCACCGCCGTGGCTGCCGCGATCTATCCGCTCTGGGGGCTGACCCCCATGATCGCCCTCGACGTCCTCGGGGCGCTCGTTGCCTCGGCGGCCGTCCTCGTCGCGCGCATAGACGTCGGCGACTTGCGGGAAGAAGGCGCGTTGGGTGCCTCGGAGGGGTTTATCGGGGGGCTGCGGGCGCTTTTCCGCGAATCGCTGGACGGCCTGCGCGTGCTCCGCGGCTTCAGCGGGCTCTACGCGCTGCTGTGGTGCGGATTTGCGTTCTCGCTGGTGTTCTCGCCCATAGCGGCTCTGTTTCCCCTAATGACGCTCGGCCATTTCGGCGGTACCACCACCGATGCGGCGATGGTAGAGATCGCTTTCTCCGTCGGCATGGTCGCGGGCTCGGCCCTTCTCGCGGCGACAGGCGGTTTCAAGAACCGATCGATCAGCATCGTGGCCGCCACAGCGCTCTTGGGGCTTGCGACGCTCGTATCGGGCCTGCTCGCCCCCGGCGGCTTCGCCGTGTTCATTGTGATGAGCTTCCTCATGGGTTTGAGCTCGCCGTTCTATAGCGGCCCGCAGACCGCGCTCATGCAGGAGAAGGTGCCGCCCGAGTACCTGGGGCGGGTGTTTGGCCTGTATGGGGCAATCATGTCGTGGGCGATGCCCGTCGGCCTCGTCGCTTCCACGCTCCTGGCGGATTCCGTGGGGGTGCCGCTCTGGTTCGCGGGATCCGGGCTGCTGATGGTGGTGCTCGCCGCAGTCACGTGGCTCATCCCGAGTGTCCGCGAGGTCGGGCGCCCGCTCGTGCAGGACGATCCTGGACGCTAGCCCTAGGGCTGGAAGGAGACGTTCAAGCTTATGGATTCCGAGGGCAAATAGAGGGAGGGCCGCCTGTCTGGTGCTACAAGCGGCCCTCCGGGCATCTATGGGTTCTGGCTAGGCCGGAGGTGTGAGCTCTCGGTAGAGCGGGTCTCCGTCGCCCACGAATTTGAGCTTTGCCAATGCGAGCGCGGGCTAGAACGCCCGCGCCCTCTCGCTTTAAAAGTGCCAGAGGGCACGTTCGCTTAGCGCTCGAAGCATCCCACCACCACTCGGGGCTCTCGACGCCAGAGGCGCAGAGCATGTCAAGGAGCTTGGCTCGGGCATCCAGGGCAGAACTGATCGAAGTCCTCGCGCATGGCATCGAGGACAGCCTTGCTGGTGGAGATCATGTCGTTGCAGATGTCCCTCTTTTCCTTAAGCGTGTAACTCTCTGGCGAGTACACGCAAAGATCCGCGCGGAAGTACGCCATGTTCTCGGTCTGGCTGAGTTCGGTCATCTTAGCTTTGCTAATCATGGCTTGAATCTCCTTCCTATGCCCAGCACCCTGAATGGTGGCGCTGAGGTGGTACGAATTCAGGTACGAATAATCCCGAAAGGAGCGTTTTCTAGTGAAGTGAAGAGGTGTGCCGATTTCTCGAACACACCACTTCTGACCTGTGGGTTTATTGCTTTCTGGGTTAGAGTGTGAAAGACTGATTTGAGGCTCGAATCATTCCCACTCTACGATAGGGTTCGGCTTGCGCAGAAGCTCTTCCTCAAGATCCGTCGGGACTACTTGCAGACAGGGTCATTTCCCGAAGCCATCGATGCTGATTGGTGAGGCGGCGGTCCAACAGGGCCGCCGCCTCGCTTGTTCTCTATGGGACGGCCGTCTCTATCGGCGGTACCCCTCCATCCGGTCTGCCTCGCCCGCAAGCCTGCAGCAGGCGTAGGCGGTCAGCGCGATGACGCCGAGCGCCACCAGGATCGCCTTCCTCACGGGATCACCTCCTCCCCCTGGCCGAGGTCGGGCATGGTCTGCGTGACGCGGCCGCGCTGGATGTGCGGGAAGCCGTCGTCGGGGTCGTCGCCGTCCCACCCGTCGTCCCGGCGGCGCCGGCGGAGCTCCCACACGCCGAGCGCGACGAGCCCGGATCCGCTGGCCACCATCGCCGCCACGAACGGCCCGAGTCGGGTGTCGTCGCCCGTCTTGGGCAGCAGTCGCGGCGTGGTCGGGTTCTCGGGCACCTTGGGCTCCTCGACGTGGACGGTCTGGCCCTCGTCCTCGAGGTCCTCGTGCGTTGCCACCGTCGCCTTGCCCTGGGTCAGCACCTCAAAGGCCACGAGGTCGCGCCCGCCCAGCTGCGATGCGTCCAGCTCGAAGGTGACGCTCACCTGGCCGTCGGCCTTCTCCGGCGTGAACGACGTGCCGGCGGTCACCGGCTTGCCGGACCCGTCGGTCACGGGCTTTCCGGTCTCGCGATCCATGAGCGTGCCGGTCACCGCGTACTCCTGCCCAGGGGTGAGCCCCTGGTAGGACACGACGTCGACTACCTCGACCTTGGCAGCCGCGACCGTGTGGTCGCCGTCCGCCTTGTCGGTGGCGGTGGTGCCGATGGAGACGACACGCACCGTCTGTCCCTCGTCCTCGATGTCCTCGTGGGTGGCCACGGTGATGTCCCCGCGCATGAGGACCTCGAAGGCGACCAGGTCGTGCCCGGCCAGCTTGGAGCCGTCGAGCTCGAACGTGACCGTCACGGTGCCGGACTCCTCCTTCGGGGTGAAGGTGGCGCCCGCCGTCGCGCCGTCGACCGCCTTGCCCGTGGCCTTGTCCATCAGGGTGCCGGTCACGACGTACTCCTGGCCCGGCGTGAGGCCCTCGTAGGCCACCTCGTCGGCGATGCGGAGCTTGGCCGAGGCCTGAGCGACGTGGTCGCCGTCGGAGGCGTCGCTGGCGGTGGTACCGATCCTGGGGATGCGGACGGTCTGGCCCTCGTCGGAGAGGTCCTCGTGCGTGGCCACGACATGTCCCCGCCAGGAGACGCGCTCGAAGGCCACGAGCCCGTGCCCGGAGAGCTGCGAGGCGTCGATGGTGAAGGTGACCTCGACGCTCCCGCTCGCCTCCTCGGGCGTGAAGGTCGCGGACGCCGTGGCGCCCTCGATGGCCTCGCCCGTCGCCTTGTCCACGAGCGTGCCCCCCACGACGTGCTCCTCGCCGGGGACGAGCCCCTCGTAGGAGACAACGTCGGTGATGGTGAGGGACTCGGACGCCGCCGCCTCGTGGGCCCCGCCGGCCGTGGCGGTGGTGCCGATCTCGGGCAGCGTGACCGTCTGGCCCGCGTCCTCGATGTCCGCGTGCTCGGCGACCTCGGCCTCGCCGAGGTAGAGGCGCTCGAACACGACCACGTCGTGCCCCGCGAGCTGCGTGGCGTCGAAGGAGAGCTCCACCGTCGCCTCGCCGTCCGGGGACTCGGGCGCGATCTCGGCGGTGGCGCTGACGGCGTTCCCGTCGGGGCCCGCCACCGGCTCGCCGGTCGACTTGTCCATGAGGGTGCCGACCAGCTGGTAGGTCTGGCCGGGCAGCAGGTTCTGGTAGGCGACCGTGTCCGCGACGGTCACGGAGTCGTCGGCGAGCGCCACGTGCGCGCCCGTCTCGGAGTCGGCAGCGGTGGTGCCGATCTCGGGGACGTGGACCGTCTGGTCCTCGTCCTCGATGTCGGCGTGGACCGCCACCTCGACGCCGTCCTCGAGCAGGCTCTCGAACGCGACGATGGAGACGTGGTTGACGTAGTTCACCTTGAACGTGAACTCCATCTCCACGGTGCCGGAGCTGGTCTTGGCCTTGAAGGTGGTGCTGGCAGTTGCGGGGTTGCCGTCCGCGTCGAGCAGCGGCTCGCCCGTCGCCTTGTCCATGAGGGTGCCGTTGACGGTGTACTCGCGGCCCGGCTCCAGGTTCTCGTACCAGACCGTGTCGGTGAGCGTCATGTCGTGGTCGCCCTTGGTGATGTGGGTCCCCTCGCGCCCGGTCAGCTCGGTCTCGATGCGCGGGCCGGGGCTGTCGTCGACGGTGCCGCCGTCCACATCGGTGCCGTGGCGGGACACCGTGATCGTGAGCGTCACGAGCTCGAGCCCCTCGTTGGCGGCCACGCGCAGCTCCTCCACCCGGTAGGTGTCGAAGGGGAGCGCCCCCAGGCTGTCGATGGGCTCGGTCGTGACGTCGGTCGCGCCGGTGAACCACACGCCCGCGTCGGGGTCGAGCGCGGCCTCGTCGACCGTGCCGTCGGCGGAGACCGCCGCGTCGTTGGCGTTGGTGCGCTGGGAGTGCGGGTTCCAGGAGCTTGCCGTGTCAATCTGCCCGTTCGCGTCGGTGACGACGACGTGGGACTCCCCGGTGGTCTCGGAGGTGACGAGGAACGGGATGCCCGACAGGCGGTCCATGCCGCGCTCGCGCACCTTCACGAGGTGCAGGTCGCCGCGGATGACCTGGTCGTCGACGGCCTCCTCGGTGGTGTTGAGCAGCGCCACGGACCCGTCCTCGCGGACCTCGAAGGTGCGCGACCACCCCTCGTTCAGGAGGTAGCCCCTCGGGGCCTTGGTCTCGCGTACCACGTAGGTGCCGTAGGGCAGGCCGTCGGAGGCCACGAAGGCGAGGCCGTCGGCGTCGGTGGTGAGCGTGAGGCACTCCCCTCCCGGCTGGACGAGGTTGTCGCCTATTAGGACTCCCCTCTCGCTTGCGTTGTAGACGGTGAGCTCGGCGCCCTCGAGGGTCGCGCCTCCCAACGGGCGGAACCGCAGCGTCTCGCGGTCCTGCTTGGCCACGTCGAGGCCGCCGCGGATCACCTGGTCCGCGTTGTGCTGGCCATCGCCGGGGCTGTAGGCCTTCCCGTCCTCGCGGACCTCGAACGTGAAGGACCAGGCCTCGTCCGGGAGGTAGCCCGTGGCGGGCTCGGTCTCGCGTACCTCGTAGGTGCCGTAGGGCAGCAGGTCCGTTGGCGTCGCGAGCGATCCGTCGTCCGGGTCCGCGGTGCCGCTCCACACGGCCTCGTCCTTCCCGTACGACTTCCCGCCCACGATGACGGGATTGGCGCTGCGGTTGTAGATGGTGTACGTCGCGTCGAGAGAGGCGTCGCCCTGCGGGGTCGTGGAGTCGAGCTCGAGGTCGCGCTTGGCGAGCGACATGCCGCCGTGGATCACGTCGTCGGGGGCCTCCGGCGCCACGTAGGTCGTGACCGCCTCCGCGGTGCCTTCCGCCGTGACGCGCACGGTGTGGGGCCTGCCGTCGGTGAGGAGGTAGCCCTCGGGGGCCTTGGTCTCGGTCACGACGACCGTGCCGAGCGGGATCGTCGGGTTGCCCTTCGAGTCGTGGTAGAGCTCGTCGCCCGACACGAGGTGATCCCTGTCGAGGGTAGCCCTGCCGTCCGCCCCGGTGCGCAGCACCCAGGTGCGGGCGGGCTTCCCCTCCGCCTTGGCGGATGCGTAGTACTCGACGCGGAACTCCGCGCCGGCGAGCGTCGCGTCGCCCTGGGCGGTGCCGCCCGTCTCGGAGTCCACCTTCGCGACGGCCAGGCCCAGCGGGTTCGACTGCGGCTGCTCCGGCGCGTCCACGTGGGAGTCCTTCCCCGCGCTGACGGTGACCTTGTGGGCCTTGCCGTCGAGGGCGTATCCCTTGGGCGCCTTGGTCTCGCGCACCCAGTAGGTCCCAGGCGCGAGCTGGTCGACGGATCCGTTGCCCTTGGAGTCGGTGGTGATGGTGGCCACCTGGTTCTTGCAGCCCTCGTCCGTGAACACGCCGTACTCCGCGCCTGCCAGGCTGTAGAGCCCATCTGCCGCCGAGATGGACGTGTCGGCCGAGGACTTGCCCAGGCTGATTGAGCCGAAGGGCAGCACCTCGACGACGCTCTGGACCGGCGCCCCGTCGTTGTACCAGACGCGGCTCATGCGGTCCCACTCGCCGCTCTGTCCCGCGTGCGCGCGGGCATCCGCCACGACGGACTGGATCTTCCCGGCGTCGGACCGGCTGACGCGGCCCCCCGCGCCCTCGTAGATGTTGCCGCTCATGTCGGCAACCGAGTACGCGCCGCTGCCGAAGTCGACGCTCGCCCCGCAGAGCATCCACACGGCGAGGTTGATCGACGAGTCGGGCGTGGCGAAGCCCTGGGGGTTGCCCGGCGCTACCTGGCTCATGAGGTAGGCCAGCGCGTGGGGGTCGGGAAGGATCCCGGATGCCTCGCCCGTCCAGTCCCAGCGCGTGAACGTGTGGTAGTCGGGGTTGCCCCGCTCGGGGTTGATGCAGTATGCCTCGTGGCCGTCTTCCGTGCCGAACGCGATGAAGCCCTCGCCGCCGTGGGTCGAGCTCGTGATGGTCATCGAGCCGCCCGCCGCGTAGGCCGCGACCGGGGCGAGCGCCCCGAGGAGCTGGGATGCGACGAGCACCGCCGCCATCGCGATGCCCCCGAGGCGCCGGAGCATGTCCCTTTGCCACCTGCGCATCACTGCTCACCCCGCACGGCCTCGGGCTGGGGGTCGCCGGCGCCGGGGCGCATCGCCTCGGAGCAGGCGCGGGCGTCCTGCGCGTGCTCGGCGAGCGGCCGCGGCGCCTGGTGGAGCTCCGCCCAGCGTCGGCGGGACTCGATGAGCGCCTCCTTGATGGCCTGGGGCGGGACCTTGCGGGTCTCCACCTGGTTGCGGCCGTTCTCGTCGGGGATGGGGTTGCCGTCCGCGTCGAGCACGGAGCGGCGCAGCCACACCTCGCGGTCGGCGAGCAGCGGGATGTCGCGCCAGTGCTCGCCCTTGAAGCGGCTCTCGTCGACAAAGAGCGCGCTGAACTGCCAGCCCCCGAGGTCCTCGCCGTCGACGACGGTCCCCATGGGCAGCGTCACGAGGTTGAAGCTTCGATCCTCCCCGCTCTTCCAGTCCTGGTAGTGGATGTCCTCGCGCACGAAGTTCTCGTGCACTGTGAGGTAGACGCGCTGGCGCCCCTCGTGGTTGGTGTCGGCCATCGGTGGCCTCCCTTCCGCCCGGCGCTGCCGGGCCGATGTCTGTTTCCTTCCTATGCCTGCCCTCGGGCGGTGTCTCTCCCTTCCTATCCGCCCAGGGCGTCGCGCGCCCAGCTGCCGGACTTCGCCAGGCTGAGCACGAGAAGCACGCACATCGCCATGTACTGGAGGGCGTAGCTGAGCCCTCCCACGACCGAGTCCGCGGCCGTGCCGGTGCCCGCGCTGGCCGCGTCGAGCCCGCCGAGCACGACGGGGAACGCGACGAGCAGCACGAGCGTGATGATGCCGGCGAGACAGGTCCCCGCGAAGTGCCGCAGGAACGAGACCCCGGCCTGGCGGGTGTCCTCGAGGCCCATGAGGGCCAGCGGTATCGGCGAGAGCGCCGCCATCATGTAGATCTGGATCGCGCGCCCCCAGGTCACGACGAGCGCGACCACGTAGGCGACGATGACGACGAGCCAGGAGACGAGCGCGACGACGATCATCGCGAGCAGGGCCGCCACGTCGTCGTCCTCGGTGACGACCGAGACCTCGGTGAGGTCCATGGCGCCGCCCGACCCCACGACCGAGGCCGCGCGCCTGATCGCGAGGCGCGCCACCTCGTAGAGGGCCCGCATGAGCTCGAAGGAGTTCTGCACGAGGAAGAGCATCACGGCGAAGAAGACGAGCAGGAACACGACCTCCCTCACGCCGGGCATGCTGGCGTTGCCGTCCATGCGCTGCGAGATGTGGATGAGCTGCACCGTGAAGACGAGCGACAGCACCCCGCAGCCTATGGGCAGGACCGCCGACTGCCAGACCCCGTGCGCGATGCCGTAGAGGCTGGCCGAGCCCGCCGAGCCCAGCATCGTCTCGAAGGGCGCCGAGAGCACCCCGTCCACCCCGATCGAGGCGAGCACCTTGGCCTGGGCCCCGAAGATCCAGTTGGCGCAGTCGCGCAGCACCCCGCACATCCACTCGTTCACGTCGTCGCCAATCGAGGCGTAGGCGGGCGTCGGCGCGAGGATCGCGAGGCCGACGGCCAGCGCCACGACGAGGGACGCCGCGAGGCGGCGCCTCCCCCTAGCGCCCATCTGCCGACACCTCGAAGGTCGTGCCGTCCCACGCGACGGAGACGGTTGTGGACGCGGGGTCGTCGCAGGCGAGGGTCGCGGTGACGCGCCCGCTCGCCGTGTCGAGCGAGACCTCGGGGGAGAACGTCGCCGTGGCGGCGTCCGGGACCCACGTGGCGCAGAACGCCTCGACGCCGTGGGCGAAGCCCTGCCAGTCGCCCACGAGCGAGAGGTAGGCCTCGGGCACGCCCTCGATGCGGACCGTGCCCGCGCCCTCGGCCTCGACGTAGGTCCCCGCCAGTCGGAAGGCGCCTGAGGAGACCGTCATGCGGCCCCCGTCGCGCCCCAGGCGCAGCTCGTCGTCGAAGGTCGCCCCCTCGGGCCCGACGCAGCGGACCCGGACGAGCCCCTCCGACTCGCCGAGCTCCTGGAACGACGTGACGGTGAGGTCTCCCTCCGCCGAGCGCTCGAGGAGCGTGCCGCCACGCACCGAGAGCGTGGCCCCCGACCCGTCCGCGGCCTCCCAGGCGCGCGTCCGGACCTCGTCGGCCTCGCCCTCGGGCTCGGGGATGCGCCAGCGCGTGGTCGCGACCTCCTCCTCGGTGGCCACCGCCTCGGCGGCGGCCGGCTCATCCTGGGCCCTCCTGGCCACGCACCTCGTGGCGCACGAGACCATGCCGACGGCGACGGCCCCCGCCACGGCGAGCGCGATGATCGTGTTCCTTCTCTCCATGTGTCTCTCCTCCCTATTCCAGCGGGATGCCTCCGTACCAGCCCCAGCGCGGGGTGGCGCGCGCGGAGTAGTAGGCCACCCACTCATCGACGGGGGTCATGCGTATGTAGCCGACGTTGTCGCGGACCATGCCGCCTCCCACGTAGACGGCGACGTGGCCGTAGATCTTGCCGGCCTCCGAGGCGGGCGATGACGGCACCGCGATCACCATCCCGGGCCTGAGGGTCGACAGGTCCGAGCTCGTGCACCACGACCAGTAGATGTCGCGTGCGTCGCCGCCGTACTGGCGCCCCAGCCCCACGCGCTCGTAGACGCGCATGACCCACTCCGCGCAGTAGCCGCCCTCGTGGTAGGTCTCCGCGAAGGCCGCGTTGACGACGGCCTGCTGCCTCGCCGACGCGTCCGCGCCGAGGTCGAGCGCGCCGGTGACATCGCCTCCCGATGCCTCGAAGTCCTCCGCGCTCATGGAGTCGAACCGCCTGAGGCCGTAGGTGTCCATGACCGAGACGAGCGCCGCCACGTAGTCGGAGCTCGTGGCGTACCCCGCGTCCTTCAGGCCCTCCGCCATGAGGTCCGAGTCGCGCTCGGCGATCGCCTGGCGGATGATGGGGTTGTCCGCGTAGAGCGAGTTCTGCAGCAGCACGCGCGAGCGGAAGCGGATCGAGGCGACCTTCGAGGTGAAGCAGGTGAAGTAGTCGGTGATGGTGACGGCCACCCCGTCGTACTCCTCGCCGGTGAGCCACGCCTCGCAGCCCGACACCTCGGGGCACCCGGCGAAGCTCGGGGACCACTTGATGCCGAAGAGGTTGTTATCCCGCTCGGCGAGCCCCGAGAGGTGGTCGCCCACGCCGGACTCGAGGATGATCTGCGCGAGTGTGCAGCCGGCCGGGTGTCCGTACTCCTCCTGGCACTCGAGGGCCTCGAGCACCATCTCGTAGGTGATGTAGGGTGGCAGGCCCGCCACGACCCTCTGCATGTCGTCCTCGTGCTTCCAGAAGCCGAAGAGGGCGCCGAGGAGCTGGCTTGCCAGCAGCGCCGCCAGCACCACGGACAGGGTGGCCGCGGCGGCGCCGGCGAGCGGCGCGGCGATCGACGCCAGCGCCGCGACGAGCCTGTCGCGCACACGGCGCCCCGCCCCCTGGGCGACTGGCGCCGCTGCGGACGGCGCCGCCTGTGCGGCGTGGGCCTCTCGGATGGCGGACGCCACGTTGGCCCGCCTCTGGCGCTCCCTCGGCGTCGGCCTCCTGCGCGCCGAGCGCGAGAGCCTCCCCGGGCGGGACGGAATCGTGGCGACGCGTGGGTCGCGGCGCGGGGTGGGCCTGCGTCCGTGCAGGCGCTCGGCGGCCTCGCGGGCGACCGATGCCGCGCTTCCGGCGCTCCTCTTGGCAACATCCGGGTGTGCCGTCATGCGAAGTGCCTCCCCGGGGGCGCCATGGGGTCGGGCACGCGGCGCGCGAGGCGTCCCGTGTCGCCCGCGGCGCGCCTGGCCTCGGCGACCTCGTCGGGCTTGGTGTTGAAGAGGTCGTAGAGCTCGCCCCTGGGGAAGTCGTCCTTGATGGGGACGCGCGCGGCGCCCGCGACCAGCAGCCCCTCTCCGGGCCGCACCGACTCGTCGATGTAGGTCGCCTCCTCGTCGGAGAGCCCGAGCAGGTCCACCCACGCCTTGCGGTCGAGCGGCGACTGCTTGTGCAGCAGGATGAAGTCGGAGTTGAGCACCATGTTGCGCGCCTCCTCGTGCGCGAGCATGTAGACGCTGTTCTGCGTGATGCCCGTGCAGACGAGGTTGAACTTGCGGCCCTCCGCCCAGAACTTCGAGAAGTAGCTGACGATCGCGGGGTGGTCGAAGAGCGACTGGACCTCGTCGATGTAGAGCCAGGTGGTCACCCCCCTCTCCCAGTTGCGGTACATGAGGTTGCGCACGGCCTCCAGCGCCGTGAGCATCGCGAAGGTGCGCATGTTGCTGGAGAGGTCCTTCAGGTCGATGTTGGTGACGCGGGCGTCGAAGCCCACCGTCGACTCGTGGTTGAAGAACGAGAGGGCGCCCTTGACGTAGCGCTCGTAGCGGAGCGCTATGTCGCGCGCCTCGGGCTCCCCCTGCTCGAGGAGCACGTCGTAGAGGTCGCCGAGCACGGGCACGCGGCCCACCGCGCCGCAGCGCTCGTAGGCGAGCTCAACGCAGCGGCTGATGATGGACTTGTCCGCCTCGGGCAGCCCCTGGCTCCCCTCCGCCATCGTGGCCCCCGAGAGCGCGAGGAACGCGTCGATCTTGAAGGCCCTCTGCGCCGCGGGCGGCTGCCCGGCGACGTCGGCGAGGTCGAAGGGGTTGAGGCAGGCGCCCGAGCCCGGGCCGAGCTTCACCGAGACGCCGCCGTTGGGCACGACGACGCTCGCGTACTCGCCCGCCGGGTCGAAGATCACGACCTGGTCGTTTCGGTACGCCAGGATCGTGTTCTCGATCTCTCGCTTCACGGAGAAGGACTTGCCGCTTCCCGGCTTGCCCGAGACGTAGCCCATCGGGCTCGCCAGGCTCTTGCGGTTGCAGATGACGAGGTTGCTGCTCACCTTGTTCTGGCCGTAGTAGCCGCCTCCCTCCTGGTTCACCTCCTGGGTGGCGAAGGGGATCTGGATGGCGACCTCGGCCGTGGTCGAGAGGCGCCCCACCTCGACGTGGTTGTTGCCGAGGGGCAGCACCGAGTTGAGGCCCTCGCGCTGGCGGTATGCGAGGGTGGAGAGGTCCACCGACCACGAGCGCGCCGTCGAGATGATCTGCATCACCTGGTTCTCGAGCTCCGCGCGGGTGCGCGCGTAGGTGTGCACGAGCCCGGTGTAGGCGAAGAGGCGCTGGTTCTTGTTCTGCAGGTGTTCGAGCAGGTCCTCGGCCTCCGCCTTGGAGTACTTGAGCTCCGAGGGCAGGATCTCGAAGTCGTAGCCCTTCTTCACGGCGCTCATCTGCTCGTCGATGATCTCCTTGTCCATCCAGGCGAGGCGCTGCTTGACCAGCGCCACCGCCTTGGCCTTGTCCATGCCCTGGACGTGCAGGGTGGCGCACAGCGGTATCGGCAGGTCGATGACCGACGCCAGGCAGCGGTCCGAGAGCTCGCTGCCGAACGAGCGGACGACGAGCGTCTGGTGCCACATGCCGTCGATGACGAGCTGCGTCGTGGACCCCTCGGGGCGGAGCTCGATGGCGTCCGGGCAGACGAGGTCCTTTGTGCGCAGGCCCGTCGCGGGCCCCACCATCGACCAGTCGAACACGAGCGGGCGCCCCGGCCGGAGCAGGTCGTTGATGGCGCGCAGGCGCGCCTCGCCGTCGAGCGGCTCCACCTCGCAGCGGACGCGCGAGAGGGCCCCGGCGACGCTGCCGCGCACGCGCGCGAGCATCGGCACGGCGGCCTCGACGTCGCGGGCGCCGACCGCGTAGGTGATCGTGCGGGTGCGCACGAGGTTGGAGACCCCCTCGCGCATCTTGTCGTTGAGGATGCGGTTGTACTCCCGCGCGTAGCGCCCCGTTACGGGGTCGGAGTCGTCGAAGAACGCGCGGTTGCCGACCTCCTCGGCGGGGATCGGCGTGTTGGCGACGGAGAGCTGCAGCGACGTGTCCGCCCCGAACGAGTCGTAGAGCTGGCAGCAGGCGGAGAAGATGGCCTCCTGGGCCTCCTGCCGGGCGGACTGGTAGCTCACGTCGGAGAATGACACCGTCTGCGAGAAGAGTCCGCGCTCTACCTCGCAGATGCCGTCGCGCCACATCGTCTCGAAGCCGATCGCTCCGTAGACGTCGCGCGCGGCGCGGCGGCGCTTTCGCTGCTTCCTGGTCCTCGAGGAGAGCTCCCTCTCCTGGTCGCGCAGGCGACGCTCGACGGACCGCCTCGAGCGTGCGCGCTCCCGCTCGCGGTCGCGCGCCTCCCTACGTCTCCTTGCTCGGCTCACGGAGCTCCGCCCCCTTCCTCCGCGCGGCACGGCGGTGCCTGCGGGTGGTCTTTGCGGCCAGGCGCCGCGGCCTGGCCCAGGTCTGCCGCCAGCTGCTCGCGTAGGCGAGCTCAGACGGCCCGAAAAGGTGGTCCCACAGAAGCGGCGCGAACCGCTCCGCGGGCATGCCGTGGGGTCTCCAGAACCCCAGCAGCCAGAACGGGACGCTCGCGCACATGACGGGCAGGCTCGCGTCGGAGACCGCGATCCCGAGACACCAGTGGCAGAGCGCGGCGGCGGCCACGCTCGCGGCGAGCCCGAGCGCCACGCAGCAGAGCGTGCGCAGGCTGAGCTTGCCGACGACCTTCTCGCGGTACTCGCCTATGTCCTTGTGCACGGCGACTGAGAGCGACACTGCCGGGCCCCCTAGGCCGGGAGCCAGGACGTGTCGAGCATCCCGAAGTAGACGGAGGCGGCGATGATGATGCCGCCGCCCGCGATGGTGGAGATGGCGCTCGCGATCTGGGCGCCTCCCTGCTGCTCTCGTATCGCCAGCCCCAGGCTGACCGCGCCCCAGACGACCAGGAAGCCGCCGAGGAACGACACGCAGCCCGAGACCAGCGTGATGATCTCGTTGAGCACTCGTGTTTCCCTTCCCTGCATGGCCGGGGCGCGGGTCCCGTCCGCGCCCCGTGGGTGTCTTCGTCATGACGGGCGGCCTCCCGGTGCGGGACGCGCCGGGTTCCCTGGGGCCGCCCGCGCCTCTACAACACGGTCATCGCCTCCCTTCGACGAGCGCCCGGACGTCGAGCCCCTGTCCGAGCTCCCCGTGCCGGGGGTGGCGCTCGGGCGCGTACTTCAGGTCGCACACGGGGTCCGCGCCGGCGATGAGCACGATGGCGCGGCGTCGGTCGAGCCTTCCCACCTCGGCGGCCTGGATGAGGTCGCGCTCGGTGGTCTGGTAGTTGGAGGACGAGCTCGGGGACGCGCCCCGGGTCTCGTTGTGGGTGCGGGTGGAGACGGTCTCCTTGCCGACGGCCTCCGAGATCCCCTTGTTGGTGGAGCCGGACTTGCCGCCCAGGAAGAGCGTGGTGTCGCAGCAGTCGAGGATGGTCTCCGCGTCGTCGCCGTAGGCGCTCTTGAGCTGGGCGAGCAACTGCAGCACGACCGAGACGCCGATGTTGCGCGAGCGCACGACGGCGATGGTCCGCTCGAAGTCGGGGAGGCGCCCTATGTTGGCGAACTCGTCGAGGACGAGGTGCACCGGCGTCGGCAGCTCGCCCCCGTACTCGGTGAGCGCCCGCTCGCAGAGGACGTTGCCCGCCTGCCACATGAGCATGGCGAGCAGGAACGAGTAGGTGGCGTTGGTGTCGGAGGTGGTGGCGAAGATCGCGGCCCTCTGGCCGGGGTCGCCGAGCGTGTCGAGGCGCATGTCGTCGGCCGAGAGGATTTGCCTCAGCTCCTCGGAGGCAAGGGCCGACAGGCGCGCGTTGCACGAGATGATGATTGACTTGAGGGTCTTGCCCGCGGCCGCCTTGAACGCCCGGTAGCGCCCGAGCGCGTAGTCGGAGTCGGGCGTCGCTGGGTCGCACCAGGGGACCCAGCGCACGGACTCCCTCGCCCCTCCCATGGAGCGGCCGTCGCCTCCGGCGCCCCCAGGCGCGGCGACGCAGCGGCACCCGGTCTCGAGCTCCCGGAAGAGCACGTCGAGCGGGCTCATGAACGACTCGTCCTCGTCGCGGGCCTCCGCGAGCGACAGCAGCGTCATGAGGCCGGGCAGCGTCCGGTCCTCTGGCGGGCAGTGGTAGGTGAGGTAGCCGATGAGCGCGCAGTAGAGCAGGCGCTCCGAGTTCTCCCAGAAGGGGTCGTTGGCCGACTTCCCCTCGGGCGTGGTGTTCACGATGAGGCACTCGACGAGCTCGAGCACGTCCTGCTGCGTGCGGACGTAGGCGAGCGGGTTGTAGCGCATGGAGAGCGAGAAGTCGACGGTGTTGAGGGTGCGCACGTCGTATCCGTGGGCGGAAAGCATCGCGCCGAGCCTGCGGACGGTCGTTCCCTTGGGGTCGGTCACGAGGTAGCTCGCGTTCATCTGCATGAGGTTGGGCTCGACGTAGGTGCGGGTCTTGCCCGAGCCCGAGCCGCCTATCACCACGACGTTGCGGTTGCGCTCCCAGCGCGGGTCGTGGTCGTCGCGCGACATGGCGAGGCGGACGTTCTGGGTGAGCAGGATGTTGTCGTCGGGGCTCGCCTCGTCGGAGAGGCGCCTCAGCTCCCTGGGCGTGGCCCAGCGGGCGCTGCCGTGCTCCTCGCCGGAGCGGTAGTTACCGCGCCTCGCCACCATGTTGGCCCAGGCGACCCACACGCCGCAGCCCGCGGCAAGCCCGCACGCGAGCGCGAGCGGCGCCGCCGTCGGGAGCGGGCCATGGCTGGCTATGTAGGAGGGAAGCGTGGAGAGCGCTGCCGACAGGTTGGTGACGGCCTCGCCTGGAAGCGACGCGAGGTTCGACGCGTAGAGGTCGGTCGCCCAGAAGGCCGCCGCCGAGCCGGCGGCGGCGACGCCCATGCCCGCGTACGGGCGGCTCACTTGGAGCGCTCCTCGCGGCGCTGGGCACCGCGCCCGAGGTCTCGCTCGGGCGCCTCTGCGCCGGAGATGGCCTCGGCCGACTCGCGCGCCCGCTGGGCCCGCTGCTCGAGCGGCTCCCGGTCGCGGTCGCCGTGGTCGATCTCTCGCGCCTGCTCGCGGACGCGCTCGGCCGCGCGGTCCGCAGCCTCGCGGGCCTGTGTGGCGAGCGAGTCGAAGCAGTCGGCGACGCGCGGTGCGTCCTGGGAGCGGAAGAGCAGGTAGGCGTGGCCGCCCTCCTCGTAGAGGGCGTGCTCGAGGGAGGCCGACGTGAGCTTCGCGTCGATCGCCGAGCGGATCTCGTCGTAGCCCTCCATCGCCTGGAACTCGGCGAGGTCGAGCTTCGCCCACTCTGGCAGTGCCGGCACGTCGGTGCGGACCTCGGCCGACTCGGGGTCGCGCAGGCTGTCGCGCGCCGCCTCGAGCGCCCGGGTCAGCTGCTCGGCGGCCTCGCGCATGGCGCGCTCGCCCGACGAGGGGCCTCCTATGCGCACCTGGTACATGGCGACGCGGGTCGCCCAGTCGACGAGCTTCTGCCCGGCCTCGTCGCCGAAGTCCTCTGCCATGCGCGGCCTCCCTGGTCCGAGTCATCTCCCTTGGGAGGCCGCGCCTGGGCAGCGGGCCGGGTCCCCCGGCTGCTGTTCCCTCTCGTATGCTGGACGCCGTGCGCGGCCCGCCCGACGTCGTTTGTACCAGTGGCCCCATTCGGTCGCTCGGGGTCGCACGGGGCAAAGTATCAGCAGCTATCTGGCGGTATCCGCGTCACCAAACCTCCCCAACTCGCCGCGCCTGCCGACGTCCGTGGGCATCTTCCGGGCTGGCGTCGTGGGCGGGGTCCTCAGGTCGAAGCCGTAGAGTCTCACCTCGAGGCATGTCTCCCTGATTCTCGAGACGATGGCCTTGGCGGTCTCGGTCTCGTGTGCCCGCGAGAGCCTCTCCTGGAGGGCTGGGAGCGAGTACTGGGAGGTGTAGATCGTCGTGAGCATCGCTTCGTACCGGGTGTTCACGAGGTCGTAAAGCGTCATCACCGACCACCTGCTCGCGGACTCCTTGCCGAGGTCGTCGAGGACGAGGGCCTCGCAGCTGAGGTAGCGCTCCAGCTCCCTCTTCGCCGACGCCCCTGTGTCGAAGGTGTCCCTGACGTCTGAGAGGATCCTCAGGGCCGACGTCATCACGACGCCCCTTCCCGCAAGCGCGAGGGCCGAGGTCACCGCCGAGGCGTTGTAGGTCTTCCCAGTGCCCACTGGCCCGTGGATGAAGAGTCCCATGCCCCTGCGGGGCACGTACGACTTCACGAATGCCTCGCAGGTAGGGTCGGTCATGACCGCGTCGTAGTAGCGCCTCTTTACGCCCGCCTTCGCTATGCGCGCCCTTCGCTCCTCCTCGTCCTGCGACGCCTTGAGCGCCGCCTCCCTCTCCGCCGCCTCGAGCTCGCCCGGGCACCCGCACGGCTCGTGCGAGACCCAGAGGACTCTTCCCCCCACGCTGATGCCGAGTCTCTCCAGGGGCTTCCCGCAGTGTGGGCACAGATAGGGCTCAGGCGCCTCGGGGCCGAGCCCGAGCTCCCTCGCGTCCTCCGGTGTGAGCATACCCACGCCGTCCTCTCGCGCGCCCGCGCCCGCGCGTTCCTTTCCTATCTCCATTTGCCTATCCTTCCTTTCTTATTGGGTGACACCGCGTCATGGGGTGGGTGACATGCTGACAGGGGTCCTGCGGCCATCGGGTGACACCGTGTCACCCGTGGCGCCTCCTCGGGTGACGAGCCGTCATGGGTCGAAGAGCGACGGGTCGTGGCGCTTGGCGACGGTCCTCAGGGCCCTCTTCACGGGCTCCTCTGTCACCTCGTAGCGCTTCGTGATGCGGCCGTTCGGGAGCCGCCACTCGCCGAGGCACTCGATGAGCCCGCGAGATTCGAGGCCGGCAATGACGCGGTTCACCTGGCGCTCGCTGATGCCGAGGAACTCCGCCGTGCCCCTGCGGCTCTCCCAGAAGGACCCTCCGGTGTCCTTGCAGAAGCCGAATATGCGCGCGTAGACGAGCAGCGACGTCCCCGCGAGTCCCATCCCCTCGGTCATGAAGCGGTAGACCTTCACGAACTCGGCCGCCCTGCTCTTACCGTCTCGTTCTCTGCGAGCCATGATTGGCCTTCTCGTCGTGCACCATCACCGTGTTCCGCATGAGCCACTCGCGCAGGTCGTCCTTGTGGATGAAGTAGCCCTTCGTCTGCCCTGGGAAGCAGCGGAACGGCATGGGGTCCTCGTCCCGCTCGATGTATGACCTGATCCTGTTCACGCTGACTCGCAGGAGCTGGCAGGTCTGCGTGATGGTGAAGTACTCCTCGGCAATTGCCCAGACGTAGATGGGGTTGAGTTGGGTGCTCTTTTCCTCGTCGATCATGACTGTCTCCTCCTACCTTGCGGTGGATTCGACCAGCCGCCGAAGCGCCGTCTCGATGTCACCAGCCGGGTGTGTTTGAGCTGCGGTGGCTGGCCGTACCTGGTCGGTCGTGACGGGCTGAGCGAGGAGGGCTGCGGGCTTCAGGTCGAGCATGGCGCTACCCTCCGATCTCCTGGGACAGCATGGAGTCGAGGGCGCGCTTGCTGATGCGGATGTTTCGGCCGATGCGCTTCTCCGTGAGGACCCCGCGCCTCACCAGGCGATAGACGGTCTTCCGGGAGACATGGGCGTAGAGCTCGATGTCGCGCACGTCAAGCAGCAGGTCCATCCCCGCTGCCTCTGCGGCGGCGATGCGCGCGAGCCTCTCGTAGTCAGCCTCGTTTTGCGGGGAGAAGCGTTCCTCGCCGAGGGGGCGGGAGCTCTCCCCGGTGAATCCGAACGTGTACCTCTGGTGGGCCATGTGCGCCTCCGTCAATCAGGTGGACTGCCGTGGACGCGCATGCCCCAGAGGGGACTCGCGTGACCGCGGATGAGGCGTTTATAGGCCGCACGGGGGTATCGGCGCTGGGAACGGAGGTGTCGAAGTATCTGTAGGTATCCCGCGGTATCCGTGTCACAGAATCGCCACGGGCCGGCATCTCATTGACGCCTTGTTTTGGTCCCCAGGGGCATGGGAGGGCAATCGGGCGTCCTGTGGTCTGTGTCCGGGGCCGAACCATCGCGCCCGGGATCTAGGGAAACGATGATTAATGGGCCCATCCCGCCCCAAGGCCTTTCGGGTGATGGTTTTCCGATGGGATGGGCGGGGCCAGGGCCCGGAATCAGGGCGCCATCGCCTTCCGGACCCCCTCCGGCAGGGAATCCGGGCATGGCTGTCCCGCGGGATCAGGCAGCCGTCGGCAGGGGCTCCAGCGCCCTCCCCGCCGATATGCACATCGCGAGGTTCGACAGCGCGAATGCGGCATGGAGCAGGCAGCCGTTCTTCTCGATGCCGCGGTAGCGGGTCCTGATATGCCCGAATCGCCTCTTCACGATGAGGAAGGGGTGCTCCACCTTGGAGCGCACCGACGCCTTCCTCGACTCTATGCCCTTCTCGGCCGAGAGCGCGCAGTCCAGGCCCTTCACCGTGGAGGGCTTCCTGGCGACGGTCCACCGCATCGATGAGAGGTGCGGGTCGGAGGCGACCTCGGGGCGCTTCGCCACCCCGGTGTATCCGGAGTCCGCATAGCAGAACCGGTCGTCCCCGCGGACGAGGGAATGGGCCATGGCCACGTCGGACACGTTGGCGGCAGTCGTCTCCACGGTATGCACGAGGCCGCTGCCCGCATCGACGCCGATGTGCGCCTTGAAGCCGAAATGCCAGTTCTTCCCCTTCTTGGACTGGTGGGCCTCGGGGTCGCGGGAATGCCCCTCGTTCTTGGTGGAGCTCGGCGCCTCGATGAAGGTCGCGTCCACGATGGAGCCTCCCCGCATCATGACGCCCGCCGCCTCGAGCTCCGAGTTCAGCTCGTCGAGCATGGCCTTGCCGAGGCCCTTCCTCTCGAGGATGTGGCGGAACTTCGCGAGCGTCGTGGCGTCGGGGACCTGCTCGCGCATGAGGTCGATGTGCATGAACCTCTGCATGGCGCGGGAGTCGAGGATGGCATCCTCCGTGCCCTCGTCCGAGAGGCCGAACATGACCTGGAGCAGGTACATCCTGAGCATCGTCTCGGCGCCGCGGACATGCCTGCCGCGCTGCTGGGAGTGGTAATGGGGCTCGATGAGGGCGGTCCACCTGTCCCAGGGGACGATCGCATCCATACGCTCCAGGAACTCCTCGCGCCTCGTCTTCCTCCGCTGCCCCTGCGATTCCAGGTCGCCGAAGCTCATCTGATCGCCCATCGCAAGCCTTCCGCCGCAGCCCCACCGATATCCATATTATAACGTCTGTGCAGGTAGAGTGCCATTTCTACCGGATGCGCGGCAACCTGGCGGGCAGCGGAAGGCCGGGCGGTGCGATTCGGCCTGGTGAGCTATGCTTTAATCATCGTTTCCCTAGATGGACCTCGATGCTGGGGAGTCCGATGTCTTGTCGCACAGTCTGCCCACGCCCGACCATCCCCTCGCCATGCAGCGGCAAGCGACATCCAGCATGTCCAGGCGCGCATGCGCCTTCGGACTGGCTTGATTAGAGGGTACTAATGGCCCCGGACACAAAATGACAGCTGAAGGCTACCTATTGCCCTTTGCTTTCCCGAAGGCAGCGCCGGCAGCCTGCTTGCTGATGAGGATCTTCCTGCCTACGCGTTCGTGGGGGAGTCTCCCGCTCTCGATGAGACGGTAGACCCTTCGCCTGTCGACTTGGAAGTAGAGCTCAACTGCTCGCACGTCGAGCCAGATGTCCGAGTCGGGCATCGATGCGTTGGCGAGCGAAAGCCTGTCAAGGTCCGCCTTGCACCGCGGGTGCAGGCGGTCCTCCTTGATCGCCCTTCTGATTGAAGCGTCTATCCCGGCCATCTCGTTCTCCCTCGTCATGAGGTTGTCCCGTAAGGGGAGGGCGGTCCCTTTATAGAACCCGGAGATGTCTGCTGCACGCTGCATGGGATGACCAACTATCACATGCAATCAGACGGTATCCGCATCACAAAACCTGCATCTATGTCCATCTTGAGATACCACCGCGTTTGCGCAGCTCGGAACCATCACTTGTGGCCACTTGTGGCCAGCTTGTGGCCAAAGCTAAAGAAAAAGGTCAGGGGAATTATTCCCCTGACCTGCGATTTCATGGTCGGGACGACTGGATTCGAACCAGCGGCCTCACGGTCCCGAACCGTGCGCGCTACCAAACTGCGCCACGTCCCGACATAGTGCCGTATGTCAACTCTCCGGAGGGCACGTCTCCGGTGTCTCCGAACGACCGTCTGCGAACTCCAGTCGACCGTCCATCGACGCCCAGCGAATCGGATGAGCGGCAGTTGCCGCAGGCCCGTTCCGCGCGGGTTTGTGGCCACTTTTGTGGCCACGCCGTGGCCCGCTTGTGGCCACAAACTCTCCAACGAGCCGTTTACCTGCGACTCATCGGCTTTTGGGAATTAGGTAGTGAAACTGCGTTCCCTAGCTCCCGAACCGAGCGCTCTACCAAGCTGAGCCACGAGCCGTTGCAGCGAACTATATTAGCAGAGTTTAGATCATATTTCTGAGGAAATTTGGTTTGAATGAGAAATGGTTTTGGTAGCCTGCGCCCACCAGCCCTCACGGGCACCTGTTGTACGGGGCTCACGCGCACGCTCCGCAATCTCCTGCGCGCACGCAAAGGACTCGCAGATGGCAAATACACAGCTACCTGACCCCGTTACCTGACATCCCCACACGCCCGGCTGCCGCTCAAGCCACGATTTCACCTCACCCACGCCAGAAGCCAGCTTGAGCGCAACCGGCTCCAAGTTATTGGCAAGCGCAGCTGCCACCGCACGCGCATCACCTGCACGCAGAGCAGAACACAGCGGTTCAGGATCAGCCGCGGCAGGAAGCATCCGGTCAAACTCCTCATACGCCGACTTGGTACTCACGCCCGCACCAGCGGGGCGCACCACAACCACCGCAACGCCGTCGAGCGGCGCAAACTGCTCAAGCGCAACATCACCGGCACCACCTAGCAGCGTGGGCAACGGATCCAAAAAGAAGGGCACGTCAGCCCCTACTTCGCGCGCTACATGGAGCACACGTTCTTCTCGCCCATCTATGCCCCACAGCTGGCACAATGCTTGCAAAACGCTGGCCGCATCTGAGCTTGCACCGCCCATGCCGCTCATGCTCGGGATGTGTTTTTCCAGCGTAATGGCCACATGCGCGTCTTTGCCCAGCGTCTGGGCAAGAATTTCTGCGGCGCGCCAAGCCGTGTTTTTGTGCGCGGGGAAATCCGCCGGCGGAATGCAGCGGACGTTGAGCGTTGAGGCAGGCTCGACGCGGACGATGTCTGCCAGCTCGAGAGCAATCATGACAGAGTCCACCCGGTGGTATCCGCGCGCGTCACGCTCTGGGTGAACGCCCAGATAAAGGTTCACTTTAGCTGGAGCTGCGTACGTGAGCGCAGGCGTGGACGGAAGCGAGGAAGATTCTGGCATAACAGTGCCTATTCAATCACGCTGAACTCAAACATGCGCTCGCCCGTGTTAACGTCAAAAAGCTCCACGGTTCCGGTGAGCACGTCCACATACTGGAAGGACTGGTGTGCCTTGCGGCCGCGACGCTCCTCTACCTCCACAATGAAGAGCGAAGGATGTGCCTGCGTGAGCACACCTGTGCGCTCAACAATGCGGGAGCGCCCCATGTTAGCGCGAACTTTGATACGTTGACCGACATAGCGACCCAACTCGTCACGGATTCGGTCTACTCTATTGACTGGAGGAATTTCAGTCTCCATACTCATCACACTTCCTGATACTCGGCAGTCAAAATCGACAGAATTGGCTCAGATTATTGAGTGTCAAACTAAACCAGTTTACCGCGCTCTAGCAGCAAACTTGCCGCGAGCTTGCACAATCGCGCAATCTCCATGCTGATCTATGAGCTTTGAAGCTGATGCTTTAAGGCAACCACCTTTATGGTATGGCCATTCACGGTATAAAAGATGTTCCAGTGCTTGTATGCAACTACATAGAATTCGGTACCAGCAGGTGTTATGCGTCGTACGGCAGCTCGTGGCATGACACTTACGGTCTCAAGTACATCTTCCACATCCGCAAGGAGACCCTTCGCAGCACTGGGACTTTTTAGATAATTCTGGATGTAATCAACAGCTAGCAAGACATCTTCTTTGAATTCCGGAGTCCAGAACACTTCATATGCATCCCCACCGTCTACCATCCCATGCGCTTTCTCACGGTGGCTGCACCTGTTTTTGCATCAAGGCACTCTGATGGTGAAACTGACACAGAAGCATCTATTGCATCTGTAACCTCAGATTCTAACGCGGGAAACACCGCACGATACCTTGAAGGGACTTCTGCTATTGAACGTGTAGTCATAGGGAAGGGTACTTCTTGATTTCTCACAACAGTGCGTGCAAATACATTCATCAGTGATGATGCGGATATCCCAATCTCATCACAAAATGCTGTGAAATCACGTTTTGTTTCTGCATCCATTCTTACATTGAGCGTACTTGTCTCAGCCATAGATGCCTCCTTGATCAACCATTTAGATATAATAATAGCCATAAACGACATTATTATCTACCCACATCCATATCAGAGACACTACACACACGTACGCCACCTCTGTGTATCGCTGAAAGTTGCACATGACAACAAACTTGCCGCGAGCTTGCACAATCGCGCAATCTCCATGCTCGAGGGCTGTCATATGCAGCCACAACCGCACGCGCTACACTTGCCTGGGAACCCATGAACCACAACACATTCGAGCTTAGGGAGGCAGCACACATGAAAACCCAGCGTACAGACGCTGTTCTCATGAACATGCAAAAGCTTGGCGTAAAACAGGCAATCTTTACTGATCCACTTTCTATCTGGTATCTCACCGGCTATTACACCGAGCCGTACGAGCGCTTTTTTGCGCTTCTCGTCAGTGGAGAGACCGGGACCGTCAAAACGACGCTTTTTGTAAACAAGCTCTTCCCCGATGCAACGGGCGCTGCCGATACGCTTGTTACCTTTGATGATACCGACGATCCGCTCCCGCTGGTGCTCTCCCACCTCACGCCCGGTGCTCCTCTCGGTGTAGACAAGAGCTTGGAAGCGCGTTGGCTCTTGCCGCTTGTTACCAACGCACAGGTGGGGTCAGTACTCGTGGCATCAAATGCCGTTGATCAGGCGCGTTCTATCAAGGATGCCGCAGAGCAAGAGCTCATGCGTGAGGCGTCACGCATTAACGACAAGGCCATGGACTGGCTGGTTGACCAGCTCCATGTGGGCGTGACCGAGCAGACCATTGCCGAAGGCTTGCTCAAAGCTTACCGCGCACTTGGTGCAGAGGGGTTCAGCTTCACCCCCATCGTCTCCTTTGGTGCTCACGCGGCAGATCCGCACCATGAGCCCGATGAGACGCCGCTGGCTGCAGGAGATATGGTGCTCTTTGATGTAGGCTGCACCTACCAGCGCTATTGCTCTGATATGACCCGCACGTTCTTCACGCAAAAGCCGACGGCGCGCCAGCTCGAAGTATATGACACGGTACGTCGAGCCAACGAAGCCGCCGAGGCGCTCATAGCCCCGGGCGTCGAATTTGCAGAGCTTGATCTGTGCGCCCGCAAGGTAATTGAAGACGCAGGTTATGGCATGTATTTCACGCACCGCCTAGGCCACCAGATTGGCCTTGTAGATCATGAGCCCGGAGACGTAAGCTCCACGCACCACGAGCCCGTCCGTCCCGGTCAGTGCTTCTCCATTGAGCCAGGCATCTATATCCCGGGAGAAATTGGCGTGAGAATTGAAGATCTGGCCATCGTGCAAGAAGGCGGTCATGAGATCCTGAACGCCTACAGCCACGAGCCGCGCGTAATACCTCTAAGCTAGGCGCATGTGCCGGCGACATGCCGGCATTGCATGCATGCCATCTGTGGGTACCACCGCACTGGGCGAGAAGAACCGCCGGCTTGCAGCGCCACCAGAAAGGGAGTCTCAGCGTATGCTGGGACTCCCTTACAGGTAGCAGGTATTTCTCGCCCGCTGACGCAGCAGCTTGCGGCAAGCACGTGGCCAGATGGCGGCATGCGCATGGCAAGCTAGTTCTTGGGGCAGAGCGACAACGCTTCTTCGTCCGCAATCAGGATGCAGTTGTTGTGCAGCTGCAGAATTGATGCGGGGCAGTTCGGAGAAACCGGGCCGTAGATGGTGTCAAAGACGGCTTGCGCCTTATCCTTGCCAGAAGCTATCAGCAGAATCATGCGAGAGTACATGATGGTCTGCACGCCCATGGTGTAGGCCTGGCGCGGAACATCATTCTCGTTGTCAAACAGACGGCTGTTGGCCTTGATGGTGCTTTCCGTGAGGTCTACACAGTGCGTGCCTTTGGAGAACACGTCGTCCGGCTCGTTGAAACCGATGTGGCCGTTGCGGCCAATACCCAAAAGCTGCAGGTCAGGATAGCCAGCATCCGCCACGATCTTGTCGTACTCCTTGCACGCCGCCTCGGCGTCTGGATTGGAGCCGTCTGGCACATGCGTGTTGGCCAAATCAATGTTGATGTGGTCAAAGAAGTTAGTGCGCATAAAGTAGTGGTAGCTCTGCGGATCGGTGTGCTGAAGGCCGCGATACTCGTCCAGGTTATAGGTGCTGACCTGGGAAAAATCACAGTCACCCTTGTGGTTCCACTCCGCAAGCTGGCGGTAGGTGCCAATGGGAGTACTACCCGTTGCAAGGCCCAGCACCGTCGTGGGTTTCAAGATTATTTGCGCAGAGATAACGTTTGCTGCCTTGCGACTCATATCGTCGTAATCAGTCGTACGAACAACTCTCATGAGGCCTCCTACCGCCGAAAAACTGCCCTTCAATCTGCGCAGCGGGCCACTTAGGCCCAGGGCACAGAACCTTCATGCGCTAAGAGTACCGCAATTTGTTATGACAAATGTTAAGGAAAGGCAAGATGCGCAAAAGTGCCGCCGAGTGACATCACTGGCACGTAGCTGGCACGCAGCTGGCACGAAGCTATTACGTAGCTGGCGCGAAGCTATTACGTAGCTGGCGCGAAGCTATCACGAAGCTGGCACGAAGCTGGGCGAGAAACCCGTGCGGTCGCAACACCTATGCAATGCCGAGTTGCCCTAGCTGGCCGGCCAAATCCTGCAGCGCGCGATACCTGTGCGAGATCTTGTTCTTCTCGCCCGGCGTAAGCTCTGCCATGGTCTTGTTGGGGATGTCATCGAGGCAGAAGAGCGGGTCGTAGCCAAAGCCGTGATCCCCGCGCAGCTCATACCCTATCTGACCTGGACAATCGCCGGAGCCATGGAGCTCTTTTCCGCTGCGGCAGACCAGCACCACCGACGAGTGAAAATGCGCCTGACGCTCATTTTGGGGCACGTCGCGCATCTCTTGCAAGAGCTTCTGGTTGTTGGCCGCATCATTGCCGTGCTCACCCGCCCAGCGCGCGGAATATATGCCGGGAGCTCCTCCCAGCGCATCCACCACCAGGCCAGAGTCGTCTGCCACCGCATAGAGAAGCCCGGTCTCATCCAACGCCGCGTGGGCTTTTATCAGCGCATTTGCAAGAAAAGTGTCCCCGTCTTCTACGGGATCAAGAAAATCTCCCAGCTCACCTAATGCGTAGAAGGTAAAGCCTGGCATGAGCGGGCCCAAGATGGCCTCGATCTCTTGCACCTTATGCGCATTACCCGTTGCCACCACGACCGTTTTTTCCGCGTCGAGCGACGCGATATCAACCTCCGCCATGCTGCTCCTCCTTGCCTGGAATGTGCGCGTCTTGTGCGTACTACGACCTGAAATCCGTTACCTGGTTCTGCAAATCCGTTAACTTCTTGATGGCTGGCAAACCCATGGCAAGCAGCTGAGAGAGCTCGTCTGGCGAAAACGTGGCGCGCTCGCCGGTGCCTTGGATCTCAACAATGCCGCCCGTATCAAGCGTCACCAGGTTGAGGTCCACATCCGCATGGGAATCCTCGGGATAGTCCAAATCCAGCAGGAGCTGGCCGGCCACCTCACCCATGGAGATTGCCGCCACCTGCGCCGTCAGCGGCATGTGCGAGATGAGCCCGCGTTCAAGGGCGCTTTGCAGTGCATCATGCAGTGCCACCCAAGCGCCGGTGATAGAAGCCGTACGCGTGCCACCATCTGCCTGTATGACATCGCAGTCCAGCGTGATGGTATTCTCGCCCAGAAGATACAGGTCCGCCACCGCACGCAAACTGCGCCCAATGAGGCGCTCAATCTCCATGGACCGGCCTTTGCGACCCTTGTACTCACGGGGCGATCGCCTGGACGTACTTGCTGGCAGCATGGCATATTCTGCCGTGATCCAGCCCGCGCGCGAGCCCTTTCTCCAGCGCGGCACGCCCTCCTCAAAGGTGGCCGAACATAGCACGTGCGTGTCGCCCACCTTGATGAAGCACGACCCGTCCGCATTTTTCATCACCGCGCGCTCCAGCGTCACGGGCCGCATCTCATGCGCCGCGCGGCCAAAGCTCCGCTGTCGCTGATCTGGATTCTCTGCTGCCATATGGCCTCCTACCTGCCAAAATACTGCCGCGCACCGCGTGCTTGGACCTCAGCCACCCGTAGCGTATCTTAGGCCAGAGCCACGTCGCAAGACCTTGCCGCACGACCGCGCGGCGTCATATGAAAAAAGGTTGGCGCCAAAGCGGCACCAACCTGCGCATACCATGGTGGGCGATGAGGGACTTGAACCCCCGACCTTGTGCTTGTAAGGCACCTGCGCTAGCCACTGCGCCAATCGCCCGATCGGTGAAGTAGTGTAACACACCTAAGCGAGGATACCAAACACCTTTTGAGGGTTATACTCAAGTGCATGGATACTACAACTCTTACAGCGCTCGCATCAATGCTCGACGCACACGGCCTTCTTGCCCGCCCCTTTTCCGCCAGGCGAGAAGATCCTGTGCTCACGGGCGCCGATTCTGACTCGCGCCATGTCCGCCCCGGCCACATCTTTGTGTGCAAGGGGGCAGCGTTTAAGCCAGACTACCTAGTCTCTGCCATAGACCAGGGAGCCGTGGCCTACCTTGCAAATGAGGAGCACGCCGATGAGCTGGCACGTGTTGCTGGCCAGGTGCCTGCGCTCATTGCTACCGATATTCGCCGTGCTATGGCGCTGTGTGCACTTGAGTGCTGGGGGCACCCCGATAAAGACCTCACCTGCATAGGCATCACTGGCACTAAGGGGAAAAGCACCACCAGCTACATGCTGCGCGCCATCTTGGAGGCCGACGCTGCTGCGCACGACACTACGAGCACACACGATAGCGCGGCTGCATGCTGCGCGCTTATCGGCTCCATAGAGACCTTTGACGGCATTGAGCGCGCAGAGAGCATCAATACCACACCCGAGGCATGTGACCTGTGGCGCCACATCTCCAACGCGCGCACATCAGGCCTGACGCATCTGGTCATGGAGGTATCAAGCCAGGCCCTCAAATATGACCGCATTGTGGGTCTCCACTTGGACGTGGCTGCATTTCTCAACATAGGAAGCGACCACATTTCCCCGCTTGAGCATCCTACCTGGGAAGATTACTTCACCTCCAAGCTGCGCATCTTTAAGCAGGCCCGCACCGCTGTGATCAATTTGGGATCAGATCATCTGGAGCGCATCTTGGACGCGGCCAGCGTGTGTGATCGTACGCTCACCTTTAGCGCAAACGGAAAAGAGATATGCGGCCATACCGCAGATGTGTGGTGTGACGAGATCGTCTCTGGCTTTGGCGAGAGCACGTTTTTGGTACACACACCGCGCTGGGAGGAGCGCATCACGCTGCCTATGGCAGGTGCCTTCAATGTGGAAAATGCGCTGGCAGCCATCACGATGGCAGAGGCGTGTTCGGTTGAGCCTGCCTCCATTAAGCAGGGTCTTTCTGCCATACAAGTACCAGGCCGTATGGAACTGGTGATGAGCGCAGACAAGAAGATTGTGGGCATTGTGGACTTTGCCCACAATGCGCTTGCATTCTCCAAGTTTGGCCCCAGCGTCAAGCAGGAATTTCCCGGCTACAAGATCATCTCGGTCTTTGGCGCCACGGGAGACAAGGCAACCGAGCGCCGCTATGAGCTTCCCCAAGAAGCGGCTGCGTGGTCTGACTACCTGATCTTTACCAAAGATGACCCCGGCCATGAGCGACCAGAAGACATCTGTCAGGAGATGAGCACAGCAACGCCCCCTGGCACACCTCACCAAATCATCCCTGACCGGCAAGAGGCTATAACTGCTGCGGTGGCTCGTGCCGCCAAGAGCACAGAGCCCTGCGTTGTGTGCGTGCTTGCCCGCGGGACAGAGGGATTCCAGCATGAGAATGGTAAGCTCGTTGCTGCTCCACTTGATATGGACATGCTAAAGCATGCACTGGCGCAGCTGCCGGAGCTGCCGCAGCAGGGCATTTAGGCCTGACGTCCACACCGCATGAAAGGAAACTTCGTGTCCTTTGATCCTCATCGAGAAAAGCTCCAGCGCATCGGTCTGCGATACGCACAAGAGCTGGAGAACCAAAATATCACTGTGGACATCACGAGCCTGCCTTCCCTGGCCCGCGTGATACAGCGCTATGCCAACGACTTCAACATCACCGATTCAGAGCGAGCATTTTCGCTGGTAAATGATGCCGCGGTGGACATAGACTACGTCCTGCCGTTTGAGGAAAATCCCAATAAGGCTCAAAGGCTCATCAAGAAGAACTTCTCGCGCCTCCAAGAAGCCATCACGCTGGACAAAAATTGCTTTGACGCAGAGCGGATGCTGGCCGCCTCAGACTGTGAATCCGCGCACGACTTCCATATGTATCTCAAGGAGCGCGGCAAAGAGGTGCGCGCCTATTGCATAGAGCAGTGCGAGGCGGAGCGTCGCCACCTCTGGCGCAGCAGCGATACCCAAAAGTTGGCAGAGCGCCTGGCGATAAGCCCTTATCTCAGGTGGCTTGCATTTGAAGCCCAGATAGCGCTGGTATGCGGCAGAGCTCAAGACGTGTTTGCCCTCTGCCAAGAAGCCTATGAGCTCGACAAACAAGACCAGGCGGGGATTCGCTACACCGAGGCGCTTGCCTATGCAGTCCAGGAGGACCTCCAGGGACTTGAAGCCATGGAGGAGCGCGTCGTGTATAGCCTCTGGCAAAATGGCCGCGACGCATGGATGCAGCTGGCGTTTTTGGCGTGCGCCTACAAAGACGGCCAAATGGACTACGCAAAAGACCTGCTCAAACGGCTTATCGCTTCATACCCCAACGCCGTGAACACGCTTCTTTACCAAAATGAGATCCCATACGGAGTCTTTTCTCGCATAATTACGCAACCTAAGAGCGAGGACGAGATGATCCTGGCCACGTCCGAGGCGGGCGTGCTGCTGAACGAAGGCTCGGGCGATGAGTTCTTTGGCGCCTTAGGCCTGTGGATATTCCATCAGTGCGAGGCACTTGACCCCGAGACCGCGACCAAGGTGCGAAAGATGCGCGAGACGCAGCAGAAAGACGACACGCCGGGCTGGTATATCCAGCGCCGCAGTTCTCCAAGAGGTGATCGCTCATGATGGACGTACATGCCGAGCAACGCCATCGGCTGCTCCTCAAGAGTCAAGAGAAGCTTGACCCGCTCTCCGACGAGGCAATGAACGAGCTTGAGCTGGCCATTCGCGCCGATCCTGCGTCATTTGTGAACGACAACAGTGAGGAGGCGTTTGCGCTTTTCACGCAGGCCATCGACCAGTACCGCGCGTCGCGCACCAAGGATTTTGAGCTGACCGACAACGACTACATCCAGATGCGCACCCAGGCGCTCGACCAGCTGTACGAAAGCTGCCAGCAGATCCTTGCCATTGACCCGCACTGCATTGACGCGCGTGTTTGCTCGCTGCTTGCCAGTGATTACGAGCAGGACGTGCTCTTGGATGAGCTTCTCTACATTGCGGACAAGGAGTTCATCGACAGTTTCATGAACGTCGATCCCATCACCGGCGACATTTGGGTGGACGTCTTTGCTCGCCCACGCCTGCGCTTAAAGGCACTGATAGCCCGCACATACCTTGAGAGCGGGCGATACAAACGTGCGCTCGAAACATGCTACGAGCTGCTGCGCGTGTCGCCGCTGGACATGGTTGGCGCGAGAAGAACGGCGGTGCTGGCGCTGGCTCGCCTGGCGGACGAGGACGGCTTCATGCGGCTGGAAAAGCAGCACTACCGAAACAGCGATGCCTGGTTGCATCTTGCGCACACCATCTTGCTGTATAAGCTGGGGCGTATGCCGGCGGCAAAGCGCGCGCTGCGGGGCTTTAACAGCCTGTGCGACGGTGCGGCGTATGCGCTGTTGGTGCCTGCGTTTGTGGACGTGTATATTCCAGATCGGCCGGGCTTTGAGGCGGGATCGTATGCCGAGTCCATGCTCGCGGTGCGCGAGGCCGACTTCATCATCCAGGAGGTGCCCGACTTTCCGTACTGGGCGTCCATGCAAGACAGCTTCTTGCACGACGCGTACCAGTATTCCCAGGATAACCGCCTCATGTGGCCGGGCGACCTGGACATCTAAAGACTTTGTGGTGATACCCATACGCGGCCGGGTCTGTTATACTAGCTAACGCACATTGTGTCCCCATCGTCTAACGGTTAGGACACCGCCCTTTCAAGGCGGCAATACGGGTTCGATTCCCGTTGGGGGTACCATTTTTTTCTGTGCCTAATTCCACTTTTACTCAACATTCGGCAACATGGCCTCTGAGCACGGCGCCATCGTGCGGTGGCAGTGCATCAGCGCGGAACGCAGCCCAATGCCCTCATGCCACTAGGCTGATCAGCAACACGTGGCCAAGAGCCACACCACCAGGCTAACGCGCCGCCACACCAAACTACCATCTGTACATATGCAAGGAAATGTGCTGGTAGGGGCGGTGGGACTCGAACCCACAAGCCTTGCGGCGGCGGATTTTAAGTCCGCTGCGTCTGCCAATTCCGCCACGCCCCCAGCTGTACTGAGCAATAATAGCCCACTTGGCGCATTTTTGCGCGCAAAACTTTCCGCAATACCTTGCGCACAGCTTGCCAAAAACGTACCGCACCCTAGAGCAGCGAGAGCTCTGGCCGCCAGCTCAAACACGGCGCATCGCCCACAAACTCCCCTGCCGCCACCAAAGAAAGCCCAAACAGCAAGTCGCTTTCGGAAACGCTGAACCCATCAAACGACGCCGCACTCACCAGCTCTGAAATCACAATGGTGCCGCCCAGCAACACATGTGCGCGTTTTGGCTGCACACCGACCGTATGCGCAATCTCATCCACCGAAAGCGCCGCCAGGCGCCCTTCCAACTCATCAAGCTCTGGGCGAGAAATTCGTGCAAGGTGCACCTGCTTTGGATCGTAAGGCTCCAGGTGCTTCTTGACGGCCACCAATGTCGTAGCAGTGCCGCCAGTAATGATAAGCCGCTCGGGCTGCTTGAAACGTGCATCCGCAAGCGCGCCATGCGCCCCATACACGGCATCAAACGCCGCGCGCGCCTCCGCATGCGCGGCCTTGAGCACGTCTTCGCTATGCGGGGCTTCACCTGAAAGCGAGCGATCACTCAGGCGTCGCGCACCCATATCAATGGAGCGTACAAACTCAATGTTGAGCTCATGTGCGCTGGTCAAAGTACCTATCGCAAGCTCTGTAGACCCGCCCCCGCTGTCAGCGACCAAAATTCTTTGTGAGACAAAATCCTGTGCAACGCCTAAAAACGTGAGCCGACCCTCTATGTCTCAAGGGATAACCTGCGGCTTAATACCTCGCTTTTCAAGCTGATCCAAGAGCTCCTGGGCGTTTTGCGCATCTCTGGCCGCACTGGTGAGCGTGACGCAAAGCGCCTCTGCACGCGCTTCACGTGCGGAGGCCAGGTAGAGATCAATGCAGCTTAAAAGGCGTATCTGCGCCTCTTGACTCAACAGGTGCGTGCTGTCCACACCTTGACCCAAGTTCACGATATTTGAACTCTTGGCAAGGCGCATAACATGCCCTGCCTGGACATCTGCTACCGCAAGGCGACAGGTGACAGTTCCAATATCTATGACCGCAATCCTTACCATGCGCGCTCCTTGTGTCATTATGAATTGCTCATGCGCCGTATCGTTCGACATCTCACGAATTGTTCTCCGCGATGGAGTGATAGTTAAAAAGGAAGTCGCCTATGGGTACATACCAGGGCGTTTTCTTATCTTCAGCAGGTGTGCTCTCGGCATCGGCCGAGTCAGCACCTTCATCTGTGCCAGCATTCTGACTATCGTCCGAAGAGTCCTCACTAGCCGCGTCACCAGATGCATCAGAGCTACTGTCCGCGTCCGCCCCGGAAGAGCTGCCGTCTGACGAATCCGCATCTTGGCTGGTAGAACCCTCTATCCGCACGGTTGTCTCGCCCTCTTTTGCATATCCCTGCCGACGCGCCTCTTCTTCTATGCCTTCGCGCGTTTGCAGGCGGTCGACTTCGTCGGTCAGCTGCTGGTTATCGGTGTTGAGCTCGTCGTATTTCTGCGCGAGCTCCTGGGACTGCCGCCAGGCCACGTAGTAGTTTTTCGTCGGGCCCCACACAGCGACCACGATCACCAGCACAACCAGCGCGGCAGCAGAGACAACGCGATGCGTGCGCACAAGATCGGCCGCGCGGCCGGGCGCCGCCTTAATCTCAAAGATCACACGCGAAGCCACGTCCAGAGCGGAGCGCGCACCCTGCGAAGCGCGGTCTCTCTTCCGCGTGCCCGCAGCGTCCTCGGCATCGCGTAAGTCGGCGTTTGCGCTGGTCGATGCGTTATCTGCAGCCGCTTTAGAGCCGGCCGCTTGAGCATCCTCGTCCGAGGCGGCCTTCCCCGCAGGTGAAGCGCTGCTTGCAGCAACGCTCGTGGGCGAGAAGTTCGTGGAAGCTTCGGAGGTGTTTGCCGCTCGATTGGCGGCCGTCGTCCTTGCCGCCGTCCTGTACGCGACTGCCTCCTGCGCGCCAGCCTTCTGCACCTCGGCCTCCCGACCCGCGGTGCTCTTCTTTGCGGCCTCCTTTGACAGCTCTTCTTGTGTTGATGCAGATACCACCTTTACGCGGCGGTTTTTGAGCTCGCTCAGCGCCCGCTGGCGCTCTGCGGCTTCATCCTGCTTTGATTTGCCAAAAAGTCGAGGCAGCTTGAACGCATTGCTCCCGGCGCCTGTGCGCGCAGCACTCTGTGGCCGCGCAATCTTGCCACTCTCGTCAATTCGGGGCAAACGTGTGGTCTCATCTGCAGAAATGTCACGCATGCGCCAGGGCTCATCGGGCGTTGAGCCAACGCGCTTATGCGGCTTAGTGCTGGTTGGCGCCTTGGGGTCACGACGGGTGACCACGGCCTTGCCACCCGCCGCCTTTGCACCATCTGCCTGCGCTTTTTCTGCTTGTTGTGAGCTATGAGCATCCATGTTTTCACTTCTCAAACACACCATCGTTGGGCCACTCATTATGACAGACAGCGCGCTCGCGTCAGAAATCACACGCAAGCTACGCTATCCCAAGTCGCTGCCCGTAGGCCACACGCCACCGCCGCACGAAGGCCGCCACCCGCGACACCACCCGCGACACCGCCCGCGCTGCAGCTACACGTTCTTCTCGCCCGCTTTAACCTGGTCCCAGAGCTCGTTTTGCTGCGCCACGTTCAGGTCCGCTAGGTCTCTGCCCGATTGCCGGGCCAGCTCCCCCATGGCCGACCAGCGGCGCCGGAACTTCTTGTTTGAGCGCTCGAGTGCCTGTTCAGCGTCTATATCCAACATGCGCGCAACATTCACCAGGCTAAAGAGGATGTCGCCAAACTCCTCCTCCGCGCGGGGGCTGCCGGGCGCCTCGGCCAGAAACTCCTGGCGCTCCTCGCGCACCTGGTCCCACACCGCATCCACGTCGGGCCAGTCAAAGCCCGCCTTTGCCGCACGTTTGGAAATCTTTTGCGCCTGCATGAGCGCCGGCAGGGATCGCGGGATGGAGTCGAGAAGACCCTCGGGCTCCAAGCCCTGCTCGCGCTCCTGCTGCTTGGCCTTGTCCCAGATGTCCTGCACCGCGCCAGACGAGTCCACCGCACCTGCCGCCGCGGCATCGCCAAAGACATGCGGATGGCGCCGCACGAGCTTTTCGTCCAGCTCACGGCACACATCGTCTATGTCAAACTCCCCCTGGTCGGCGGCAATCTGCGCCTGGAGCAGAATCTGCTCCAAGAGATCTCCCAGCTCCTCTTTGAGGTGCGCGGGATCCTGGTCCGCGATGGTCTCAAGCGCCTCATAGGCCTCACCAATGAGGTCACGCGCTATGGATTCGTGCGTCTGGACCTTGTCCCACGGACAGCCATCCGGCTGACGCAGGCGCCAGACCATGCGCACCACCGCATCAAAGCTGGGATGCGTTGTGGGGGCACCTGCGCGCGCAGCCGTCTTGGCATCTATTTCTGCCGCCGTACCATCTACACCATAGCGCTGCATATATGCCCCTTACGCTCTCTCTTCTGGGTATGTAAAGTTCCAATCTTTACGGAGCTGAGTCATGAGTTTCATCACGTCAGAAGAGGTCTCAATGCTTGCTGCCGCCTCTTGGTCACCCGCCACAGCCGCCTCCAGATCTTCCATCACATAGGCCAGCGCATATGGGGTCTCACCTGCATGCACTTCCTCGACATGGCCATCTTCTGTCCAGACGATCTTGGCCATGTCTGCGCGCGGGTACTCCATGATCTCAATGTAGGCCTTATCCGCGCTGATCATGGCACGTTTGGGCTGCTTGGAGTGCATGGTTAGCGACAGCACCACCATCTGACCGTCGGCGTTTCTCATAACGATGCCATCCATCTCATCCACACCCGTGGGTGCCGGTGTCATCAAGCTCACCATCTCATCAGGGCAGCTTTCCAAGAACAGGCGCGCCAGGGAGATGGAATAGACGCCAATGTCTAGAAGCGCTCCTCCCGCCAGCTGCGGATTGAAGAAGCGATTCTTCATGTCATACACCTTGTAGGAGCCAAAATTCTCCTGCACCAAATTCACGCGACCAAACTCTCCCGCGCGCATGCGACGCACCAGCTCCTTGTAGAGCGGCATATGCAAGATGGTACACGCGTCCATCAGCACCACGCCGTGCTCGGCCGCAAGGGATCGCGCCTCTTCTAGCTCAGCGGCGTTCAGCGTGATGGACTTCTCGCACAGCACATGCTTGCCCGCTCGTAGTGCCTTCCGCAAAAACGTGATGTGGGTGTTGTGCGGCGTCGTGAGATAGATTGCGTCGATATCTGGTGAGGCGATAAGTTCATCGATGCTGTCAAAGACCTGCTTGACCCCAAAGCGCGTGCCAAACGCTTCCGCCTTCTCCTGCGTGCGGTTGGCTACACCTGCAAGCGTCCTGCCTTGGCGCTGCAGCGTCTCTGCCATCTCATGCGCAATCACGCCGCAGCCAATAACGCCCCAGCGCAGCTCAGCTACCGTATCCTGTCCCATCACGACCACCTTTCATAAGAGACCTTAGGCCTCGTCCACTTCGTCGTTGCCGCCTACCTCTTCAAGCACCGCAAGCGCGCTGATCACAGGATCATCTGTCTTGGAGGAGTAGGGATATGCCAGCTTCTGGCTTTTGGGATAAACCAGCGCGCGCTTGGCTTTAAGCTGGCGCGCCACATCACGCGGCACGTCAATTCCCTGGTAGATAATGCGTCCCGCCGTAAGTGACACCGACGTGACACCCAGGCGCCCACAGCGTATGCGTATCCGGGCACGATTGAGCAGGTTCTTGCCCGCAAGTGGCAGCGCACCCCAGGAGTTCTCCAGATCCTGCTCCAGCGCGTCTATCTCCTGAAGCTCTGTTGCAGCAGCTATCTTGCGATAGGCAAGTACGCGCTTGTCCACCTCGGGCACATACTCTTCTGCCAGGTAATAGTCGGCGGGGATGTTGATATTGACCTCGCTTTGGGCAATATCTCCGGTCTCTCCGCGCGCCTCTGCCACGGCCTGTCCTAACATCTGCGTAAAAAGATCAAAGCCCACGCCTGAGAGATTGCCGTGCTGCTCTGCGCCCAAAAGGGAGCCAGCACCTCTGATCTCAAGGTCCCTCATAGCTATGCGCATACCGCTTCCGAGTTCCTGAAACTCGTTGATGGCCATGAGTCTATCGGTAGCTTCAGGGGTGAGCGTAATCTCACCGGGGAACATGAAGTAAGCATATGCCTGGGTACGCCCGCGCCCCACGCGCCCTTTGAGCTGGTAGAGCTGGGCCAACCCCAAGCGCTGGGAGTCCTCGATGATAAGCGTGTTGGTGTGCGGGTTATCAATGCCGGACTCAATGATGGTGGTTGCCACCAGCACGTCTATCTCATGCGCCTGAAAGTCCAGCATAACCTCTTCTACCTGCTGTGAACTCATCTGTCCATGGGCTATGCCCACACGCGCCTCAGGCGCTGCCTCATGTACGCGCTCAACCGCATCCTCTATGGTATTGACACGATTACTCACGTAATAGACCTGCCCCTTGCGCGCAAGTTCGCGGCGGATGGCCTCTGACACCACATCGGAGCTGTATTCACCCACGGTCACCTTAACCGGCATACGCCCTGGTGGTGGCGTCATGATGAGCGACATGTCACGCACGCCACTCATGGCCATCTGCATGGTACGCGGAATAGGCGTGGCAGAAAGCGTCAAGACATCAACCTGCTCACGCATATTCTTGAGCTGCTCTTTGTGCTGAACGCCAAAGCGCTGCTCCTCATCTATGATCACCAGGCCTAAATTCTTAGGATTCACGTCACTCGACAGCAGCCGGTGCGTGCCGATAAGCACCGCTACCTCCCCTTTTGCAAAGCCTTCCAGCGCGGACCTCTGCTGGCGCGGCGTAGCAAAACGCGAGAGCACTGCCACCTTGAGATCAAAGGGCGCAAAGCGGTTGTAAAACGTCTCATAGTGCTGCTCTGCCAAGATGGTGGTGGGACACAGTACCATGACCTGCTTGTGGTCCTGGCAGCACTTAAAGGCCGCACGCAGCGCCACCTCCGTCTTACCAAAGCCCACATCACCGCAGAGCAGTCTATCCATAGGCTTAGGCCGCTCCATATCTGCCTTGATATCGTAAAGCGCACCACGCTGATCCGCTGTGAGCTCATAGGGAAAGCTTGCTTCCATATCCAGCTGCGCCGGCGTATCAGGCGAGAAACCAAAGCCTGCCGTGGCACTTCTCCTGGTATAGAGATCTACCAGGTCAAACGCCAGCTTCTTGGCGCTCTTGCGCGCGCGGCCACATGCGCGCGACCAATCTGCTGTGTTGAGGCGCGTGAGCCGGGGGCTCTTGCCATCGGGCCCCACGTAGCGCGTAATGCGGTCCACCTGCTCCAAAGGTACGTAGAGTTTATCGCCATCCGCGTATTCAAGCAGGAAGTAGTCACGCTCACGCCCTGCCACCTCTTTCCGAACAATGTCTGAGAAGAGCGCTATGCCATGCGTGGCATGTACTACGTAGTCTCCCGGCTTGAAGGGAAACGTGACGCTGGTGGGATCGACCTTGCGCACGCGGTGGTGGCGCCTGGCCATGCGCGCCGTGAGATCAGACACGGAAAGCACGCCCAGCTGCACGGAGGGGATCACCACGCCAGCAGGCACCGGCGCATCAAAAAACACCACCTCGCCCTTGGGCAGCGGCGCCACCTTGCTGGGGTCTGCGCCAACGGGATCTCTGTTCTCAGGATCTTGTGCTAGCGATTCCGAGAAGGAAATGGACTCGTCGCTCAGTGTGAGCTCAAGTGCCTCTCTGGCTGCGCGATCGGGCACCGCAAAGACAGCGGTGCCACCCTCATTGATGATCCCGCGCACCCGGTTGATGAGGCGTGATTCTGAGCCGGCAATATCGGGCTGCTTGACCGTGATCTCTGTAGTGGCGGCGCTGTTGGCACGCAGGATGCTTTGCAGGGAAAGCCGCTGCTGCTTGCCAAAGTCCATCTGCTGCGGCGCCGTAAAGAGGCCGTCGGTCGTCTCACGCGCATGGTTGGCAAACGAGGTGATCTCATCATAGGCGTGGACGCAATCATCAAAGAGCGCACGCGGCTCAGCCACAATGACCAGCGTATCGCTTGAGAGCGCCTCTAAGGGAGATGAGCTGCCCCCATAGAGTGCTACCAGGTATTTGTCTATCACTGGAGAGTCAGACCGCTGGCTGATAAGCTCCATATCTGCCGCCACGGCCGTGTTTTCCTGCGCTTCGTTATAGAGTGCGCGCTGTGCGTTTGCCACGGTTTTATCAGTGAGTGCAAGCTCACGAGCAGGACCTATGGTCACGCCATCAAGCTCACCGATGGTCTGGCCAGTTGTAGCAACGCGCCTGCGCACGCGGTCAATCTCATCTCCAAAGAACTCAATACGCACCGGAGATGTGGCCTGAGCGGGGAAGATGTCCACGCTGTCGCCGTGGATATCAAAGCTTCCCGCCACGTCTGCAGCGCCTGCCGTATATCCCATACCCACCAGCAGCCGGCCCATGTCTTCAAACTCCACCTCGTCGCCCACGTCAAAGCGACTCGAGCAGAAGTAGCCCGTGCGGATGGGCGGCACGCGGCGCATGAGCGCGCGGGCGCTTGCAACCACGATGCATTTCTCGCCCCGCGACAAACGCTCCAGCGCATGGCAGCGCGCGCCTATAACGGCATCGTCTGCGGGCGTATCCTGCCAGGGAAGGTCTTTGCGCTCCGGATAGCGCAAAACGGCATCTATGCCCAACCATGCGCTGAGGTGGCGCGCCATACGGTCCGCCGTCTCCTCTCCTGGCACCACCAAAAGGCACGGACGTGGTTTTCTTGCCCACAACGCTGCCACCATGAGCGGACGGGCGCTTTGGGCTATAGATAAGGTTGCATCGTTGCCCTGGTTGAGCTCGTGGGTGAGCTCCAGAAGCTCAGGCGCCAAAAACAACCTCTGTGAAACTCGATCTATGAACACGCTCTAACTCCCTGGTACATACACTACAACCCATCTCCCGGCTCTGCTTTACCTGCCCCCAGCCTTGCTTCACGCCTCATGGGGCCTAGAATCGGCTAGCTCTTTGAGGTAGGTGATACTTGCCGCCACATCTTCTTGGCGCGCCTGCCAGCACCAGTTATTCTCGGCCACACCCGGCACATTCATGCGGGCACTGTCATCGAGCGCTAACACATCTTGCAGCGACACCATCACTACATCTGCTGAGGATTCAATGCATGCCCGCATAAGGTCAAAGTAGATGCGCCCTGCATGTTCTTCTCCAAAGCGCGCTTTAACCCACCCCATGAGCGTCTGCGTGTCGTGCGTCGAGGTGTAGACGATCTTATCCGGTGCGGGCGTATATGCTTGAGTTGGGTCGCCATCTGAGAAAAGAACCACGTCCATTCCCGGAAAACCCGTGGTAGATACCAACATACGCACGGCGGGCGTGATGGTTCCTAAATCCTCACCTATAAAGGGTAGCTGACCAAATTTGTGTGCAGCCGCCTGGAACAGGTCAAGACCTGGACCATAGCGCCACGTGCCATCCTTTGCGTCTGCGCCCTCGGGGATGGAATAATAGCTGGAAAAGCCCAAGAAGTGGTCCAGGCGCACGTAGTCATAGAGCTCACACATACGCTCAAAGCGCCTAAGCCACCAGTCGTACCCCGTCTTCTTGAGCGCGTCCCAACGGTAGGTAGGATTGCCCCACAGCTGCCCCTGAGGGGCCAAGTTGTCAGGTGGCGCTCCTGCCTTACCATGCGGCAGACCTGCATCTGTGAGGTCAAACACGTCGCGCTGTGCCCACACATCAGAGGAGTCAGCCGAAACATACATGGGCATATCCCCTATGATCTTGATACCGTGCGCATGCGCGTACTCCTTGAGCTCACGCCACTGTTTGTCAAAGAGATATTGCACCTTGCGATGCAGTTCAAAGCCCTTGGCAAAGCGCTTGGTGCGCCCCAGCGTAGCCGAGTAGCGCTTGAGCTCGTCTGGCCACGTCTGCCAGGCAATATGCTCTCCCAACTCCTCTTTAATGGAGCGGAAGGTGGCATAAGGGTTTAACCAATCCGCATTTTTCTTTACAAAACGCTGGTAGTCCTTGGTATCTATCCCGGCGAGAAGAACATCCAGCTCGGTGTCAAAGCCCTCTATGAGATAGGGGTTTCCGGCAAAGGCGGAAAGACCTGCGTAAGGAGAACCCCACTCATCGCAAGGGTTTACCGGCAGGACCTGCCAGTAGCTCTGATTGCCCTGGGCCAGGTAATCCACAAAGCGCTTAGCAGGTTCTCCTAGCGTACCAGGTCTATCTCCATTGGGCACGCTCGTGATATGGCAGAGCACTCCCATACCGGGTTCCAGCGGTTTTTGCAAGCGCTTGGCAGCGTGAAAGTAAAGGACCGAGCTACCAAGTGGCCACAGGAATACCGAACAGGTTTTCCTGTCAGAAGATACACGCGGGGCCTTTCCCTGCACAATGTCGTCAACGCACTCTCCCCACAAGGGGAGCTCCACCGTTTGCGATTGGTCCAAGCTGGCATTGACCAGCACGCAAACCGTGGTATCACCTTCGCGGCGCGAGAAGCCAAAAACACGTTCCCCTATGGCAAACGGCTGGAAATCTCCCGTTTCAAATACCGCTAGTGACCTGCGGATTGCTATGGCATTTCTGTAGATTGCGCGGCAGTTGGCATCTTCGTGTCCCCACGGGAACGAAGCGCGATTATACGGGTCTGAATAGCCCTCCAAGCCCGCCTCATCCCCGTAATAGACGCAGGGAATGCCAGGTAAGGTCATCTGCAAAAGCGCAGCCAACCAGAGTCTGCTGACTGCAAGAGAGCGCTTGTCTGGCGAGAGTCTATATTCATAACGCTGCCGGTCATCCATATGCTCTGGATCTGGCGCGTCACCGAGCTGGGTGAGCAAGCGCGCTCGGTCATGGCTGCCCAGGAGGTTAAGCTCCTGCATAAAGGCCTCATGCGGGTAGTTCTCTTGCAGCGTTTCTAGACGATCTACCAGCACGGGCGCCGTGATCTTCTTGCATAAAAAATCCAGGAGAGCTGAGCGCAGCGGGTAGTTCATGGTGGCGTCAAGCTCATTTCCCTGCAGGTAGCGGCGCAACTTGCCATAACTCACCTTGTTGGTAGCATCTTCCCAAACCTCACCTATCACCACAGCATCTGGCTTTTCTGCCAACGCAGCCGCGCGGATTTCTTCTATGAACTCATCCGGTAGCTCATCTGCTACATCCAGGCGCCAACCCGACGCACCAGCGCGCAGCCACGTGCGCACAACGCCATTCTCTCCGCAGATAAACTCCCTATAGCTGGGGTCGTGCTCGTCCACATCTGGCAGGTCATCCACGCCCCACCAGCTCATGTAGGTATCCCTATCACCATCGGTAAATTTATACCAGCTGGCATACGGTGAGTCCTGCGACTCATAGGCACCCACACCTGGATAGTTGCCATATTTATTGAAATAGAGGGAATCACAACCCGTGTGATTGAACACGCCGTCTAAAATGATCCGAATCCCATGAGCTGCCGCATCCTTACACAGCCGCTTAAACGACGTAAGATCTCCCAACATGGGATCGATCTTTAGGTAGTTTGCCGTGTCATAGCGGTGATTTGACTCCGCTTCAAAAATAGGGTTGAGATAGAGTGCTGTCACGCCCAAATCTTGCAGGTAGCCCAGCTTTTCTCGCACGCCTTCAAGCGTGCCGCCATAAAAATCCCAGACCGTTATACGGCCGTACTCATCTTTTCTGTAAATGGGGGGCGTATTCCAGTCATCCACCAGGTCTCTGTCCGGTCCATTTCTTTGTGGAGTAAGCGACTGACGCACCCGCTGTTCCCAGTCCTTTCCGCGCGCAAAGCGGTCGGGAAAGATCTGGTAGACCACGGCATGGCGATACCACTCGGGTGGATTGGTGCGCGGCACATAGACCGTGATCTGAAACGATGGCGGCTCGCCATAGGCAAAAGCGCCCTCCCCCACCTTGCTCTCTGGCCGTGCGCCGTAGCGCCACACTTCCCCATTATCTGCCGTTATATTAAAGCTATACCAAATGATCTCTGTCTCGTGCGGTGTGAAAGTGGCCTCAAAGCGGATATGATCACCCTCAGGCATAGCCTCCATGTCCAAGAGCGTCTCTCCCGTGCCATCTATCCACAGTCTCACCTGGGCTGACGGTGCCACCTCATCCATAACGTCTATGGCAAGAGTCACCGGCTCTCCCAGCCGTGCCGCACCAAACGGGCGCCGGTAGCGATTGTTAGACGTACTATGTCTGGCTCTCACAAAGTCCCCCTGTTTTATAGCTTGAACCCCCTGGGGCTCTATCATTTCTGGTGATAATAATACCCGCCTCAGAGGATCAAACGAGCATTTCACCACATGCCCTCATGTGTGGAGCGGCCGAGAAGAGCATGCGCAACCATACCGATAGCGCGCAAAATAGGGGCCCCTTCATGAGGCCCCTATTTTTGCACGCTAGACGTTGTTTGAAGCAGCATCGACCAGACGCAAAGATGTAACCAGTGCGTCTGCCGCTCCACTCACACACATTGCTACTTGTAGCGCTTCACCTCCGGATGAAGCTCATGATAAAGATCGAGATAAGAGCCCGCTGCACGAGTCCAGGAGAAGTCTTCCTCCATTGCCTGTTGGCGCAGCTGCTTCCACGCATCTTGGTCTGTCCAGAAAAGTTCACACGCATCCAGCAAACAATCTGCCATCTCATCTGCATTCATGTTGGCAAAGCTAAATCCTGTGCCCTCGCCGGTAAAGCGATTGTACGGACGCACAGAATCTCTCAGCCCTCCCGTCTCACGCACCACCGGCAAGGTGCCATAGCGCATAGCAATCATCTGAGAAAGGCCACAGGGCTCAAACTCAGAGGGCATCAGCAGCAAATCTCCGCCAGCATACATACGGTGCGACAGCGCGTTGTCAAAGGTGATGCGCGCACACATCATATCGCTGTA
Organism: Atopobiaceae bacterium; assembly: GCA_050953285.1. Classification (GTDB taxonomy): domain Bacteria; phylum Actinomycetota; class Coriobacteriia; order Coriobacteriales; family Atopobiaceae; genus Olsenella_K. The sequence goes on along the minus strand of JBMNMK010000001.1, from coordinate 207,398 downwards.
CTTCCAGTCAAAATATTTGAACGAATCCTCATAGTCCTTATCGCCTGTGCCCAGCACCGCCACCTGAACGCCGCGCTCCATAATGCGATTCATAGCGTATCGCACCAGGTCAAGACCCTTTTGCTTAGTCAGGCGACCAACCATTACCACCAGCGGGCGCTCCGGATCTTCTGCCAGTCCCAGCTCTTTTTGCAGCGCGCTCTTGCTCTTGGCCTTGCCCTCCATGTGCGCCGGCTCAAAGTGGTGGGCGATAAGTTCATCTTTCTTGGGATCCCACTCGTCGGTGTCAATGCCGTTTAAGATGCCTCTCAGCTGCGAGGCGCGACGGCGGAAAATGGAGTCCATCCCCTCGCCGTAAAACGGCATCTGGAGCTCATTGGCGTAGCTTGGGCTCACGGTGGTGATCATGTCAGAGTAGAGCAGCGCGCCCTTCATGTAATTGATGGCCTGAGGTGCGCAGTAGAGCTGGTCACGTGCTGCTGCAACGTCTGCCAGACCCAGCACATCGTACAAGACCTTATCGTTGTACTGACCCTGGAACTTCACGTTATGCACGGTAAAGACCGTCTTCACGTTTTGGCATGCAGGGATCTGGTTGTAGAACTCACGCAAGAAGACAGGGGCCAGCGCCGTCTGCCAATCGTTGCAGTGCAAGACATCACACTGCAGCTCAGGCACCTGAGCTATGGCCTCGCAGATTGCCTTGGAGAAAAACGCAAAGCGCTCTCCATCATCAAAGTAGCCGTAGAGCCCTTCCCGTTTGAAGTAGGACTCGTTGTCCACAAAGTAGAAATCCACGCCTCTGTAGGAGAGCTTCTCGATTCCGCAGTACACGTTTCTCCAGGCCAGCGGCACATTGAAATCAGAAATGTGCGTCATCTGCGCCACAAATTCCTGTGGGATGGTCTCGTACTTTGGCATGATAACGGCCACTTTGGCGCCCGCCAATTTGAGCTCACGCGGCAAGGTGCCAGCAACATCCCCCAAACCACCTGTCTTGGCAAAAGGCACAGCCTCAGAAGCGGCAAAGAGGATCTTGAGCTTTCTTCTTACGTTGTCTGCCATATTGGATCCCTACTCGTTGACCTTACCCATAACGAGGATGTTGTCTCTGGTGCCACGAAGCTCAGTACCAGGCTCAATCACGTTGCCGCGGTCCACAATAGCGTTGGTGATAAGCGCGCCCGAGCGGATGATAACGCCCTGCATAATGATGGAGTTTCTAACGGTAGCGCCGGCCTCCACAATAACGTCTCTGCTTAAGACAGAATCGGTCACGGTGCCATAGATACGATCACCTGCGGAAACAAGTGAGTTGGTTACATGTGAGCCCGGCTCGTATTTTGCAGGCGCGTTGTCGTGTGCCTTGGTCTTGATGAAGCGATCCTTAGGTGAAAGCTCAGCCAAGACCTTGGGGTTGAGCTGGTCCATGTTGGCACGGTAGTAGTGCGCGGTGTCAAAGATGGTGGTGATATAGCCATTGAAGTGGCGCTCTATAATCTTGAGATGGCGCGCCTCACCGCTTTCCACCAAAGCGCAGATGAGATCTCTATCCTCAAGATCCCCGAAGGAATCAATCAGGTTCAAGAGCAGCTCACGGTTAAAGATGGCCAAGTCAATAAAGCCCGTCTCGCCAAAATCAACACCGTACTTCTTGCCCACCAGCTTGCCGTCTTCAAACTCAAGACCCAAAACGTTGGGGTTAGGCTCGGTGGTCTTGCGGGTGATGAGGGTAATATCTGCCCCTTCTGCCACATGCTCATCCAACAGCTGCTTGATGTCCACGTTGTAGATGAAATTACAGCTGGACATGACCACGTAATCTTGGTGATTGCGCTCAAAGAGCTGCTTGTTGAGTTCAAGATCACGCACCAAGAACCTGCCGCCTTGCCGAGACGTACCAAAAGGAGAGCCCGGCATCACAAACAGGCCGCCTTCCTTGCGGTCCAGATCCCAATCTTTTCCAGAGCCGACATGATCAACCAAGGAACGATAATTGGATGGCATGATCAAGCCAACCGTGCGAATGCCCGCGTTGACCATGTTGGACAATGGAAAATCTACCAGGCGGAAACGGCCGAGAAAAGGCAGGGAGGCCACGGGGCGGTTCTCTACAAGAACGCTCGGGTGGGCAACTCCGTAATTTGCCGTGATAAGACCCAGTGCCTTGATCATCTCTACTCAGCCTCCCTCTCTATGACTTCATCGTCACCTATAGCGATGGTCTCCTCGTTGGGATCGCCCAAGGTGGCGTTTTCTCTGACTATTGCGTTAGAGCCCAGAACAGCATTGACAACCAAGGCGCCATCTTCCACACGCGCACCCGGGAAGAGCACGGAATCTATCACGGTTGCGCGCTCACCCACATAGGCGTCAATAGATACGATGGAATGCTTTACTCGCCCAAGAACGGTGCAGCCGTTGGCAATGATGGCATCGTCCACATCCGCGTAGTGGCCCACGTATGCAGGCGGGCGCGTGGAGGCGTTGCTCATGATGGGCTCTTCTGTGGAATAGAGGTCAAACGCGGGTTTCTCGCCCAGAAGCTCCATGTTTGCCTCATGGAACGACGCGACCGTACCGACGTCTCTCCAGTAGCCCTTGAACTGGTAGGTGGACAGACGCTTGCCTGCGGCCAGCAGTGTGGGGATGATGTTCTTGCCAAAGTCATGCTCGGAATCAGGGTCTTTGGCATCTGCCTCAAGCGTTTGGATCAGCAGGTCAGTGTTGAAGATATAGATGCCCATGGAAGCCAGGTTGCTCTTGGGCTGGGCAGGCTTTTCCTCAAACTCCAGGATGCGGCCGTCTTCGTCGCAGTTCATGATGCCAAAGCGTGATGCCTCAGACCAGTCAACTGGCATAACGGCCACGGTGAGATCTGCGTTTTTCTCCTTGTGGGTGGCAAGCATGGCGCTGTAGTCCATACGGTACAGCTGGTCGCCCGAGAGGATCAGCGTGTACTCTGAATCCTGCTCTTTGAGATAGCCCAAATTCTGGGTAATGGCATCTGCGGTACCCGCATACCATGCGCCACCTTTTTGAGTGGCATACGGCGGCAGGATTGCTACGCCTGCGCCACGCTCATCCAAATTCCATGCCTCACCTGTTGCCAGATACGAGTGAAGCAAATACGGCCGGTACTGCGTGAGTACACCCACTGTTGTTATGCCTGAGTTAGCACAGTTCGATAGAACGAAGTCTATGATCCTGTACTTACCGCCAAATGAGACAGCAGGCTTAGCCACCTTGTTGGTCAGTGCCTTGAGCCTGCTTCCTTGTCCACCGGCAAGAAGCATTGCCACGCATTCCTTCTTGCTCATTGCGCCAACTCCTTTCTTACTACACGACTACAGATACCTTTGTGACACCGCTCTGTATGAACTCCGTTATTTCTCAATATGCCAAATTTCTGATGCGTACGAACGGATTGTTCGGTCACTAGAGAAATACCCGGCCTTAGCTGTATTGTGGAGCGCCATCTTGTTCCAGAGCGCGGTGTTGGAATAGCCACCCACCAGCTCTTCCCACGCCTGCACGTAGGAGTGGAAATCACGAAGCACCAGGTACTGGTCATTGTTGACCATGAGCTCATCATGCACGGACTCAAAGTTGCCAGAAAGGTGTGCCAGCGAGCCATCCGTTAGCATGTCAACCACACGGCCTAAGCGTGCGCGGTCTGCATTGTATTCATTCCAGGCAAAGTAGCGGCCACCTTCGCGGATGACTTCCACTTCATTGGCACGCAGGCCAAAAATCTTGATGTTTTGATCGCCCACCAGATCTGAGATCTCAACGTTTGAGCCATCGTAGGTGCCCAGCGTGATGGCGCCGTTCATCATGAATTTCATGTTGGACGTGCCAGAGGCTTCCGTGCCTGCTGTCGAGATCTGCTCGGAGATCTCTGTTGCCGGATAAATGATCTGTGCGTTGGAGACCGCAAAGTTGGGGATAAAGATCACCTTGATGGTCTTGTTGACGCGCTCGTCGTGGTTGATCACGTCGGCCACAGAGTTGATGAGGCGGATGACCTCCTTGGCAAAGGTGTAGCTCTGCGCGGCCTTACCCGAGAAGATGAAGGTGGTGGGCTGCGGCTCAAAGCCGTCGTTAATCATGCGGTTGTAGATATCCAGAATCTTGAATACATTGAGCAGCTGACGCTTGTAGGCGTGGAAGCGCTTGACCTGCGTGTCAAAGACCGTGGAGGTGTCTATGACCTCGCCGGTGACCTCCTTGACATAGCGCGCCAGGCGCTCCTTCTCTGCCTGCTTGGCCTTGCCAAACTCCTCCAAGAACGACGTGTCGTTCTCATAGGCGGCAAGTTTTTCCAGCTCCATGGCATCGTCGTACCAGCCATCGCCAATGGTTTTGGTGATGAGCGATGACAGTGCCAGGTTGGCATTTCCCAAGAAACGACGGTGGGACACGCCGTTGGTCTTATTGTTGAACTTCTCCGGCTCAAGCTTGTAGAAGTCGTTAAGCACCGAGTCCTCAATGATCTTGGTATGCAGCGCAGAGACGCCGTTGACCGAGTGCGAGAAGATCACGGAGAGGTTGGCCATGCGCACCTGTCCATCCCAGAGGATGGCCGTGTTCTTAAGCGCATCTGACCAGTTGGAGCCCGTGCGCGGGAAGTTGTCACGATAGCGGCGGTCGATCTCTTCAATCACCATATACAGGCGCGGCAGAAGCGTCCTGAACATGTTGATGGGCCACTTCTCCAGCGCCTCAGGCATCACGGTGTGGTTGGTATACGAGCAGGTCTCACGCGCAATCTTGTATGCCAGATCAAAGTCCACGCGCTTATCGTCCACCAGGATGCGCATGAGCTCAGGGCCACACATGGCAGGGTGCGTGTCGTTGGTATGCACGGCCACGTGCTTGGGCAGATCCTCCCACGCATCGGGGCCATACTCGCGCTCATAGGCGCGCAAAATGGACTGAAGGCCCGCAGACACAAACAGGTACTCCTGCTTGAGCCTCAGCATACGGCCATGTTCACCTGCATCGTTAGGATACAGAATGGTAGAAATTGCTTCCACATTTGATCTAAACGAGAAGGCCTTGGTGTAGTCACCATTATTGAAGGCATCCAGGTCAAAGTTATCCTCTGACGGCTCTGCCTTCCACAGGCGCAGCTCGTTTACCTTCTTGCCACCGTAGCCCACAATAGGTACGTCATACGGCACGGCCTTAACGTACTCTCCGCCCTCCTGCGTAAACCAGAAGTAGCCGTTGTCCTCATGGCGCACCACGGTGCCGCCAAACTGGACCGTCACCGCCGACTCGTTCTTGCGGATCTCCCAAGGATAGCCATGCTCAAGCCAGTTGTCCGTCTTCTCAACCTGGCGCCCGCCTTCAATGGCCTGGCGGAAAAGACCGTACTGGTAGCGCATGCCGTTGCCATAGCCCGCAACGCCTTCATGGGCCATGGAGTCCAAAAAGCATGCAGCCAAACGACCCAAGCCACCATTGCCCAGGCCAGGATCTGCCTCTTGGCGGGCCAGATCATCGAGGTCTTCACGCATATCCTTGAGCGCGCCAGCAACTATGTCACGCACGCCATAGTTCAAAAGGTAATTATCCAGCAGCGGTCCTAAGAGAAACTCCAAAGAGAAGTAGTAGACCTTCTTCTCCCCCTTGGGATGCGTGGTGAGCTCGTCCTCACGCGCTTTCTCTGAGACCAGCTTGGCCAGGCAGAAGAAACGCTCCGCCTCACTGAGATCCTCGAATTCCTTACCCAGCTGAGACTTGCACTTGACGCGATACTGCTCTACGAAGTCCTGCTTGTCTTTAAAGATCTTCGCTTTTCTCTGCATATGCTTCCTTTTTTCCGAGGGCCTACAGTGGAATGGTAGTGCACTTCTCTCCTGAGAACTTGAGGTTGCACAATCTGAATAACTCTCTGATGAACCCCTTACGCGCCGCGTTTTGACGAGCGGCGCGCACCGCGCTGAGCGGCGGGCTTGGCCGCAGGCTTGGCTGCGGGCTTGGCCGCAGGCTTGGCTGCTGGCTTGGTCGCGGGCTTGGCTGCGGGCTTGGTCGCGGGCTTGGACGCCTTCTTGCCAGCTTTTCTTGCCGGGCGAGAAGAACTTGTCGCCCGCTCCTTCTTGCGCTCTGGCAGGTCCCCCACGCGTTTGAAGATGACGCCACCCAACGGCGGCACCCGCACGTCGATGGACTGCGCGCGCAGGTTCCAGGGGTGCTCGTCGTCTGAGGTAAGGCGCGTACGGCCGTTGGTCACGCCCGAGCCGCCAAACTCCTTTGCGTCGGAGTTAAAGACTTCCTGGTAGATGCCAGGCTTGGAGACGCCAATCCTGAACTCCTCATAGCCGTTGACATCAAAGTTGAGCAGCACGTAGAGATCGTCTTCTGGCGTATCTCCATGGCGGGCAAAGGAAATTATGGACTGCTGGGAGTTGTTGGCGTCTATCCACTCAAAGCCTTCTGCCTGATAGGCCAGCTCAAAGAGGGCGGGCGCCTGCTTATAGAAGGCGTTGAGCGCCGCAATGTAGTGCTGGTGCTTGTGGTGCGCCTCGTACTCGTCCGCTAAGAAATACTGGATGCCCTCGTAGTAGCGCCACTCAATATACTGGCCAATCTCGTTGCCCATAAAGTTGAGCTTGGCGCCGGGGTGTGTCATCTGATAGAGAGCCAAGAGCCTGAGGCCTGCAAACTGGCGCCACTGATCTCCGGGCTGGCGCACAATGAGCGAGCACTTGCCATGCACCACCTCGTCGTGGGACAGCGGGAGCATGAAATTCTCGTTAAAGGCATACATGATGGAGAAGGTCAGAAGCTTATGGTTGCCCGGCCTATAGGGGAAGTCCGTCTGCATGTAGTGCAGCGTGTCGTTCATCCAGCCCATGTCCCACTTGTAGTTAAAGCCTAAGCCGCCATCCTCTGGCGGATAGGTCACGAGCGGCCAGGCCGTGGACTCTTCTGCAATCATCATCACGTCCGGGTCGTAGGACTCCACCACCTGGTTGCACTTCTGGATGAAGCGGATGGAGACAAAGTCCTCCTCCGTGCCCTTCTCGTTAAACTTCTTTTGGCTGGGATCATCCACACCAAAGTTGAGGTAGAGCATGGAGGTAACGCCGTCCATGCGCACGCCGTCCACGTGATAGTGCTCCACCCAATAGAGCAGGTTCGATATCAAAAATGAACGTACTTCTCCGCGCTCATAGTCAAACTTGAACGTGCCCCAGTTGGGGTGCTCCTCTTTTTCATAGAGCTTCTTGCCGTTGAAGTGCACAAGACCGTGTTCGTCTCTGCAGAAGCCGCCCGGCACCCAATCCAAGATGACACCAATACCCGCGGCGTGGCAGGCGTCCACAAAGTGCATGAACTGAAGCGGCGTGCCATATCTGGACGTGGGGGCAAAGTAGCCGGTCACCTGGTATCCCCAGGAGCCGTCATAAGGATGCTCCATGATGGGCAGAAGCTCAATATGGGTGTAGCCCATCTGCTTCACGTAGGCTACCAGCTCTTCTGAGAGCTCGTCGTAAGTGAGATAGGAGCCCGTCGTCTCTTCTGTATTGGCCTCACCGATGCCTGAGAGCCCGTCTTCATGGCGCTTCCAGGAGCCCAGGTGGACCTCAAAGATGTTGAGCGGCCGCTTCATGTGAGAGGTCTTCTTGCGCGCGTCCATCCAGGCATCATCGTGCCAGGTATAGCCCGCTATCTCTGCGGTGCACGACGCGGTGCCCGGGATCTTCTCGGCCATAAAGGCGTACGGATCTGCCTTGTAGAGCAAATCTCCCTCATCGGTCTCGATGAGATATTTATAGAGCTGACCTGCTGCGACGTTTGGCACAAAGCCGTACCATATGCCGCCTTCTGCCGTCTGGGTCAGAGGATTGGCGTCAGGGCTCCACCCGTTGAATTCTCCCGTCACGTGCACGCTTTTGACGCCCGGCGCCCACACCGCAAAGTAATAGCCATCTACACCCTCGTCGCGGCATGGGTGCGCGCCTAACTTCTCATAGCTTCTGTACCAGCTGCCCTCAGAAAAAAGGTACGCATCATCGCTGGTAATGAGCATATTCTCTAACGATGCACTCATAGTTGCCCTCCCTTGGGAAGACCGCGCTCACGCCGGCCATAGCAGTGAAGCCACATCTGGAATACATAATTATTCTATTTCTAGCTTATAACAACTACGCGCGATCTTTGAAAACGATTTCATACGCGACAAGCGGCATTCGAGGCCCCGTTTGGTACAAAGCGCGGTATTATTACGTGATTCAAAACTCGTCCAGCAGGCCACGCGCTGGGCGAGAAGAACAAAGCAGCAGAAGGTGGAGACGCATGCCCCGAGAGTCCTTGGCCAGCAAGAAAAAACGAGCACGAGAGGTTTGCCGCCGCATGGCAGAGCTCTTTCCCCATGCGGAGCCGCAGCTCAACTTTACCACGCCGTTTACCACCGTCGTCTCCGTTATGCTTTCTGCCCAGACCACCGATGCTTCGGTCAACCGCGTCACACCCGAGCTCTTCTCGCGCTGGCCCGATGCTGCCAGCATGGCAGCTGCATCTGTCGATGATGTGGCAAGCGTGATACGCTCGCTGGGCTTTTGGAAGTCAAAGTCCAACCACTGCGTGGAGCTAGCACAGATGCTCATGACCAACTTTGGCGGAGAGGTTCCACATACCATGGAGGAGCTCACGCAGCTTCCGGGTGTGGGAAGAAAGACGGCCAATATCGTGCTCAACAAGAGCTTCGGCATTGTCGAGGGTATAGCGGTTGATACCCATGTCTACCGCATTGCCACGCGCCTAGGCTTCACCAAGGCAAAAACGCCGCTTGAGGCAGAACAAGACCTGCTCAAGGTCTTGGATGCAGACCTGTGGGAAGATGTGAACTCCCAGTGGATCTTGTTTGGTCGCCAGACATGCACGTCACGCGCACCCCACTGCGAGGTGTGCCCCATGGCAGACATCTGCCCCAGCATGGGTAAAAACGTGCACGTCAGCGGCAAGGGTGGCACCAAGACGCGCGCTACATCATCTCGTAAGAAATAATCTCACTGGAGGAGCCCATGGAACAGACGACCGCTCCTGGCATAGCACACCAAACAGAGTCCGCGCGCGGCGCTCTTGAGGATCAAAATGACCAGCTCAAGGCCGTACACGGACGCTACTCTCTCTCATTTGCTATCTTTCTCATCATGGGAATATGCATAGGATCAGGTATCTTCTTCAAAACGGATAACATTTTGATAGCAACAGGCGGCGACGTATTCCTGGGCGCCCTCATGTTTGTGATTGCGGCCACCTACATTGTCTTCGGCGGCCTCACGCTCTCACTCTACGCGTCGCGCACCGCCGGCGCCGGCGGCATCCTCAACTACGCCAGCCGCTTTGTGTCCGACGGATTCGGCCGCTTCATGGGCTATTTCTACACCTTTGTCTACATGCCCGCCATCTCTGCCGTGATCTTTTGGGTGGCAGGGGTCTACGCCTGCCAAGCCCTTGGCCTGGCCGCCACGCTGGAAAATCAGATGCTCATAGGCCTTGTCTGCCTCATAGCATGCTGCGTGCTCAACGTGTTATCCCCCATCATTGCGGGCAAGTTCCAGGACATGAGCACCATCTTGAAGATTGTGCCGCTTCTGACCGTTGGCGCTATAGGTATGTGGCTCACCATCACCGATTCTGCCAACACCGCTGGGGCGATAAGTTCTGCGGGCGCCGCTGCCGGTGCGCAGACCGCCGGCGCTGCGGGCGCTCAAAGCTGGGCTTGGCTTGCTGCAGCAGCACCTGTTGCCTACTCTTTTGACGGCTGGCCCATCGCCACCTCAATTGCCCCTGAGCTCAAGAACTCCAAGCGAAACCTTCCCATTGCGCTGGTGGTAGCCCCGCTATTGATCCTCTTCCTCTACCTGGCCTATTTTGTGGGGATTTCCATCACCTTAGGTCCTGGCGAGGTCATGGCCTCAGGAGATGAATCCTTGGGTCTCTTTTTTGCCCACACGCTGGGAGAAGGTGCGCGCACCTTGCCGGTTGTTATTGCGTTTCTTGCCATCTTTGGTGTGGGCAATGGCGTGACGTTGGGATATACCCGCATGCCCCAGGCACTGGCCATTGAAGGAAAGCTTCCTCATGCCTCCTGGCTAGCACAGACCGATGAGCGCTTTAAGTCTCCTTTGCACTCTGGTTTGGTAGCACTCGTCTGCACCCTCGTGTGGATGGCAATTCACTATGTCACGCAGAAATCTGGCTTCTTTGTCAACGGCGATGTCTCTGAGGTTACTATCTCTTTGGGTATGCTATTCATGGTGCCCATCCTGCTGAGTGCCCTTGTGCTCAGGGTGCATGAAGGCGCCAGCGTCTTTCTGTCGGTGGTGGCACCTATCCTGGCCTGCATACCCTGTCTGTTGGTAGTCACCTCTGGTCTGGTGAGCTCCACGCAGCAGTTGGTCTTATCGCTCATATGCGCTGCAGTCGTGCTTGTCTGGGGCATCAAGCACGCGTGGGATCTCTGCCACGCGGAGTAAGTGGCACGCGGCTGGCGCGTGGCTGGCACATGGCTGGCGCAACGCACAAGGACAGACAACACGAAACCCGTGCGAGACCTTGAAGCTGGTTTCGCACGGGTTTTTAATGACAAGCGAGGGAGGGGGAGTTAGGAGAGGCTTGTCGTGGGTTCAAGTGTGTGGTTATGCGCGCGCAATGGCCTGGTCAAGATCCTGGATGATGTCATCGACCGACTCAATGCCGACGGAGAGACGGACCAGATCCTCCGACAGGTGCGCTTCTTCCAGCTGCTCCTTGGTGAGCTGGGAGTGCGTGGTTGAGGCCGGATGAATGATGAGAGACTTGGCGTCGCCCACATTGGCCAAGTGCGTGAAGAGTTTCACGTTGTTGACCACGTTGAGCCCTGCCTGACGGCCGCCCTTCACACCAAAGACCACCACGCCACCAAAGCCATGCTTGAGGATGCGGCTTGCCACCTCATGGCTTGGATCGTCCTCCAGACCTGAATAGCGCACCCAGCTGACCTTGGGATTTTCCTTCAGATAGCGAGCAACCGCCAACGCATTGTCGCTGTGGCGCTGAACGCGTAAGGAGAGGTCTTCTATGCCCAGGCCAATGAGCTGCGCCGCATACGGCGAGAGTGTGGGGCCAAAATCACGCAACTTGTTGGCAAGCACGCGCGTGGCAAAAGGAGCCGCCGGCGCCGCGTCTGCAAAGACCAGGCCATGGTAGGAAGGATCGGGCTTAGCCAGGGTGTGCCACTTTTCGGGGTCCTGCTTCCAGTTGAACTTGCCCGTGTCCACCACAGCACCGCCCAGCGTGGCACCGTGACCGCCAATCCACTTGGTGAGCGATTCAATCACAACCGCCGCGCCATCCTCTGCCGGCCTATACAGATACGGCGTGGCAAAGGTGTTGTCCACAAACACCGGCACCGGCGAGCTCAGTGAATTAGCCGCCTGGACAATTGCCGGCACATCGGCCACGTCTACCAGCGGGTTTCCAATGGTCTCCACATACCAGAGCTTGGTCTTGGACGTGGTTGCCGCCACAAAGGCATCTATATCGTTGTTCTCCACAAAGGTGGTCTTTACGCCCAGGTCGCCGAGGGTGTGAAGGAAAATATTCCACGTGCCGCCGTACAGCGAGTCAGACGCCACGATCTCATCACCTGCGCCCACAAGGTTGGTTAAGGCGAGAATTTCTGCGGCGTGGCCAGAGGCTACGGCAACTGCACCGGTACCACCTTCCACCGCAGCTATTCGGGCTGCAACGGCATCCGTCGTGGAGTTGGTGAGACGTCCGTAGACGTTACCCGGACGGGAGAGGGCAAACTTGGCAGCACCGTCTTCTGCGTCCTTAAACTCAAACGCGGCAGATGCGTAGATGGGCAGTGCAGCAGATCCGGTGGTGGGATCTGGAGAATAGCCTGCATGAACCTGGAGCGTCTCAAAGTGCTTGGAAGGATCTTGTGCAAAGCTTGGGTCGAGTTCGTATGCCATGATGTTCTCTCTTTCAGTTGATCTTTTCTGGGTGGTTTACTTGTTGGCTACGAGCGCTGCTACTGGTGCGCTTACCGTCGTCACGCTGGGGTGCGCGGGCATCACTGATATCTTTCATTGTGATAGCCTGCGCGGTGAGGTGCGCCCAGATCTGCCGTGGCTTCATGCCACAACACATCTGGGCTAGAGCATCTCTTGCCCCTTTAACAGCGTGTATGTCAGCTTCTCTTTCATGACATGTAACTATAGCCATACGACCTGGCAAGATAAAGGGTTCTGGTTCCGCTTTGTTTTGGTACTTTGCTATCGGTTTTTATGATAACTCTGGCGGAGGCCGTGTCGTCTGCATCGCTGGCCGCCGTGCCAGCTGCCGTGCTGGCGGTGCCGACAAGATCAAGTTTAAGAAAACCGAAAGGTTGCGCTAAGGAGCCGGACAGAGGCAAATGCCAGACTCATAACCATACAGACGGCCGCATGACTATCCCCAAGCGGGGTGCAGCGGAATGTGCGGCCACGCAAGAAGGAGGTTTGCCATGTGGACACGAGCAGAACTTAAAGAGCGCGCAAAAGTGAGCTTTAAGCGCAATTACTGGAAGAGTGTTTTTATCGCCTTTATTATGGCGTTTGCTGTTTCTGGCTATAATGTTGCTGGCCCTCTTGGATCGGCTCTGGGAGCCGCCACGAGCAGTGCTGCATCGTATGAGGATGAGCCCGGCATAGAGGCTACGTATGAAGCAGAACCGGACAGTGATATGCCGGAAGACACCGTAGCTGTTGCCGCGACAGATGCGCCGGCAGAAGATGTTATCGAATACAGCAGCATTGACGCAGCGCTCATCGGGTCTGCCATCGTTGCCCTTATCATCATTGTTCTTCTGGCGCTGGCAATCAGCCTCGTGATCGCAGCTTTTATCGCCTTGCCACTGCATGTGGGCAGCTTGCGCTTCTCTATCCTGAATCTGGAGAAGCCCGCCAAGGTGCAAGAAGTTATGGCGGCCTTTGATAACTCGTACTTGAACGTGGTCAAGACCATGGTGATCTATGAGCTCAGGCTGGTGGGATGGACGCTTTTGTTTATCATTCCAGGCATCTATAAGGCGTATGAGTATCGCATGGTGCCGTACCTGATGGCGGAACACCCCGGTATGTCCTACCAGGACGCTTTTGATCAGAGCCGCTCGCTGATGGATGGCAATAAGTGGCAGGCTTTTGTCCTTGACCTGTCATTCATTGGCTGGGAGATTCTCTCCGGCCTGACGCTGGGCATCCTTGAGGTGTTCTATGTGGCACCGTATCGCATGCAGACCAATGCGGCGCTCTATACCAAGCTCACGGGGCGCGATGAACCACCCGCGCTGCCCCTCTATGCTAAGGATGAACCAAGCGTACTGGAGGACTCGCCACTGGATCCCCGAGTAAACTAGAGCAATACGCGAGGGGCGGCTAAAAGACGTTTGAGGACCATTTGAGAATCGTCTAAGGAACATCTAAGCACGGAGAACCACCTGCCAGGCGCCCTTCGTAAGGCGTCTGGCATTCGCTCGGAGGGCTATCGAGCTGGCTAGAAGGGACACATATGGGATATGTGCTGGTAGTTGATGATGATGCGTCCATCAGAGACGTGGTGCGCATGTATCTTGAAAACGCCGGCTTTGCCATCAAAGAGGCACCCGACGGTGTTGAGGCCTTGCGTGCGCTTTCTCAAGAAGAGCCCGATTTGGTGCTTCTGGACATCATGATGCCCAAGCTCAACGGCTATGAAACGCTCAAGCAGATCCGCCAGACCAGCGCCGTTCCGGTCATCTTGCTGAGCGCTAAGGGAGAAGACCCCGACAAGATCTTAGGCCTCAACCTGGGTGCAGATGATTACTTGGCCAAGCCTTTCAATCCGCTGGAGCTGGTAGCGCGCGTGGGCTCACATCTCAGGCGCTATACCCAGCTCGGCGGTGCAGATACCACCCATGCACAGGCGAATCTTACAGTAGGAGACCTCGTGCTCAAGCCCGATGAGGCCGTGGTATGCGCGGGCGGAAACGACATTGCCCTCACCGCGCAAGAGTTCAAACTGATGCAACTTTTTATGAGCCACCCCAACAAGGTGTTCACCAAGCGACAAATCTTTGATCACGTCTGGGAAGAAGAGGGCTTTGACGTGGACAATTCCGTGATGGTCTGCGTTTCAAAGCTGCGCGCTAAGCTCTCGCTCGAACCCCAGCGCTACATCCAAACCATCCGCGGCATCGGCTACAGGCTGGTCTCATGATGCAAAACACTACGCCCGCCGCAGGTGCGAGCTCCACCAAGGTGCTTGACCTGCGCATTTATCTCATCGTTGCATTTTTCATTACCTGCGTGATCACGACCGTTGCAGATGCGGGCGCATACATGCTGGTCGACAACCTTATCCTGCCCCCGCTCGAGCGGCTGATACCAGAGTTTACGCAGGCAACCCATCCGCAAGGCCTCATCAGCCTGCTCCTCATGATGCCAGCGCTCATGGGCAGGCTCTTTGCCAGCATCCTTTCCGGCAACGCCGCCCTTGCATTTTCAGGAACCGGCCTTGCCCTGTTTTTCCTCATCGTTGCCGCACTCTGCCTGGCTGCGCCCGTCGTTGCCGCCTGCATAGTGTTTTCGATAATCGTGAACAACAAGATCCGTGCGGTGCATGAGGAACTGACCAGTGAGCAGGCGAGAAGAACCCGCGCTCAAAACTTGGCCATTGCCAACCTGGCACACGACATCCGCACACCGATCACCTCCATTGCCGGCCTCTCGCAAGCGCTGACAGATGGACTTGAACCCGATCCCTGCAAGCAAAAGCAGCAGCTTGAGACCATCTCTCAAAAGGCGTTGCGCGTGAGCCAGCTCACCACCATGCTTTTGGAGTTTTCCCAGATAGAAGGTGGCTCGTTCACGCTGCATCCCAGTGTGTGTGACCTGTGTGAGCTGCTGCGCAGCTGTGCTGCAGACCTCTATCCAGACATTGAACAGCACAGCTGCCAGATTGTGATGGATATTCCAGATACGCCCTGCTGGATCATGGCCGATGCCTCACAGCTTGCGCGCGTCTTCACTAACCTCATCAACAATGCGCTTCAACACAATCCCGCGCACACCACCATTGCGCTGTCATTGCAGGTGGTGGGCGGTGTTGCCCGCGTCTACGTGGCAGACACTGGGTGCCCCATCCACGTAGACCTGTCCCTGCTTACGCAGCCCTTCTCGCAGGATGACAGCACAGGAAACACGCGCTCAGCAGACGGCGGCTTTGGGCTGGGGCTTTCCATTGTGGAACGCATAGTGGATCTCTCGGGCTACCAGCTGGAACTCATGCAGCCGCTTGACCCCTACACCAAGGCCTTTGTGGTGACGTGCGATGTGGTGGACCCGGATGCGGCGGCGGATGCGACAAGGCTGGACGCGGCGGCGCGGAGCAGCAACCGGTGAGCGCGCTGTGTGCTCACACTTCTCCACGAACCGTCGTGTTAGACGACGGGTTGCGCAGTGGATCGAGCGACGGATCCGGTGCCACCACCAGCACACATATATGTAAAAAGGTCAGAGACATAGCCTCTGACCTTCACTTTTTTATGTGCCTACCAGATGCCTATCGACCCGGTGTTCGAGCGGTCGATCGACCCGGCGTCTGAGCGACCTCGCGTTCAAGCCATCTGATGAGCGCAGCAAGTGGGCACCATTACTTAGTAATTAAGTGCCTGCTCCTCAAAGTAGGACTGCGGGTGGTTGCAGACAGGGCAAACCTTGGGTGCAGTCTCACCAACGTGCAGGTGACCGCAGTTGCGGCACTTCCAGACCTTGACGCCAGGACGAGAGAAGACCTCGCCCTTCTCCACGCGCTCGACGAGCTTGAGATAGCGCTCCTCGTGGTGCTTCTCGACCTCACCGACCATGCGGAACTTGGCTGCAATCTCCTTGAAGCCCTCCTCGTCTGCCGTCTTGGCAAAGCCAGGGTACATCTCGGTCCACTCGTAATTCTCGCCGCCTGCAGCATCCTTGAGGTTGGTCAGCGTGTCAGGCACATCGCCCTCGTGGAGATACTTGAACCAGAGCTTTGCATGCTCACGCTCGTTGCCGGAGGTCTCGGTGAAGATGGCAGAGAGCTGCTCATAGCCCTCCTTCTTTGCCTTGCTGGCGTAGTAGGCATACTTGTTAGTTGCCTGAGACTCACCTGCAAAAGCTGCCTCGAGGTTCTTCTTGGTCTGGGAATTCTCAAAATCCACTGCCATAAAAACTCCTCTCTCACACCCAATTGGGACATGTAATTTCCCTCACCTTTGAGCTCCCTCTCAAAGGTCCTGAACACATGATACCCATCACGCCAACCAAATACCACCTCGTTCGTGACAAAAGCCTTCACGCGCAAGCTCGGCAAGCAGCGTCTCTACCTGTGTAATGTCGATGGCAGGCCTGTTGGCCGCCTGCTCTTCAGCGCTCATGAGATTACACAGGAGCGTCACACTCATCCCCTCAGGGTGCTGAAGAAGCAACCTAAGCGCTGCCGCCCGCTTCTGGCGATGCGACCCCTCAAAGCGCGACTGCTTGGTGTAGCTGCGGGAACGCCGCGACGGATTGAGTATGGTCTGCTTGAGATAGGCGCCGTAGTCCAGAAGCGCGTAGTACCAGCTGCGCGGGTTGTCTTCCGGGTCCGCATCGTCGGGCGGACAGGTTTGGCGCACCAGCGGCTGGAGGGTTTTATCGCCCACATCAAGCTGCTGGGGAAAGAGCTCGTGCAGAAAGACGCTGCGCACGTTGGTTTCCAGGTAGACGCCGCTCATGTTGAAGGCAAAGGCGCGGATACCCGCGGCTGTGGTAGGGCCAATGCCGGGCAGCGACACCAGGTCCTTCTCGCCTGAGGGAAACGCGTCCATGGCCGCAATGCGCTGCGCCGCCTCATGCAGCGAGAGCGCGCGGCGGTTGTAGCCCATGCCCTGCCACGCGCGCAGGACGTCGGTGGTCGATGCCGCCGCCAAGGCCTGGACCGTGGGGAATTGCTCGAGCCAGCGCTGCCAGCGGCCGTCGACGCGCGCCACCTGCGTCTGCTGGAGCATCACCTCGGAAATCCAGATGGCGTAGGGGTCGCGCGTGTTTCTCCAGGGAAGGTCACGATAGCGTCGCTTGCCTTCTACCAGCACTTTGAGCCTAAAGGCGAGCAGCTCCTCTGGGAGATCGTCCCACAGGAGCTGCCGGGAAGCTGCGTCCGCGCTTGCGTCCGCGCTCACTTACATGACTCCGTGCAAGATGCTGCCATCCCGCGCGTCCTTATAAAAGGGCAGCGCATCGGCATTATCCGCGCCCTCATCAAAGTGTGCGTGCAGGCAGGGGGCCAGCGCCACGTCTCCAATGTTTGCGGCCAGGTGCGCAAGTTCCGTGAAGTGCGTCTTGTTCTTGTCTGCACCCAGCACGGCCTCACTCAGCGTGATGGAAGAGAAGTAGGCCTCCAGAAGCTTGCGCGCGCCGCACCAGATGCGGTTGAAGCGGCAGGTTTCCAGGTTGGGACAGGGATAATCGTGCTCGGACGTATCACACACCGCCACGTTGACCGGCCCCTGCAGCGCCTCGATGATCTCGAGCATGGTGACTTCTTTGGGGTCAACCGCCAACTTCATACCACCGTGAGAACCACGCAGACTCACAATGATTCCTGCCGCCACGAGATCATGTTGAATGGAACGTGCAAACGAATAAGGTACTCGGTTATCATCTGCCGCGTTTCTCACAGAGACAACTGAGCCTTGGTTTCGAACCAGATCAGCAATCATTCGCAGGGCATAGTCTGTCTTTCTAGAAATGTCCACGAGATATGCCTCCAAAATAGGAACAATTTGTAGAAAAGATACTACAAACGTGCCAGCATATGCGCAAATTAATGGGATCATAAAAATTTTTCTCTCTGTTAGACCAGCATTGACGTAGCCGCTCCCTGCCGTTGCCAATAGTCCCAGAAGGGCTGGGGACGATCGATCATCTGGCGCCTCGTATGCTCGTAGAAGCCGCAGGCGCTCTGGCCGGAAAGCGTCTGAAGCCCGTCTGCGTCCGAGCGCCTTGCCTGCTCGAGCCAAAGGAACCAGGAGAGGTAGTGGTCCAGCCACTTGGTGGATACGCCGTGGAATGGGGCAAGGAAGATGCGCAGCCTCTGGTGCATCGCGTTGACCATGCCAAGCTCGCCGTCCTTCTGCAGGCGCGTGTCGGTGGCGGCATGCTCGGTGATGCCGAGGGCGGGAAGCACGCGCTTGTAGCCCTGATGGGCGTCGGTCGCCACCCAGGTGCCAGGACCGAGACCCTTGATGGCGTCTCTCAGGGCCTCATCCTTCGGCCTTCCCCTGTCGGCCACGCGGCAGAGCTCGTCTCCGGCATCATTGGCTCCGCAGATGACGCAGACCTTGAGGTTGGAGATGCCGCGCGCATGGACGGCGCCGCCGTGCTTGTGAGGCTTCCTCGGCATCTTGGCAGCACTCCTTGCCCTGTTTCCCGTGAGGGACTCGTCGAGGTAGGCGCCGTCTACCTGCCAGGAGACCGAAGGTCCGGTCCTGAAGGCGAGAAGCGAGCGCGCCATGACCTCGCAGAGTCTCATGCGCATGAACCAGGAGGTCCTGAGGCACACATGGCACGTCTTCGCGCACTGCCTCAGGCTTGAGCCCGAAAGCGTTGCTTCCACGAAGAGCGCCCAGGTCGTGGCATCGAGCTTCGAGGCGGCGAGCAGGCCCCTGCTCTTGGACGAGAACGTCCTCCCGCACCCCTTGCAGAGCCAGCGCTGGGAGCCGTCGGCATTGTGCCCTTTCCTGATGAAGGAGGAAGAGCCGCACCGGGGGCATGATCTGGGCGTCGCGCCATCTGCCTGCTTGCCAAGCTCGCGCGCGACCGCCGCCTTCGTGGCACAGATGAGCTCACGCTTCTCCCCGAGGGAGAGCCCCTCCATCTCATGGAGTATGATGTCCAGCATCCCGTCCCCGTCTCTTCGATGTTGATGTTTGGCGACATTCATCCTAGGGCGGGGACGGGACATTATTACGTCAACGCTGGTCTAACGGAGAGAAATTTTTTTATACGTATTCAGTAAATGAGCACGTATATATGGACAAGATGGACTTTATTACCTGCTCCAGTCCACAATTGGCCACCCGCGTCGTTTGGCTATCTGCTTGAGCGTCTTGCCGGGCGAGACAACAAACGGCCGGACAGCGCGTTCCAAGAGATATTCGTCCGTGTGGTGGTCACCGTATGCGTAGAGAATGCGCCACGCTCCTTGGCCAAGGTGCTCGTTTGCCCAACGCTCAACGGCGCGTGGTTTCTCCTTGCCGGCAATAACGGGACCTAAGACTTTGCCTGTGTACTTGCCCTCTCCGTCCGTCTCCATCTCTGTGGCAATGCACACGTCCATGCCCAGATAGCGCGCGGCCGGCGCCGCAATGCCAGAAAACGTGGCAGAAAGCAGGATGGTTATGCAGCCCTCTTCATGCCGCTGCGCCACCTCATCTAAGGCTTTCTTTCTAAAGCGGCGCACCAAGGCCTCTTCAAAAAAGTCGTTCATGATCTGCTTGACTTCATCCACCGTGTGCTCGTTGAGAGATTCAATAATGATCTCCCGTGACTCCTCTTGGCGGTTAGGAAGATGCAGAAGATAGCGAGCACCCCACCTAAAGAGACGTGCAGCCCGAGAAACGCTTAAGTAGCCGCGCTTGAACAGATAGAGCGAGAAGAGCGTGCCAGACTGAGAATCAATACAGGTGCCATCAAAGTCAAACACGGCAAGATTGGTGCAGCTCTGCTCAGGTGAACCCGTAGGTTTTTGATCATCTATGGAGTTGGGCGCGCTCGACGATACACTCATGCGCACATCTCCTTCAAGCAACATGCAAACAGATCCTGACAGTTTTCCTGTGGCCTCACTTATTGTATGCGCTCCCTACCTGTCATGTAACCCTGCGCAGTGAACTTGGTGGCTCTAGTCACAAAAAAAGGACTCCCCGAAGAGAGTCCTTGAATGTACAATGGCGGGATATGCGGGGCTCGAACCCGCGACCTCCGACGTGACAGGCCGGCGCTCTAACCAGCTGAGCTAATACCCCTCGCCTCAGTGCGAAAGCTATTCTACACAGAAACCAAGACCCGTGTCTAGCCCCAATTTGAAAATTTTTTTGGAGCATACAAAGGCGGGGCGCACCGCCTGGTACCACGCCCACCGCACGCACGCCAAGCGCGTACCGGCGCCGGCAAATGCGCAGGTCACCTATGCCAGATTGACCGTCACCTGGCCAGAATCAAGCGAGAGCACGATCTTATCGCCCGCTAATTCTGCAGACGTTATCTCCCCCGTTCCTGCACAACTTTGCCCATTTTCATCCAAAATGATGGACCAGCCCGAGCCGATGGTATACGCCGCCACGTCCCAGGTGCCATCCGCCAGATTCTCCGGCACCACAAAGGTTCCGTTGTAGAGGATGAGACTCACCGGTGTACCCAGAAGGTCGCCGCGCTGGCTTTGGTCGGGCGCGTCTTGCGAGGTCGACACCAGCTCCCACGTGTCCCCGTTTTGCACCAGCTGATAGGTGGTGTTGCGGTAGGTGATGGTCTGGTCAATGGCGACCTGCTGCTGCTCTTGCTCGTGCGGCTCCGCGGGCTGGGCGGGCGTCTGAGTGAGCTTGGATATGCCCACAAAGATGCCCACGACCACCAGCGCTGCCGCTAGGGCGATAAGCGCCACAATCTTGGGGCTCACGCGCGTGGTGCGCGCGCGACTCAGGTCCTCGGTGCTTCCGGCGTCAAAGACCGCGCCTTCGCTGGGGTCGAGCGTGTCAAACTGGTCCGCCTGGTCAAGGGTCACAGGCTCTGGGGCGCGCTCTGGCTCTGGCCGTGTCACCACGACATCGGCGTCAGATGCTTCTGCCGCAGGCGCTGCGGGCGTCGCAGCGTGTGCAGCATTCGCAGCGTGCTTCGGCGTGTGAGACGTTTCTTGAGACATAACACTCCTTATCTAGAGCTCACGACGCGCCTCTATGGCACGGCCGAGCGTGATTTCATCTGCGTACTCCAGATCTCCCCCCACCGGCAGGCCGCTCGCCAGGCGAGAAACGCCAACCCCCAGCGGCTTGATCGTTCTGGAAAGATACGTCGCAGTGGTCTCTCCCTCCACATCCGGATTGGTGGCCAAGATGACCTCGGTCACTTCACCAGATGCCAGCCGGGAGAGCAGCTCTTTGACGTGAAGCTGCTCCGGCCCAATCTTATCCATGGGAGAGATGACGCCGCCCAGCACGTGGTAGAGGCCGTGATACGCCCCGGTGCGCTCTATAGCCGAGACATCTTTGGGCTCCGAAACCACGCAGATAACTGATCTATCTCGGCTTGCGTCAGAACAAACCGCGCAGGTATCGCCCGTAGCGTAATTGAAGCAGATGGGGCAAAAATGAATTTGTCGCTTGATGTCCATGATGGCTTCTGACAGTCGCCGCGCCTGTTCCTTGTCAGCTTGGAGCAAGTAATAGGCAATGCGCTGCGCAGATTTTGGCCCGATGCCCGGCAGCCGTCCCAGCTCATCAAGCAAGCGCTGGAGCGCGCGTCCGTCTTGCTGCATATGCGCCGTCCTACATGAGGCCGGGGATGTTAAGCCCGCCCGTGATGGAGCTCATCTGCTTGTTTGCGGCATCGTTGACCTGGTCAATTGCATCGTTTACGGCCGCAATAATCATGTCCTGCAAAAGCTCCACATCCGCCGGATCGACGGCCGCAGGATCAATTTCTAAACTGGTGAGCTTTATGTCGCCGCTCACGCTCGCCTTGATGGCACCGCCGCCAGCCGTCCCCGTGGCCGTCATCTGCTTGAGATTGTCCTGCGCAGATGCCAGTTCTGCCTGCATCTTGCGAGCTTGCTGCATGATCTGATTCATATCCATAATGCTCAATACCTCGTACGTCTTTCTGCTGCGCTGGCAGCTCTGGGCGATAATTCCCTGTTGGTGTTAGTTACTTCTACGCTGCGATGTCTTCTCGGTGCTCGCCTTCACGCCGGCGCCAAAGACGGTGAAGGCGTTTTCCAGGATGGCCTGGAGATCTTCTGGTACGTCATTAGGCACGGTCGGCACCTCGCTGCTGAGCGCGGGCTCTGGTGCGGGCGTAGGCGTCGGCTCTGGTACCGGTGCGGGTGCTGGTGCGGGTGCAGGCGCTGCGGGTTCCGCAGGCGCTGGCACTGCCGGTGCTACCGGTTGCTCCTGTTCTTGCAGCTCAGACCCCTTATCTGCAGGTGCTGTAAATGCCTCATCATAGCTCACGTTCTGCTCATCATAATCTGCAGGCGTGTAATCATATGGGTCTTGCGCTGCGGAATCCTTGCTCATATAGCCATCTAGCTGAGCACTTGCAGACGTAGGCTCTTCCCACGGCAGATCAACATGCGGAGCCGGCTGGGCATCGTGCTGCGGAGCAGGTGCGGGCGCAGATGCGGGAGCCGCTGGCGCGGGGGCTGCAGGTACGGGTGCCTGTCGCACAGGAGCTGCTGGCGCGGGAGATACTTCCTGCCGTGGCGCCGGATTGGGGCGCGCGGCTTTTCTCGCCCGCTCAGCACGCGCAATGTCTGCAGAAGCCAAGCTCGACTCCGCAAAGCTCAGGCGACGCACACCGCCAAACGCCTTGGAAATGTAGGGTTCAATGGCCGCGCTCACGTCCGAACGCTCCAGCATTTTCATTGCAAAATTTGACCCCTTAGGAAGGGAAATGAGCAGTGTCGAACCATCATCTGACAAAATATTTGAACTCAGTAACAGAGACCCGCGCGAGGGGATCTTAGACAGCATGTCGTCCACCGCCTGCTTCCAGAAGCGCTGAAGCTGGCCGGGATTGGTCACCGGTGTGCTCGCAGCGTGCGGATATGCACTCTGAGCTGCAGGTTTTTCCGCTGGGCGAGAAGGACGTGTCGTCGGAGCGCCCCCATGTGCCGCAGGCGCAGCCGGAGCCACGGGCGCATGCGTCGGCCGCGGGGGAACTGCCGCCGCCGGTATTGGCGCTGCTGCCGGGGTCGTCGGCACCGCAGCCGCAGCAGCTGCCGGAGCCGCCTCCGACACAGGCACGCCCTGCAAAAGCTCGGCCACCTGCTGTTCCAGCTGAGCCACGCGCTCGGCCAAGGACTCAACCGTGAGGTCTGCCTCAGGACGCGCTATCTTTGTCAGCGCAATCTCAAAGGTCAGGCGCTGGTTGGTGGCAGTGCGCATCTGATTTGCGGTATCTCCCAAAATGCCCAGAATGCGCGCCACGCGGTCAGCAGACCCAAAAGAGCGCGCCTCTGCCGCGAGCTCCTGAGGAGCTGCTCCAGCATCTGCCACAATCTTTCTATCTGCACCAACAGCTGCAGCAATGTAGACATTGCGCATGCGCACGGTGAGCTCTCGGATGAGCTGCAAGAGGTCCTTGCCCTCGTCGACAAGGGAATCTACCTGGTCAAACAGAGCGGACACGTCTCGGGTAGCCATGGCGCTTACCACGGCATCCAGCGCATCGTCTCCCACAGCGCCAAACATATCCTGCGCAGCCTCTTGTGACAGCACACCGTCGCCAAAGACGGAGAGCTGCTCCAGCGAGGAGAGCGCGTCTCTCATGCCACCGTGGGCATGGCGGACAATGGCTGCTATGGCCTCGTCCTCATAGGTAAAGCCTTCCTGCTCACACACGTAGACCAGCCGAGAATGCAGCTCGTCTCTGCTGAGCGGCCTGAAGTCAAAACGCTGAACGCGGGAGAGAATCGTTGCCGGAATCATGTGAGGATCGGTGGTGCAGAGGATAAACACCACGTGGCTCGGCGGCTCCTCAATGGTCTTGAGCAGCGCATTGAATGCCGCCGTGGTGAGCATGTGGACCTCATCTATGATGTAGATCTTGTAGCGACCACGCACCGGCGCAAAGCCCACGCTGGAGATAATCTCTTCTCGCACATTGTCCACGCCTGTTCTGGAGGCGGCGTCGAGCTCAAGCACATCAGGATGGGTACCCTCGGCAATGAGCTGGCATTGCTCGCACGTGCCGTCAGGAAGCTTTCCCTGGCCTTGCTCGCACTCCAGCGCTTTGGAAAGCAAGCGCGCCATGGTGGTCTTGCCCGTTCCGCGCGGACCGCAGAATAGATATGCCTGGTTCACGCGACCTTCAAGCACGGCGTGCTCCAAGGTCGAGACCACATGCGCTTGGCCCACCACATCCGCAAATGTCTGTGGACGATACTTTCTATACAGTGATTCCATCTTGACTCCGCGCTCGCTCATCTGCTTCCGGAAAACTCAGTATACCCGCACGCGCTAACTCTGATTTGAAGGTACCGTGATCCAGAACTTGAGGGCAGGAAAGCTCACAATAACGGCAAGCAGCGTGTTGACAGCAGAAGTAATGGTTGAAGAAATCCCTGCATTGAGGCCCAGCGTGGCCTGGCAAAAGGCCGTCACATGTCCGGGGAGCACCAGGTTTACCACCACAATCACTAAGGCGAGAAGAGCAAATTTAGGTGCAGCTTCTCCAAAATCTGCGGTGGACTTAAACACCAGCTTCATCTGCACAAAGAAGTTGATGACCTGCGCTAACACCTCCGCAATAAGAAATGTGAGAAAGCCGCCCAGGCCTGATCCTCCCGCGTCTGCACCCGGGTAGTTGAAGATCAAAAAATGAAATGGCTGCGTGAGCCCTAAGCCCGAAACAAAGAGAGCCGTACCCAGCCATCCTGCCGCAAAGCGCGTCAGCGTAGAAATATTGCTTAATACGTTGAACTTTATGAACTGCCACAAGGACTCGTGTTCCCGTGTCCACTCGCTCAATGACATATGCCTACCTCTTTACTGCGCACTCGCGTGCCGCTTGATTTGGCGCTTGTTCCGGCACCGCCCGCTCTAGCGCTTGTTCCGGCACCGCCTGCTCTGACGCTTGCCTGCACGAGAAATTCTACCGCCTTATGCGCGGCGCCGAGTAGCGCGCTGCCACCTTACTGAACGTGCAGCATCCTTGCGCGCTCCATCTGTGGCAAGTACGACACACAAGTACGGCAACCGCTGCGGGAGCACACTGATCCATGAGCCGTCGGTTTGACGCACACTGATCCATGAGCCGTCGGTTTGACGCACACTGATCCATGAACCGTCGGTTTCCACAGAGCTTAACTGGGCAAACTCCGAGAAAACGACGGTTCATGGAGTTTTGTGCCCAAGGCAGTCCCGACACAGGTTGTTGCGGCTCGGCACAACAACGCCATCTCAGCTCGGCGCGCCCACCTGCGCCGCATGTCACAGCACCCACACGCAATTGTGAATATTCCGTTATCCGCGCGTGGCAACAGCGCGGCGACAATGCACACGCAGAGCCGCGCCTCCTCCCGCATATATACACAGATTTACCTGCGTATATTTCATCCACATTTCCAACATGCTGCGCGCACAATTCCAACAAGCGGCAGAAATACAACATACCTAATACAGCTCTGTGACGGTTGAAATACAAGTTGTTTCGAATATTCCACCATGAAAATTGCCCGTTAGACTGAGGCTCACTCACAGAATCAAGGGGGAGGCTATGGCAGGAGATACACAGCACAACACGCGCGGCCTTTATCGCCCAGAATTTGAGCATGACGCATGCGGTATTGGCGCACTGGCAAATGTGCGTGGCGTTCGCACGCACCAGATGATAGATGACGCACTGTCCGTCTTGGTAAATTTGGACCATCGTGGCGGCAAGGGTTTGGAGCACAACACCGGCGACGGCGCAGGCATTTTGATCCAGCTGCCGCATCGGCTGTTTAGAAAAGAGGCGCAGCGCTGGGGCCATCTTTTGCCGGACCAAGGTGATTACGGTGTGGCCATGCTCTTCTTTCCCCAGGATGCAGAGGGTATCCAGGCGGCGCAGGCCGTCTTTGAAGGGGGCTGCGCCGCGTGCGGCATAGACGTCTTATTCTGGCGAGAAGTTCCTGTTGATCCTCATGATCTGGGCCATACGGCGCGCGCCTGCATGCCCACCATCATGCAAGCCTTCTTGGGTAGACCCGACGACGTCTCTGCGGGCGATGCGTTTGAGCGCAAGCTCTATGTGTGCCGCCGCACCATTGAAAAGAAGGCCCAGGCCACACCTGCCCTAGCCGATAAGATCTTCTACGTCTGCTCCATGAGCTGCCGCACCATTGTCTACAAGGGTATGCTGGTGGCAGGCCAGCTCCGCACGTTCTACCGTGACCTGACCGACGCCTCCGCAGAGTCTGCCATGGCGCTTGTGCACTCACGCTACTCCACCAACACCACACCCAGCTGGGAGCGTGCGCACCCCAACCGCTACATCGTGCACAACGGAGAGATCAACACGCTGCGCGGCAATGTCAATTGGACACGCGCCCGCGAGGCCACGCTCTACTCGCCCATCTTGGGGCAAGACCTCAAGAAGGTTATGCCTATCATCAGGGCGGAGGGCTCGGACTCGGCCATTTTGGACAACGTGCTGGAGTTCCTCACCATGAACGGACGGCCGCTGGCCCGCGCCGTCACCATGCTTTTGCCGGAGCCGTGGGACAAAAACCCGCAGCTCACTGCCCGCAGGCGCGCGTTTGACGCCTACCAGTCCATGCTCATGGAATCCTGGGACGGCCCTGCCGCCATCGCCTTTACCGACGGCTGCGTGATGGGCGCCGCGCTGGACAGAAACGGCCTCAGACCTGCGCGCTACTATGTCACGCGTGACGACCGGCTGATCCTCTCCTCTGAGGCAGGCGCGCTGCAAGTAGAGCCAGAAAACATCCTGGAGACAGGCTCTTTGGGCCCCGGCCAGATGCTGCTGGTTGACCCCGCGCAAGACCGCATCCTGTTCGACGATGAAATCAAGAACAGCTTTGCCAGTGAAAACCCCTATGCCGACTGGCTGCGCTCGGAGACGCTGGACATCGACGATCTGACGGAGACCCACGCGGCGCCCCAGGAGGACGTGGACGTGTCGCTCACGCAGCGCCTGGCGCGCCACGGCTACCACTTCGACGACGTGGAAGAGGCGCTTGTGCCCATGGCGGAATCTGCCAAGGCGCCGCTTGCCTCGATGGGCGCGGACATGCCGCTTGCAGTCCTGTCTCGCCATCCGCGTTCGTTTTTTGACTACTTTAACCAGCTGTTTGCGCAGGTCACCAACCCGCCCATTGACTCGTTGCGTGAGAGCTTTGTGACGTCTACCACGCTTTATCTAGGCAATCACGGAAACATCCTTGAGGACAGCCGCAAGAGCTGCCGACTCATCAAGCTCGACACGCCGCTCTTGACGCGCGATCAGTTTGAGCGCATCTGCGCGGTGTCGGCGCCTGGCTTCAAGACCGCGCGATTTACCTGCGCATTTGCAGTGGGCGATAAACCCGGCGCGCTCGAGCGGGCACTCCTCGAGCTCAACCGCGCCGTTGAGCAGGCCGTGCGCTCAGGCGTCAACATTGTCGTGCTTTCTGACAGAGCCGCCGCAGATGAGGTGGCCGTGCCTTCACTGTTGATGCTGGGCTCTGTCCACAGCCACCTTGCCCAAAAGGGACTGCGCACCCGCGCAGACATTGTGGTTGAGTGCGCAGACGCTATCACCCCACACGACTTTGCCTGCCTGGTGAGCTATTCCGCCAGCGCCATCTACCCGTACCTGGCCCATGACTGCATCCGGCAGATGGCGCACGACCAGAAGATCTCCGTGGATGCCGACGAGGGTATTGAGCGCTACAACACCGCCGTCACACAGGGCATTGTCCATACCATGTCCAAGATGGGCATCTCCACCATGCAGGGCTATCACTCCGCGCAAATATTTGAGATCGTGGGCTTTGCGGATGACTTTGTAGCCAAGAACTTCTCGGGCACACAAAGCCGCATCGGCGGCCTTGGCGTGGCAGACATTGAGCGTGAGGCTCGCGAGCGCTATTGCGAGGCCTGTGCCCTGCTGAAAAGCCCTGCTCCCACCCAGCTTGCCAGCTCTGGCATCACCAAGTGGCGCCCTTTGGGCGGAGAGGACCACATGCTGACGCCTAAGGTCATCTACCTGCTGCAACGCGCGGTGCGGGAGGGTGACTATGAGCTGTTCAAGCAGTACAGCAAAGAGCTTCATCGCCCTGAGAGAGCCATTGTCCTAAGAGACCTCCTGGACTTTGACGCTTCTGGCAGAACGCCCTTGCCCCTCGACGCTGTTGAGCCCGCAAGCTCCATCGTGCGCCGCTTTACCACCGGTGCCATGAGCTACGGTTCCATATCAGAAGAGGCGCACGAGTGCTTGGCCATTGCTATGAACCGTTTGGGCGGCAAGTCAAACACGGGCGAGGGCGGAGAAAATCCTGCACGCGAAACCACCCTTCCCAACGGCGATTCCAAGAACTCCGCTATCAAGCAGGTGGCATCGGCTCGCTTTGGTGTGACCAGCCGCTACTTGGTGAGCGCCCAGGAGATCCAGATCAAGATGGCACAGGGTGCCAAGCCCGGCGAAGGCGGACACTTACCTGGCCGCAAGGTGTGGCCGTGGGTGGCAGAGGTCAGGCGCTCAACGCCTGGTGTGGGCCTCATTTCTCCCCCGCCTCACCACGACATCTACTCCATTGAGGACTTGGCCGAACTCATCTTTGACCTCAAGAATGCCAATCCTCATGCGCGCATCTCTGTCAAACTGGTCTCAGAGGCTGGCGTGGGAACCATTGCCACCGGCGTGGCCAAAGGTGGGGCCGATAAGATCACCATCTCCGGCGCCAACGGCGGAACCGGCGCGGCACCGCGTGACTCCATCTATCACGCAGGACTGCCGCTGGAGCTGGGCCTGGCAGAGGCGCAGCAGACGCTTCTGCAAAATGGCCTGCGCTCACGCGTGGTCATCGAGGCAGACTCCAAGCTCTTAGACGGCAGAGACGTGGCCTGTGCCTGCCTGTTGGGCGCCGAAGAGTTTGGCTTTGCTACGCCCGCCCTCATCTCCATGGGCTGCCTCATGCAGAGAGACTGCCAGCAAGACACCTGCCCAGTGGGCATTGCCACCCAAAACTGCCACCTGCGCGCACACTTTGCCGGCAAGCCAGAGCACGTGGTCAACTTCATGATGTTTGTGGCAGAGGAGCTGCGTGAGATCATGGCCAAGCTGGGCTTTGCCACCATTGAGGAGATGGTGGGCCACGTGGAGTGCCTGCGCCAGATTGAGAGCCCCAACAACTGGAAGGCCAACAAGCTGGACCTCTCACCGCTTCTGGCCCAGGTGAAAAATGACTACGGCACCTCCGTACCAGGCGCCGAGCTCCCGCATTTCTCGCCCAGTATGGCCTTTGATTCCAGTCTGGACAAGGTCTTGGACGCGACGCTGTTTATCCCCTACACGCAGGAGGCGCTGCGCACGCTGAAGCCTATCCACTTCCACGCAGATATTGCCAACGTGAATCGCTGCGTGGGCACGATGCTGGGCTCCTACCTCACGCAGGCGCACCCCGAAGGCCTGCCAGAAGGCTTTATCACCATAGATTGCGCAGGGTCTGGTGGACAGAGCTTTGGCGCGTTTTTGCCGTCGGGCATCACGCTCAACATCTGCGGCGAGGCCAACGACTACTTTGGCAAAGGCCTCTCCGGCGGCGTCTTGACCGTGGCTCCGCCTAAGTCCGTAAGCTACAGAAACGATGAGAACCTCTCCATTGGCAATGTTGCGTTCTACGGCGCAACATCTGGCCGCGGCTTCATCAACGGCCTGGCTGGCCAGCGCTTTGGCGTCAGAAACTCCGGCGCCACCATCGTGTGTGAGGGCGTGGGCAACCACGGCTGTGAGTACATGACCGGCGGCTGCGCACTCATCTTAGGCGAGGTCGGCGTCAACTTTGCCGCAGGCATGAGCGGCGGCGTGGCCTATGTCTTTGACGAGGAGGCGTCTCTTGCGGGCCGGCTCAACCACGACATGGTCCAGATGGAGGCGCCCGACAACGAAGACCTGGCGCTCATCTTGAGCCTCATCAAAGAGCACGTCGAGCGCACGCACAGCCCCAAGGGCATCCGCATGCTCTACGAGTTCGACGACATCAAGCAGCATTTTGTGAAGGTGATTCCGCATGAGTACAAGCACGCGCTGGAGCTTGCCCGTGCGGCAGAGCAGCGCGGACTCACGCATCAAGAGGCCGTCGAGGCCGCTTTTGAGGCCATGAGAAGGGAGATGTAGCACATGGGAAAGCCAGGTGCCTACCTCACTCAGAGACGAGTTGAGCACGGGATGAGAAGCGCCCGTGAAACTGTTTTGGACTTCGACGACTTGAGCCTACCCCTTTCCGAGGACGAGCAGCGCGTGCAGGCAAGCCGCTGCATGTACTGCGGCGTGGCATTTTGTCAGACCGGTTTTGCGTTTGGCAAGGCGAGAAGCTCGGGCTGCCCGCTGCACAACCTCATCCCAGAGTGGAACGACCTCATGTGGCGCGGACTCTGGACCGATGCGGCCGAGCGGCTGTCCTTAACAAACCCATTTCCAGAGTTCACGGGCCGTATCTGCCCTGCCCCGTGCGAGGCGGCGTGCAACTTGGGCTTAAACGAAGAGCCCACCACCATCAAGGACGACGAGCGCGCCATATCTGACCATAGCTGGGCGGATGGTAGTGTTGCGCCGCTGCCAGCGCCGGCAGATGACGCGCCTTCTGTGGCCGTCATTGGTTCTGGCCCGGCAGGTCTTGCGAGCGCCTGGGAGCTTGCCCGCAGGGGCGCACGCGTGACGCTCTTTGAGCGCCATGACCGCGCAGGTGGCCTGCTCATGTATGGTATCCCCAACATGAAGCTGCCCAAGGAGATTGTGAGCCGACGCCTTGAGCTCATGGAGCAAAGTGGCATCACCATTCGCTGTTCCTTTGATGCAACACAGGCCGATAACGCCTCTGAGCTGGCACAATTTGACGCCGTGGTGATAGCTGCGGGCGCTGGCGCCGCACGCACGTTGAGCGTGCCGGGCGCAGACAGCCCGGATATCCATCTGGCGCTGGACTTTATTAGCGCGCAGACCCGCGCGCTCTTGGATAAGACGTCCACGAGCCTTTCTGCCGCTGGAAAAGACGTGGTGGTTATCGGCGGCGGCGACACGGGCACCGACTGCGTGGCAACGGCGTTGCGCCAAGGTGCCAAGAGTGTGCAGCAGCTGGAGTTTTTGCCTGCCCCGCCTGAGGTTCGCGCGGCTGGCAATGCATGGCCAGAATGGCCCAATGTCAAGAAGGTCGATTACGGCCAGATTGAGGCCGTTGCGCTGAGTGGGTATGACCCGCGTACCTGGGCAACCAACACGACTGAGGTCATCTGTGATGCAGATGGTCACGTCACAGGCTTGCGCGTTGTTACTCTTGACTGGTCTGGCGGAAAGCCTCAGCCTCTGCCAGAAACCGAGCGTGTGATCCCTGCCCAGTTTGTGCTTTTGGCCATGGGCTTTACCGGCCCTGAGCAGGCGTTGTTTGACGCGCTGGGCGTGCAGGTAAGCTCCGAGCGCGGCGTCAGACCCAAGGTGGAGCCGCGCACGCACAAGGCGCTGCGTCAGGCAGCCGACAACGTTTCTGCCACGAGTGCCGCTGGCGCACTGGGCGAGAAGAGCATCTATGTTGCGGGCGACGCGCGTACCGGCTCTTCACTCGTTGTCAGCGCTATCGCCGACGGCCTTGCGTGCGCTGCAGAAGTGGCGGCTGACCTGGGGCTGTAGAGCCGCAGGGCTTCTCGTCCAGGGGATTCTGGCCCAGCGCCTGCTGGCGCCGCGAGTGCGGGAGCTTCTCGCCTGCTTGATGGTGTTCATGCGGTAAGAAATGCATGACCCCCGCCTGGATTGACTCGGGCGGGGGTCATGTTATACACAGCTCTGTACCTGAGGACATGCGGGCTGCGTCGCGCAGGCGTCGCGGCGCGCGCAGGTGGTGCGCTAGTCGGGCACGATCCTGAAGCAAATAATATCTTGCTGCACCAGGGGATCGACGCGCTCAAAGAAGATGAGGCCGGAGGCTGGGGCTACAAGCTCTTCTCGCACATGGGCGTCCGCTGTATCCAGGATTTCTGCTAAAACCTTGCCTTTATGCACGTGCTCGCTCACCGCCACCTGGGGCACCAAGAAGCCGGCCGACTTCTGCGTACGCACGTCAATGAGGTCGCGCTCGTCAATACGACGCGTGGGCTTTGCCCGGCTGATGTCGATGTCCACTACGCGATGCACCGCCAAAAAGCGCAGGATGGCGTCTTCAACTACGCGCGCGCTCTCCATATCCAGCTGATCCGTGGCGCGGCTGTACAGGGAAAACGCGTTGGTGTCCCACGCCTGCCAGTTGTAGTTGAGCATGGTGGTATCAAACGGACCCGGCCGCTTGGCCACCACGTACGGCAGACCAAAATCGGCCGCCATCTGCAAGGATTCGTCGCTGATGGGGCCTTGGCGCGTGATGCGCACATTGGGCTCAAAATCGCCCGGCATGTAGAAGCTGCACAGCTGGATGCCCAGTGCGTAGTTCTTAACCGCGTCAAAGAGGCCCGCTGCAATACGCTCGGTCGTCTCGCCCCGCGCATTTCCTGGAAATTTGCGGTTGATGTCCGTCTTGTCCAGCGGCCAAAAGCGCGACTGAATGTTCATGGAATACGGATTGACGCACGGAATCACCAAGATGCGCTTTCGTGCAGAAATCTTGCCCTCCGCTTCAAGCGCCGAGAGCCGGCGCACGAGCTCCGCGCAGATAAACTCCTGCTGCACCTCATTGCCGCGCGTCGAGCCGACGATGGCACATGCCCTTTTACCTGCATGTTCGCCAAACTCAAAGCCACGAATCACCATCTGATCACGGTAGAGCGTGTCCAGCTTGAAAAGCGAGAGCGTCCTCATTTCTTAACTCCCCTCAGGATGCGGGCGAGAAGAGCACCGGGTGCCACAACCGGGTACTCCCTGAGCGTGAACAGCAGGCCAGACGCCGGTGCGCGGACCTCGTTCAAGACCTTGCCGCTCAAGGGATCCACAATGATCCCCAGAAGCGCACCCATTTCCACCACGCTTGCGTGCTTCGCGCGTGGCAAGAACACGCCCGCGTGCTCCGCGTGCACCACGCTGATGTCTTCGTCGCGAGAGATGATGGGCGGAAGCGAACTCACGTAGCCACCCTCCCAGCCACCAAAGTGGGCAAGCAGACGCAAAATGCCTTCGGTAAGGCGGCTGCCGTAGTCTTCTGTCACGCGCATACCCAGGCCAGATTCCACCACCAAGCAGGGCGTTTGCTGAGCGTTGAGGGCATATGCCAGGGATGACTTACCCTCTGTGGACGTCTCTTTCAGCCAGATAAAGTTCACGTTGAGCAGTGGCGCCAACGGCATGAGACTTTCCGCAAACTCCAGATTGAGCTGAATCTGCGGCATTTCTCGCATAAAAATGCCCGAAGAATGTATATCTACGCATACATCTGCGCCTTTAATGTCCTCCATAACGGCGTGGGTCAAGACCTCCGTGAGGTTGCCATCTGCCGAACCAGGAAACGTCCTATCCAGATCTATATCAAACAGCGGCACACCGCGCTGCACGGCGTTGATTCCCAGCGGGTTGATTGCGGGATAAATATCCACGATGCCGTGCAGGTTTTCAAGCCTCGATTCCAGCTGGCGCGCCAGCTCAAAGGCAATATACTGGCCCTCAAGCTCATCTCCATGCACGCCGGTAACCACCGCCACGCGCGGACCGACCCTGTGGTATCCAGAAATACGATTCTTCTGGACACGCAGCTTTTCACCGACCGGCAGCTCTGCAGTAAAGACGTCTTGCTTCAAGATCACTCCTCTCTGCTGCGCATAAAAATACTGTACTCGTCCATTGTGGTGGATTCGTTATTCCAAACCATTTCTAGAAGCTGCCAGGTGGTTTCTTGCTTGTTTCTATCGCGTATCTCTTGGCAGGGCATGGTCGGCGGGCGAGAAGAATGTCTTGCTCTAATAAAAAAAGCCCCCAGAGGGGCCAAAATGCGCTCTATGGGAACGGGTGCCCGGCAGAGGCTCCTTATGGCTGCTGCCTTCCGACCCTGACCAGGTTCGGAGTATGCCGTCACCCGAACCCACAGAGCGCATTCACTCAAACAAGTATACGCGGACCGGCGGCGTGAGCAAGACCCGAGCACGCATCACGCCCCGCGCACACAAGAAAACCGCCCGGCAGGCTCCAAAGCATCTGCCAGGCGGTCTTATCGCCTACATCTTACTACGTCTTGCCAGCTGCTTGCCTATTGCTTGCCAGCAGCTTGCTTATTGCTTGCCAGCAGCTTGCACGCTCTAGTGGCGATGCGCGCGATAGAACTCGATCAAAGCCGTGGTAGACGCGTCTTGCTCCTTGAGCGCCTCGTCGTCCCCAAACGCCGGCGTGATCTGCTTTGCCAGCTGTTTGCCCAGCTCAACACCCCACTGGTCGTACGAATCAAGACCCCAAATGGTGCCTTCCACAAAGGTGATGTGCTCATAGAGCGCAATCAGGTTGCCCAGCGTATGCGCGTTGAGCTCGACGCCAAAAATGGACGTCGTCGGTCGATTGCCGCTAAAGACGCGCGCTGGCACCATCCACTCTGCCGTACCCTCTTTGCGCACCTCGTCAGCCGTCTTGCCAAATGCAAGCGCCTTGGTCTGCGCCAAGAAATTGCCCAAGAAGAGCTCGTGGACATCCTGACCTTGGTCTTTTGCCGGGTTGGGCGTATTGACAAAGGCGATAAAATCGGCTGGTATCAGCTGAGTACCCTGATGAATGAGCTGATAGAAGGCGTGCTGGCCGTTGGTGCCAGCCTCTCCCCAGAAGATCTCTCCGGTATCTGTGGTAACAGCGCTTCCGTCCCAACGCGTGGACTTGCCGTTGGACTCCATGGTGAGCTGCTGCAAGTAGGCAGGGAAACGATGCAGGTACTGGTCATAGGGCAGCACCGCGTGGCTCTTGGCATGATAGAAGTTGACATACCATACGTTGATAAGACCCATGAGGGCAACCACGTTCTTCTCGAGCGGCTGCGTCTCAAAATAGGTATCCACCTCTCTAAAGCCGGCCAGGAAGTCCTTAAAGACCTCGCGACCGTACGCCAAAATGATGGACAAACCCACAGCAGCGTCTACAGAATAGCGGCCGCCCACCCACGACCAGAAGCCAAAGGCGTTTTCTGGGTCAATGCCAAACTCGGAGACTTTCTCGTGGTTGGTAGACACCGCCACAAAGTGCTTGCGGATAGCGTCTGCCACAGAGTCCGCCGAGCCATCAATAGCGCCCTGTGCCTGCAAGGTTTCAAGCAGCCAGGTCTTGACCTCACGCGCGTTGGTCAGCGTTTCAAGCGTGGTAAACGTCTTGGAAACAACCACCACAAGTGTGGTTTCCGGGTCAAGCCCCTTGAGTTTCTCGGCTGCATCATTGGGGTCAATGTTTGAGATGTAGCGCACATCCACCGCGCGCGGCAGGGACTTGAGCGCTTCGTAAACCATGACCGGGCCCAGATCTGAACCACCGATGCCAATGGAAACCACCGTCTTGATGGCCTTGCCGGTCACGCCTTTCCACGCGCCTGTCCGCACGCGGTCGGCGAAGGCATACATGCGCTCCAGCACCTCATGCACGTCTGCCACCACGTCCTGGCCGTCCACGATAAGGGTCCCTTCCTGGTCTTTTGGACGGCGCAGCGCCGTGTGGAGAACCGCGCGATCCTCCGTGGTGTTGATATGGACGCCGCTCAGCATGTCATGGAAGCGCTCGGAGACGCCCATCTTTTTGCCGAGCGCCACCAGAAGATCAATAGTTGTATCATCCACGAGGTTTTTGGAGAGATCAAAGTGCAGATTGCCCAGGTCAAAGGACAGTTTCTTCACGCGGTCTGGATCGGTGGCAAAGGCCTCTTTGAGCGAGAAATTCTGCATGGTTGCAAAGTGCTTGCCAAGAGCTTTCCACTCGTCGGTCTGCGTTACGTCGATAGGTGCCAGAACTTGCGCCATAACCAGCTCCTTCTCTTTTTACCGCGCGCCATCTGGCGCACGGGCTCATTGATGCATCTATTTTAGCGCCTGCGGAGCGGCCCGCGGCGTTGCTCGCGGAGCTGACTGCAGAGCGCGGGGCTCCTAGTAGGGATCTCGCAGCGGCGTGAGCTGCTTGAGGTAGGCCCACATCGTTCTTTTCCCCTCTTGCGAGCCCAGCGAAGCCTCAAAGCCACCCAAGTTCATGACGCGCATACCCTGCAGGTATGCAATATGACCTGCGGCTAAGGTTGCCGTATCAAAATCTTCTATGGAGACCAGCTCGTCTACGTATGCTTCACGCAACAGGTGCGCGGCGCTCTCATCACACGCCACCACGGTCTCGGGCGAAACAGTGAGGATAGCCTGGCGCAAAAGATCGGGCGATAAGGGCGTGAGCTGGGCATCTGCGCACGCGAGCGCGGCCCAGGCCTCAGGTGCGTACCCCAGCCGATCACACGTTGCCTTCAGCCCCGCCCCGTCCTGTCCGGTAAAGAAGTTGTTTGCGAGATCTTTGTTCTCCTCGGCATTGAAATCTGCCTTGAGAAAGAGGATTTCTGCAAACGCAGAGCCCTGCATAACCACGCCTGCCTGCTCAAGCGCTTGTACCTCGGCGCGCTTCTTGTCCAAATACGCTTGCTTTAGCTCATCGGTATGTGACACAAAGACCTCTTCTCTCGACTTCGCCGCTCATAGACATGCCCGGGCAGTCTGAATGAATTGGGTATATAAGCTCCAATAGTGGCCATTTGAGCCTGGTACATACAGGAGGATAGACCATGGCAAGCAAGGAGATAACTGCCGCAACCTTTGGCTCCATCATCAACACAGCCACCACACCTGTGCTCATTGATTTTTGGGCAACCTGGTGCGGACCTTGCCGCTCACTTGCACCTTCCATCGAGGCCATCAGTGAAGAACTTGCCGGCAAGCTTACTGTATACAAGTGCAACGTGGACGAGGAACGCAGTTTGGCCACCAAGTTCAGAATTGTGTCCATCCCCACGCTCATGCTCTTTAAGGACGGACAGATGCTGCAAACCTGGGTCGGTGATATCCCCAAGCGGGAACTCCAGCGTGAGATAGAGACGCGTATCTAGTGCGTCGCATGCACACAGCGTACACGCAGCTTGCACCCTACTTGCACGTAGCTGGCACGTAGCTTGCACGCTACTTGCACGTAGCTGGCACAACGCAGACAGCACACGCTAGAAAAACGTCCGCTTGCGCGCTGCCAGCTTGATGATCTCCGAACTTTCCAGCTCGCCTTCGTCGCTCACCACAAGCCGAGCCATAGTTGCGCCCTCATGCCCGCGCGGATGCGTAGGACTTCCCGGGTTTATGACCAACACGTCCCCCACGCGCTTAATGACGGGGTGATGCGTGTGACCGCAGATGGCAATTTCGCAGGTACTTAGGTCAAGCCGCTCTTCATAATGGCAAATTTCCCACCGCAGGCAGGAAGAATAGATGCGCTTGAGCGGCTTGACCTCCGGACCGTAATCCAGGTAGTAATCGTTATTTCCCACACACATGGCCACAGGCGCAAAGTTCCAGAGGCGTTCGTAGTCACTCACCGAACAGCAATCTCCGGCATGCAGAATGTAATCCGCGCCTTCCAGCTGGGCGAGAAGTTCGTCCGAGAGATACCCGTGCGTGTCTGAGATGATGTCGTATCGCATGCGTTTGTAAATGTTCACCTAATCTGGCAGAACGTCTCTGATGCCACATGACGCCACGTACGCAGCGCGGCACAGCGCGGCACAGTGCCGCACGCCGCAATGCAGCCGCGGCTCTTATAGGCCCAAGGCGCGCTTGAGCGCAACTACGCGACGCCGAGAAACAGAGATCTTCTTCCCCTCAATTCCATTGATACCGAGCTGCAAGATACCACCAGAGACAACCTCGATATCCTCAACATATGAGAGGTTCACGATATAGCCACGGTGAACTCTAAAGAAGCCGTGCGGCGACAACTTTGCCTCAAGTTTTGCCAAAGAAATGGTGGATAAGAACCGATCATTATCCGTATAGATGCAAGAATAGTCATCCTTTGCCTCTATATAGCGAATCTGATCCACCGGCACCAGCACCTTGCGGCCGCTCTTCTCAACCGGAATACGCTCCACCGTTGAGTGAGGTGCTGCCTGTGGCTTCATTCTTGCCTGCACCTTATCCAAGGCTTGGTTGAGCCTGTCGGTCTCCACTGGCTTCATCAAATAGTCAACTGCATCTACACCAAATGCCTCGACCGCATACTCACTGTACGCAGTAACAAATACAATGGCAGGCGGGTTTTTCAACTTGTGCAGAGCCTCTGCCAGCTGCATGCCAGACGTCTTGGGCATGGAGATGTCCATAAACATAACGTCCACGCGATTTGCCATCAGGCGCTCAACAGCCTCACGAGCACTGGTTGCCTCCACGATGGTATCCACACGACCAGTCTCTTCAAGCAGGTAGCGCAGCTCTGAGCGCGCCGGCTCTTCATCATCAACGACCATAGCACGTAGCATGTAACCACCTCACCAATCGAGCCACGAGCGAGCAAACACATCTAAGCTTACCCCAATTGGCTCCATTCGGCCATTCAGCTTAACCGAGAAGGTCTTTCGCTTGCGCATCGACCTTTGGCGCGGCGCCAGCCAGACGCAAGGTCACGCATGTGCCCTCATCCACCTTGGACAGTATCTCCAGACCAGATCCCGCGCCAAAGAAGCGCTCCACACGCTCTGAAACATTTCTCAAGGCAATGCCGGTGCCTCTCCCCTGTCCGTTGTCCTTGTGTATGGGCTGAGGCTCCAGCAAAGCGTCTGCCACCTCTGGCTCCATGCCCAAGCCGTCGTCTGCCACAGCCACCAAGACATCGTCCCCATCAAGCGCTACATGGATGTCAATGTGCAGTGGCCCATCGTCTCTCATGGCATGGCGGACAGAGTTCTCCACGATAGGCTGCACCAGGAAACTGGGCACCATAATGGAGCCCAGAGCAGGCCCTACGTGCTCCGATTCAATAATTCTGTCCTCGCCAAAGCGTGCCTTCTCAATGCTGAGGTAACGACGCGTCTGTTCAAGTTCCTGCGTGAGCGGAATCAGAGATTCAGAGCTTTCCAGCGTCCTTCTATAGAAGACCGAGAACTGACGGAGAAGATCACGCGCTTTTGAGGGGTCGGTGCGCGTAAACGATGCAATGGTGTTGAGCGTGTTGAACAAGAAGTGGGGGTTGATCTGCGCCTGCAGAGCCTTGACCTCGGCCTTAGCCGTGAGCTCCGCCTGCAGGTCCAGCTCGTAGGCCGTGAGCTGCGTGGAGAGCAGGTCTGCCAAGCCCGACGCAATCTTGAGCTGCGTACGGTCGATCTGGCGCGCTCCCTTATAGTAGAGCTCCAGCGTGCCCACGGGTTTCTCGCTCACCACAAGCGGCGCAATAATGCCTGCTGCATAGGTATCGCGCGCGCTGTGAGGGCCATTTCCTTCTGCGGGTTGCGCGGGTTGCGCGGGCGGCGTGGGCTGCGCGTTCTGCGCGTTCTGCACATCGTCAGCCGCGCCTGTTTGCGGCCTGCTGGCTTTGCTCGACAGATCCTTGGCAGAAAATGTCTCCATGCGGCCGCTTCTCAGCACCTCCAGCGTGGTGCCAGAGTTGGGCGCGCCCACATAGGTGGAAGATGTCATCTCCCCCACAACTGCCAGCACGTGCGTTGTGTCGGTCATAACAATGGCGCAGGCCTGCGTCTCTGGCAGCAGAAGCTGACAGACGGCGTTGCAATTTTCTGGCGTGAGGCCGTCTCGCATGTGGGAGAGCGTGCTCGACGCCAGCCGGAGCGTGCGCTCCGTGGCTTGGGACCTCAAATCATCGGGTGCCATCACCAGAGAGCCGGAAATGACAATGTCCAGCGCAAGCACAGCACCTGAGGCCATGGCCGCTGCCAGATTGCTGGTGCTGATTCCCCACGAGAGCAGAAGCAGCATGATGACCGCAAGCAGCGCCAAACCTATCAGTGTAATCAGGCTGGAGTACCGTTGAAAAAACGACTTCATGAGCGCCTCCGCCTCTTGGGTACACCCGGCGTACCCGTTTGGATAAGGGCCCCAGCCAGCGCTTTATTGTTCCAGAGCTGAGACATCATGCCCGGCCAATACGTTTGGAAGGCCAGATATTGCTCGCTGGTACGACGCGCCCACGCTACGGCCTCGCCGCGCGACTTGAGCCAGATGTCAAAGTAGCGTTGGCGCTCAGGACCGGCAATGGACTTT
This sequence comes from Atopobiaceae bacterium, assembly GCA_050953285.1. Lineage (GTDB taxonomy): Bacteria > Actinomycetota > Coriobacteriia > Coriobacteriales > Atopobiaceae > Olsenella_K. The sequence continues at coordinate 167,221 of JBMNMK010000001.1, read as the reverse complement.
GCCAGAGACGTGATGAAGATGCGCTTATGCACGCCCGGCTCTATCCACGGGCCAGGATAGGGCATGAGGGAGGCCGGCGTCACCTTGTGTAGTCCGATGCGGTGGTTAGCCACATCGAGCTTCTCGTACTCATATGTCCAGCGATACACATCTTGCATAAATCTGCTTGCCACAGACTTGGACGGAGGTGGCAGATGTTTAACCATCCACTGGTTGTCAAACCACATGTCCAGCCCGTTCATGCGCAGGTTAAAGAGGTAATCGAGGTCCTCTCCGCGCGTGATATACGGGTCAAAAGCCACGCGACAAAACGCATCCGCATGAATGGCCAAGCAACCGCCACAGACATAATTTGAGCGAGAAATACGTGTGGACTGCTGGGCGCGCTGCATCCACTGGTTGAACTCGCGCTTCTTGGTCCACCACCTGTCGCACCAGCGCAGGTCGCTCTCGTCGGCAAAATACGAGTCATTTTTGTCGATAAAATAGCCGCTTTTTGCAGAAACAGGCAAATCTTGCCGCGTGAGTAAACCAAGGCCAAATACCGCATCTATGAGGAAGTTCTCATTGAGCACGGTCTCATCATCATCGAGAAATACCACCACGTCGTGACCCAGTGCAGCAGCTACCACCAGCCCCATGTTGCGGATGGCACCGTAGCCGCGCAACGATACGGTCTCCCCCTCAAGCTTTGGCGCCACCACATGAACGGCGCTGGTGATATAGCCCGCCTCACGCGGTCCGACGATGAGCGGATTGAGATTGGGGTGCGCACGGCAGATGGCATTCACGCGTGCCCGGGCGGCATCGACGCAGGAAGAAGGTGCCACCAGCAAAATGACTACCCGCAAGACGCCACGTACTTGTTCTAGCGACTCAAGGCATGTCTCAAGCTCTGGGACAGGCTTTGCAATGGGGGTGGCGTGATCATATGCCCCCACCAGCGTATTGTCCTCGTCTTCTTTTGTCGTCCAATAGGTAGGTATAACGATTACGGGGTTCACCTTATGTCTTCCCTTTCTGAGCACGCGCCCCGGAAGACGCCACCCCAACGATGAGCCCACCAAATTGATGTTTTGCTCGCCCAAGCACGCTGTCTTGAAGAGCATGTAACAACACCACAGTGCTAGAATACACCGCTTTTTTGGACTTCTTCACAACGAGTCGCCCAAACGCTTCAAATTCTATATCACCTTGAGTATTCGGTAAACGGTAGATTATTTCCGTTGAGCATCAAGTTTCGCAACCCTTAACAACAGACGCATCACAGAATGCCCTGGTGTGCATTGGTGCAGTAGCGGTGCAGCTAAAAACGAAGGCCAGAGGCGTTGACCTCTGACCTTAGCAGTTACGTGCTGTACGTGCCGTTTACGCCGTACGAGAAGAGATGCTTATCTCTTACACCTCAGCGTAGAGCTCCTTCAGCTTCAGGAGGTGAGCGTAGCGCTTCATTGCTGCTTCCTCACTCTCGGAGAACAGCTCCTCTGCGCGCTCCGGGAACTCATCCGTCAGACGTGCATAACGTGCCTCGTTCATGAGGAAGTCACGATAGCCGCCCTTAGGCTCCTTGGAGTCAAGCGTGAACTTCTTGCCCGTGTCCGCTGCAGGGTTGAAGCGGAAGAGGTTCCAGTAGCCGCACTCGACAGCAGCCTTCATCTCCTCCTGGCAGTGGATCATGCCGCCCTTCTTGATGGAGTGCATCTCGCAGGGGCTGTAGCCAATGATCAGAGAAGGTCCGTCGTAAGCCTCTGCCTCTGCAATTGCCTTCAGGGTCTGCATGGGGTTAGCGCCCATTGCAACCTGAGCAACGTAGACATAGCCGTAAGACATTGCAATCTCTGACAGGGACTTCTTTGCGGTCTCCTTACCAGCGGCTGCAAACTGAGCTACCTGACCAAGGTTCGATGCCTTGGAAGATTGTCCGCCCGTGTTGGAGTAAACCTCGGTGTCGAAGACGAAGACATTCACATTGCGACCAGAGGCAAGGACATGGTCCAGACCACCAAAGCCGATGTCATATGCCCAGCCGTCACCACCGAAGATCCAGAAGGACTTCTTGGAGAGGAAGGACTTGTCAGCAAGAATCTGCTTTGCTACCTCATGATCACAGCCCTCGAGCTCTGCAACATATGCTGCGGAAGCATCCTGGGATGCGCCGGCCTGGTTGCGCTTCTCAAGCCATGCGGTTGCTGCATCCTCAAGTGAGGTGGGCAGGCCCTCAATCTTCAGAAGCTGCTCAGTCAGAGCAACCAGACGATTCTGCTCTGCCTCATAACCTACCTCAAGGCCCATGCCGTGCTCTGCATTGTCCTCAAACAGGGAGTTATTCCATGCAGGACCATGGCCGCAGGCGTTGACCGTGAAGGGTGAGGTTGCTGCGGGGTTGCCCCAAATTGAAGAGCAGCCAGTAGCGTTGGAGATATACATGCGGTCACCAAAGAGCTGCGTCACCAGACGTGCGTATGCCGTCTCAGCGCAGCCAGCGCAGGAGCCAGAGAACTCAAGCAGCGGCTTGTTGAACTGCGAACCCTTGATGTTCTTATCGCTTGCAAGCTCAGACTTCTGGGAGACCTCGTCCACACCGTAATCCCAAGGCTTTGCCTGATCCATCTCTGCCTCGAGCGGAGACATGGTGAGAGCGCCGCCGTCTTTCGGCGTGCTCTTGGGGCATGCCGCCAAGCAGTTGTAGCAGCCCATGCAGTCCAGAGGAGACACCGCAATGGTGAAGGTGTAGCCGGTATCCTTAGGAACCTTGAGCTCAGTGGTCTTCATGTGCTCAGGTGCTTTAGCTGCCTCGTCAGCATTCATCACGATAGGACGGATGGCTGCGTGCGGGCAGACATATGCGCAGGTGTTGCACTGGATGCACTTGCTGGGATCCCAGGTAGGAACCATAACTGCAGTGCCGCGCTTCTCGTAAGCAGCTGCACCGAGCTCGAACTGGCCGTCTGCAATGTCTTTGAATGCAGAGACTGGCAGGGAATCGCCCTCCATGAGGTTGATGGGGGTGAGGAGCTCCTTGACCTGCTTAACGATAGCATCGCGACCCTTCAGAACAACCTCTTGCTTGTTGTCCTCTGCGGTTGCCCAGTCGGCAGGAACCTCAAACTTGTGGAATGCAGTAGCGCCAGCGTCGATTGCCTTCCAGTTTGCCTCAACGATTGCCTGACCCTTCTTGGAGTAAGACTTCTCTGCGGCGTCTTTCATGTACTGGATGGCATCCTCAGCAGGAAGCACCTTTGCCAGAGCAAAGAATGCAGACTGAAGCACCGTGTTGGTACGCTTGCCCATGCCCACCTTAGCAGCCAGGTCAATAGCGTCGATCAGATACACGGAGATGTTGTTCTTGGCAATGTAACGCTTGCCAGCAGCAGGCATCTTCTCTGCAAACTCTGCGTCATCCCACTGGCAGTTGACCAGGAATGCGCCGCCCGGCTTCACGTCGCGGACCATCTTGAAGCCCTTAACGATGTAGCTGGGGTTGTGGCAAGCCACGAAGTCAGCCTTGGTCACGTAGTAGGGCGAGCGGATGGGCTCATCACCGAAGCGCAGGTGGCTGATGGTCACGCCGCCCGTCTTCTTGGAGTCATACTGGAAGTACGCCTGAACGTACTTGTCAGTGTGGTCACCAATAATCTTGATGGAGTTCTTGTTTGCGCCAACGGTACCGTCTCCGCCAAGACCCCAGAACTTGCACTCGATGGTACCCTTTGCTGCCGTGTTGGGAGCATCGGGATCCATAGGCAGTGAGAGGTTGGTGAGGTCGTCGACAATGCCGATGGTGAACTCACGCTTGGGCTCGTCCTTCTTGAGCTCCTCATATACAGAGAATGCTGCCGCAGGAGGCTCATCTTTAGAACCAAGACCATAGCGGCCGCCGGTCACTGTGATGTTGGACATGCCTGCCTCATACAGTGCAGTCACCACATCTTGATAGAGCGGCTCACCGATTGAGCCCGGCTCCTTGGTGCGGTCCAGAACAGCGATCTTTTTGACCGTCTTAGGCAGTGCAGCGACAAAGTCCTCAACTGACCACGGACGATAGAGTCGGACCTTAACCAGGCCGACCTTCTCGCCATGAGCATTGAGGTAGTCAATGACCTCTTCCAGTGTGTCGCAGAAAGAGCCCATGCAGACCACGACGCGGTCAGCATCGTCTGCACCGTAGTAGTCAAACAGGTGATAGTTGGTGCCGAGCTTTGCGTTGATCTTCTCCATGTAGCCCTTAACAACCTCAGGCAGTGCGGTATAGACAGAGTTGCCTGCCTCACGATGCTGGAAGAAGATATCGCCGTTCTCGTGGCTACCACGAGCTGCAGGATGCTCAGGATTGAGAGCATGATCACGGAATGCCTGGACAGCATCCATATCAACCATGTCAGCAAGGTCGCTGTAATCCCACGTTGCAACCTTCTGGATCTCATGGGAAGTGCGGAAACCATCGAAGAAGTTGAGGAATGGGACCTTGCCCTCAATAGCAGCCAGATGTGCTACAGGAGCCAGATCCATTACCTCCTGGACGTTGCCCTCTGCGAGCATGGCAAAGCCGGTCTGACGGCATGCCATAACGTCTGAGTGATCACCAAAGATGTTCAGTGCCTGCGTAGCAACCGTACGGGCAGAAACATGGAAAACGCCCGGTAGCTGCTCTGCAGCAATCTTGTACATGTTGGGGATCATGAGAAGTAGACCCTGGGAAGCAGTGTAGGTGGTGGTCAGCGCACCTGCACCAAGAGAGCCGTGTACCGTACCAGAGGCACCTGCCTCAGACTGCATCTCGACAACCTTTACGGGTGTGCCAAAGATGTTCTTCTTGCCCTGCGCTGCCCACTGGTCAACATGGTCGGCCATAGGGCTGGACGGCGTGATGGGATAGATTCCCGCCACCTCACTGAAGGCATAGGACACGTATGCCGCTGCCTCATTTCCGTCCATAGACTTGAATTTTCTCGCCATATCCTCTCCTTTGAAGCGATACGGTCCACCAAATCTGGTGGGTTACTTAGGCTTGTATGACTGGAGGTTTTCCGCATACAGCCAGATTCGCTATACCCCGACATAGCTTTGTTCATCATAACGCAAAAATGTCATGACATATCACTAAGCTCGCCTATTTAGAAGCCCTAATCTACAAACGCTCCAACCTAGTTGCTTGGTGGTATTTAGCCATACCCCCTCAACCGCTGACATTCCAGGCGCTACAGTGGCTTCTACCTGCTGATACTTCTACCGTGCCTCCTTTTGGAGCAATCTTTCATAGCCCTGGAGAAACTTCTTGCCTCTCTCCCCCGACATGTCTTCTGCGGGAACCACGCCAAACTCGTCAGAAACGAGAAAGAGCTCATCAAAAAGAGAAGGTTTTGATACAACTCTCTCCGCTAAGGCATCATCTCTTATCACGCTCATGCCGATAGTCTGCGCCAAGTCCTCAATGAGCGAAGACGCAGCAGAAACTGCCTTGTGAGGACCTGCACCCATGATGAGCGTATCCTCCTCAAGTGCCCAGAGCACCTCTGGGGCAACTCCTGTCTGCTCTGCCTCCCGCTGAGCCATCTGCGATCTTTGGATGAGACTCTTACTGTCTTTGTCTTCCAGATCCACAAACGGGCCAACGCTCATAGCAGCCTGCCCCTGCTTATCCACAATGGTCATCAATACGCCATTGGGATATTGTGCAGCCCCCTCTTTGAGCGTCCATTCAATATGTTGTTTTACCCAAGCCAGAAGCTGTGGACTGAGATTTGAACCCCTAATTTGACGTTCCCCCAGTGCATGCATATGCCTATTTGCCATGGGAAGCGAGGTGCCTGCCAGGCGCCAACGGCACACGAGAACAGGCTGTCCCAGCTTAAACTCCCCTTGCGTTACGTCCTTGCTTTCTCCCATGATGTCCCCCTCCTTGCGTGTTGTTGTAATCAAACATTAGTACGGTTTTTGACTCCATTCAAGTACTTTTTTATCTTTTTATTTGTATTTTATGTTTCTTATATACATCTCTATACATACTTGGACACACATTTGGGAATTTGCAAACCTCGTTTTTGGCAGAAAACCGTGCATCCAGCTACCATGGGCTACCATGGCCTGTACGTCTGATTTGAACCAGCGAGGAGAGATTGCGTGGCTATACAAGAATCTGCCGACATAATTACAGAGAACACAGAAGAAAAGCTATCAGACCAGCTCACGCTGAGACCGTTTAGAGATGAGGACTTTGAGCCGGTAGCTGCACTGATTGCTGACCTTTGGTTTCCCCAGGCAGACCCTGAGTTTCGCCCTGAGCTTGGACGGATAGAACTTGCCCACCACCTCCGCTATCACAGTTGGTCTTTGGTGGTCGATGCTGGCAAACCTCTGGGTATCGTGCTTGCCGCCATCCCTGGCCAGGCTCTCGACGAAAGGCGGTGGCAACAGCGCATTGATGCAGGTCTAGCGCAGCTGCCTTCACCTCAACAACGCGATGCAGCAAGCGTAGGGGGCCTGAAGATTTTGACGTGCGAGCAGACCATCTCCTCGCGGCTTCTTGCAGAAGAGAAGCCATTTTCTGACGGCACCATCGAGCTGCTCATTGTATCGTCGCAGCTACGAGGCCTCGGTTTGGGCAAGACGCTCTTCTCGCGTGCGAGAGATTATTTAAAAGGCGCGGGTGCGCGTGGGTATCACCTCATGACAGACGATGATTGTGATTTCAACTTTTATGAGCATATCGGCATGCAGCGTGTGGCGGAAGATGTTTGCACGCTACCTGATGGCTCGCTTGGCATTTATGCCTATGCGGAGACCTTTGGGTCGTGCATGTAATGGGCCCTCAGCTGCCAAAGCATCCACGCGGACGGTTTGCGCCCACCCCTTCTGGCCGCATGCATGCCGGGAATGTATTTTCATGTCTTATGAACTGGCTCGCAGTGCGCTCGCTGGATGGCAGCGTGGTTTTGCGCATTGAAGATCTGGATCCGCGGGCGCAAAACAGAGAAAACGTAGCTCATCTCATGAGCGATTTGGAGTGGCTCGGCCTCACGTGGGACGAAGGTCCCTATTTTCAGAGTGAGAGAAGCGCGCTCTACCAAGAGGCCTTACATGAGCTTGGCCCCTATACCTATCCCTGTTTTTGTACGCGACAAGAACTTCATGCAGCAACAGCGCCGCACGCTTCAGACGGCACCTATGTCTACCCCGGCACGTGCAGAAACCTCACGAAAGAAGAGGTTGCGTCCCGATCCAAGCTGCGCCCCGCAGCAGTGAGACTGCGTGTCCCCGAAACCGCCGATCCGCAGGCCACCTACTCGTTTTGCGACGAAGTGTATGGCGTGCAGCGCTCAAACCTTGCACGCGATTGCGGAGATTTCATCGTCCGGCGCAGCGATGGCGTCTTTGCTTACCAGCTGGCTGTTGTTGTTGATGACGCACTGATGAATATCGACCTTGTTGTTCGTGGTTCTGACTTGCTCGGCTCTGTAGCACGCCAGATGTATCTTCAAGACCTCCTTCACTACAAGCATCCCCTCTACGCCCATATTCCACTTCTCGTTTCCCCGGAAGGTCGGCGCCTTTCAAAGCGCGATCATGACCTTGACCTGGGGTATTTGCGAGAAGTTCTACCAGGACCTGAGCCACTCCTCACCTGGCTGGCATCCCTTGTCTCCTTTGCATCCCCTGAAGAGATGCTCACTGCAAATGATCTCATCGAGCACTTCTCCTGGGAAAAGCTCCGCGCTCATCAAGGTGACATTGAAGTTGCCGAGATGAAGCCGCCAACAACAAGGGCGTAAATGCAGCTTGGCAACGCCTCACACCCGTGCGCTGAGTTGACGTCAATTACCAAACGTGCCCAGCGTGGCATGGCGTGTTGCTCCCAGCTCGCCGCATCATGTTGCAATGAATCTTGAATACGCTGCAATAAGGTTGGGATTTAGTGCGAGCATGGAAAAAATATTATGACCATGTTGAGGTTGTGAGTTTGTAGGAACTGGGGTATGATTCACAAGCACGCGATTTGGAGAGCTGACCGAGAGGCCGAAGGTGCTCGCCTGCTAAGCGAGTATAGGACCAAATCCTATCTGGGGTTCGAATCCCCAGCTCTCCGCCAGTACATGCAGCCCGCTGGACACTTGATGTCTGGCGGGTTTTTTATTCCGTCTTCTCACTCTCCACACAATTTTAGAAGACGTTTCCCCAGTTAAATGCACTGCCCCCTCTCGTGCGTTCAAAAATTGCTCCAGCAATAAAAAATATTCTTGACGCACCTTTGTTTTCCTGTCATATTAATAAGTCGCAAGCGGCCTTACCTCAGCTGGATAGAGGAACTGACTACGAATCAGTCTGTCGCGGGTTCGAATCCCTCAGGCCGCACCAGAAATTGCAAGGAGCTCCAAAAGGAGCTCCTTTTTTATGCAACGTACCTGCGCCTACTTTTGGAGACGCTCATGCAAAGAGGGCGTTTTGGAGTCAGGTCTATAGGCCATGAAATACCCCTTTGAGTCACTAAAGTAGCCATAGTGCACATTACACTGATCCAGCCTATCCATGAGGTCACTCAAGAAGTATGTTGTGGCACCAAACCAAATCCTCAGCTGACAGGTTAAGTCATCTGCACTATCTGGATCGTCGTGTGCGCCAAGCGACCGTGCGCACGCAGCAAAATCATCTTCCTTCAAGACGATCTGATGAAAGTGGATCTCTGAGCCAAAGATCTCCTTTGTAAGGGGGCCTTTGGTAAGCTCGCCAATGAGGTAAATGCAGTCCTCCTTAAGGCCAAATACCCTTCTTTCTTCTGAGTCCTCCTTTGCTTCATACAACGTGATGCCCTCTACTTCCCGCAGGTTCTCGCTCATGATTTACTCCCTTCCTCTCATGACATAGACAGTATAACTGTTTTCTCTTAATAAGGGAACACTTGTTCTTATATTTTTTGATGGATAGCTCATGAATTAAAATTTACACTTGATATGCTTCTGGTCTTTGGTAAAGTATCTAACGCACCAACTGATTGGGGAATTAGCTCAGCTGGGAGAGCGCATGACTGGCAGTCATGAGGTCAGGGGTTCGAACCCCCTATTCTCCACCATGAATTTTATGACCCGGGGTTTACCTCGGGTTTTTATTTACCTTTCATACGCATGTGCGCCGCGTAATCTTTTGCATCAGCCTGCCCTCAAACACCACCATGCACCTGCAGAAACATCGTATTTTTCCATGATTATTTTGCGCGGTGTTGCACACTGGATAAAAGTACACCAGATCCTTCTGGTCGCCCCTTAGGTGCGCCCACCCGCCAAGCACTTTGTCTTATACAAAGCCACGCTTCCCCTACGTTCAACACAAATCTCCATGAACCGTCGTGTTCGTACCACGTTTGCCCAGTTGAGGCTTTGTGAAACCGACGGTTCATGGAGAAGTGTGCGGCCGCGGCGTGCGGGTGCATGCGCACTGCTGCGTGCAAGCGCCTTGCATGTTGCGGGACGCTGCAGAAAATCATCGCGAAAGAATGGCCTCTTTTCGCAGGTAAGCGGCCATTCTTTCACACGTTCTCCTGTAGAAGTCGTTCCAGGCCATATCCAGACAGCAAAAAGCCCCGCCAGCACCGCAAGGGGCTGACAGGGCTTCACTTCAACCGTCCTCACCGCGCACCGCACGCAGCGAGCGCGCCGCGCAACGCCGCAGCTACGCTATTGGCTTGATAACTTCCATGCCGCGCATGTAGGGGCGCAAGACCTCGGGCACCGTGATGGAGCCATCGGCGTTCTGGTAGTTTTCCATGATAGCAGCCATGGTTCTGCCAACCGCCAGGCCAGAGCCATTGAGCGTGTGCACGTAGCGGTTGCCCTTGAACTCCTTGGGATCCTTGTAGCGAATGTTGGCACGACGAGCCTGGAAATCCCAGCAGTTGGAGCAGGAAGAGATTTCCTTATAAGCGTTGTAGCTGGGAAGCCAAACCTCAAGGTCATAGCACTTGGTAGCAGAGAAGCCAATGTCGCCGGTGCAGAGCGTAACCACGTGATAGGGCAGCTTAAGGAGCTGCAAGAGGTGCTCGGCCTGACCAACCATGGACTCAAGCTGGTTCATGGAGTCTTCTGGCTTGGCAAACTTGACCATCTCTACCTTGTCAAACTCGTGCACGCGAATAATGCCACGGGTATCGCGACCAGCAGAACCGGCCTCCTCGCGGAAGCAGGGCGTGAAGGCGGTGTACCACAGTGGCAGATCATCGCCGGACAAAATCTCATCTCTGTGGATGTTCGTAAGCATGACCTCGGCCGTGGGGATAAGGTACATGCCGCCAGACACGTGGAAGAGATCCTCGTCAAACTTAGGCAGCTGACCTGTACCAAACAGCGAGTCATAGTTGGTAATGACTGGTGGCCACCACTCCTTAAAGCCTGCTTTAGCATGCTCATCAATAAAGAAATTGATGAGCGCACGCTCCATGAGAGCGCCCGTGCCACCCAAAAGATAAAAACGCGTACCCGCCAGCTTGACGCCGCGATCAAAATCAATCATGCCCGTGGCAGGACCAAGATCCCAGTGAGCCTTCGGCTCAAAATCAAACTGAGTCGGCTCACCCCAGCGACGCGCCTCGGGGTTATCGGAATCATCCTTACCATACGGCACAGACTCATGCGGAATGTTGGGGATAGCCGCCACCAGGTCAAAGAGCTCCTTCTCTGTTGCGGAGCGCTTCTCGTTCAGCTCATCCACGCGATCCTTATTAGCCTTTACCTTGGCTTTTGCCGCCTCTGCCTCTTCGCGCTTGCCCTCACGCATGAGCTGGCCAACCTGCTTGGAGATGGTATTGCGCTCAGCCTGAAGCTGCTCAACCTCCACAATGACGCTTCTGCGCTGTTCATCCAGCTCAAAGAAGCGCTCGCGATCCCAGTGTGCGTTTTGGCGAGACTCGCAGGATTTGTCCACGATATCAGGATTTTCTCGCACAAACTTAATATCGAGCATACCGCTCCCCTTCTTGACGTGCCGTTTGGCTCTTGCTCAGTCCTCGCTAGGCCCTGCACCGTTGCCGCCGCGTGAGCGACCATGGAGCAATGGCCGAGGTTCCACTAAACTTGAAAACCTAGTATATACTTGGCGCGGTTAAACACGGATTAACAACGAAAGGCGCATGTATGGGCGCAGGTGAATTCATAGGTTGGCTTTTTGGTTCTCGTCCAGGCGTGGCGTGCTTGGTCGTCGGCGGCATTGTTCTTTTTCTCATCATCGCGTTTGTGCTGGAGAAAAAGACGCGTCACCAGTTCTACAACCACGAGAAATCAGAAGATGACTGGGACCTGTTTGACGATGACGAGAACGGCTGGTCAGATTTTGAGGATGACAACCACTAGTGCGATCGGGTGCACGTGGGCGAGAAGCGCGTGCTCTTGGGCGAGAAAAACCTGCAGTAGCAGCGGTTTTCTAGCGACGCGCTCGCAGCTGGCGGCGCTCGCCCGTGGGATTTGTGCGACGGGGGCGCCGTCTTCTCAACACAAAAAAGCACCCCAAGCTGCTGCCTGGGGTGCTGTTCATGCAATGGTGCGGGCGAAAGGACTTGAACCTTCACGAGCCGAAGCTCACTAGCACCTGAAGCTAGCGCGTCTGCCAATTCCGCCACGCCCGCGTGAGACTGTATGCTACTACTACTTCTCACACAAATGCAAGAAGTTTCTTGAGAAGATGCAATTTTCAAAAAGAGAGGAGGCTTCGTGGCTCTACTTCCGTGGCAAGGCGGCAACCGCCAAGATGGTCGTCGGCAAGACAGCTGGCGTCAAGCCGGCCGCCCCGAGGGCGCGCCGCGCACGCCCCAGGCCTCCTTAACCCGTGCGTGGAAAGATGCACCCGCCACCCCCCCCGAGACAAGCGCTGCGCAGCGGATGCTTTTGGGCAGGTATCGCGTGCTTTCCACCAACGACGAAGGTGGCTTTGGTACCGTCAGTACCTGCTGGGATACGCGCCTGCAGCGGCGCGTTGCTATCAAGCGCATGCCGCTCAGCCTGGAAGGATCGCCCGCGCTCTCTACCTCCACGCTTGAAGAAGCGCTCACAGAAGCACGCACCTCGTCGATGCTTTCTCATCCCAACATCGTGACGGTCTATGACTTTGAGACGGACGATACCAGCTCCTACCTGGTCATGGAATACGTTGACGGTCTCAACCTGCAAGAACTTCTCGCCCGTGTTGAAGGCGGCGTGCTCACGTTTGATGAATGCGCGCACGTGCTGGACAGCGTGGGCGGCGCGCTGGCCTTTGCGCACGAAAACGGCGTCTTGCACCTGGACATAAAACCTGCAAATATCATGATCGACCGCAACGGCGTGGTGAAGCTGGCGGATTTTGGCATGGCATCGCTTGCGTCTGCCGCCGGCTTTGAAGGAGCGCGCGGCGGCACGGTGGGATATATGCCGCCCGAGCAGATCATGGGAGATTACGTCGATGAGCGCACCGACATCTTCTCCCTGGCCGTGGTAGCTTGGCAATCTCTGACAGGAAGCTGCCCGTATGCTGCGCCGACGCCAGAGCAATCGCTCGAGAAGATCCGGCGCGGCCCGACTCCTGCGCTCTCCAAGGTTGAGCCCGAGCTTGCCGGCATGGTGGAAAATACGCTGCTGCAGGCACTTGACCCCAGCCCCAAGGCTCGCATGAGCTCCATTGAAGACATGGTGCATAACACGGTCACATACCTGGGAGATGAGCGCGCGGGCCAAGAGTCTTTGGCCTGGCTCATCACGCAATCTGCCGAAGGTGAAACCCAGCTGGCGTCCGCCGAGGCAGATCTCAGCATCTGGGAGCGTTTCCCCTGGTTAGAAGGGGCGCTTGTGCGCGCTTCGGCGGCGGTGGTAACCAGCGTTATCGTCGGCATTTCACTGCACTTTGCACTGAACAGCTTTGACACGCTCCATCTTCTGGTTTGTGCGCTCATTGCGGCAGCCGCCAGCGCAGCGCTTCCCATCCTAGGAGCCCCCATAGCAGCCTCGACCGTGCTGTTTGCGCTGGCAGGAGGAGGTTCGCTTGCGTTTCCTTTGGGATTTTTGATAGGGGCAAGTTGCCTTGCCTGGTGGATTGGCATTGGCCGCTGGCGGCGCATGGGGGCATACGCATTGCTGACAGCACCCGTGCTTTGCTCGCCCATGGCAGCGGCCGCTGCCGCAGGTGGCACGCTCAATCCGGCGTATGCCGCGCCCACGGCTGCTTTGAGCTGGGTATATGCCCACATTGCTCAAACGGTTGTCGCCAGCGGTTTCAATGTTGATGCTATCGTCCAGGGCCTTCTTGCAAAGGCTCAAGAGCCGCTTGCCTGGGCAGCCCTTGCCGTCGTTGCCGCAGCCGCGTGTGTGTGCGCATGGGTTCGCAAACGGCAGAGCCTAGCCGCGCAGATTGTGGCATACGTCCTCATGGTGAGCATGTTGGCGGCGTTTCAGGTTACCTCTTCACACGTGGAGAATATAGCCAACTGGGGTGCTGTGGGTGCTCAAGAGTGGGCCACTGTTATAGTCTTAAGTGTTGTTATGTGTGTCACAACGGTGCTTCATGGGCCAAGTGACGGCGTGGAAGGTGATCTGGGTCATGAACGTTCTTGATATTTTTGAGAAGCGCATCGGGGCAATTTTTGGGGCAGATGCCGCAGATTCTGCGCCGTTCTCATTCAAGAAGCTCGCCAAAAAGACCGTCAGAGAGATGGAGGATGAAACCTTTGTCATAGACGGCATAGACACCGCACCTGCACTCTACACAATCCTTGTTTCCGCAGATGATGATGGCACGATGCGCACGCTCTACCCAGAGATCACACAGGAGATTTCCTCGCTGGTAGAGGCACAGGCAAAGAAGCGCGGTTACTCTTTTGTAGGGTCGCCGCTGGTGCGTTTTATGGTTGATCCAAGCCTGAGAGCTGGTCGCTTTGCCATTTTTGCTGAAAATGTTGATCCTCGCACGCTCTCTCGGCTCAGGGCCGAGGAAAACGCGTACTTGGGACTTGGTGCCAAGGCAGCGCCGGAGGAGGCCGCGCGCCCGGAGGCGCACACAGACGCGGGGGCGCCAGCTCCGGCACCGGCGCGTGAGCGCAGGAGCCAGGCAGCCGCACCCGCAGACGGCCTTCCTGGTGCGGATGAGCCTGCAGAAGACAGGTTCTTCTCGCCCGCTGACGTACGCGCTGGTGATGGCGTGGCCGCGGGTAGCGTGGCCGCGGGTAGCGTGGTCGCGGGTGTCGCAGGTGCCGCGGGTGCCGCAGCCGCAGGCAGCGCCGCAGGTGCTGGCGCCAGTGCCGCCGCAGATGGCTTGGACGTCTTGCCAGATTCTGCCTTGGACATGGTCGTCGACGCACCGCTTGCCAACCTGGACGACTCTTTAGCAGACCCCCTGGCGCATGCCGGCGCGGGCTCTGCAAAGTCGGCTCCTTTGGCCAGCCCCGTCTCCGATGAAACGGTTGCGCAAGGGCCTACGGACATCCATGAGGTGTTGGCGCCCTCTGGCGCAAGCAGGCCCATGAGCTGCAAGTTAGTGGACCAAAAGTCCGGCCGCAGCTATTCTGTGGCGGCAAAACGCACGGTCATAGGCCGTGAGCGCGTGCCGGGCGGCATTGTGCTCAGAGATCCCAACGTGTCTCGCCAGCACGCAGAGATTGTGTACGACGCAGGCGAATGGGTCATCCATGACTTGCATTCGACCAACGGAACGCTGGTCAACGATATTGATGTCGAGGCGTGTTCGCTCAGGGACGGTGATGTGATCACCCTGGGGCTCATGAACCTTGTCTTTAAGGAGGGTTAGTATGATCGACCTCGTTCTTTTTGCGGGTCGCATCCTCCTCGTCGTGATTTTGTACCTCTTTTTATACGCGGCGATGCGGACAGGCATAGGCCTGGTGCGCGGACAGCGGCGTGATTCCGCCATCTGGTCCGTTGATGTGGAGAAAGGATCGCGCCAGCTGCGCGGTCTACACGTAGACATTTTGGGACCTGTGGTGATCGGTCGCGCGCCGTCGTCTGACATTGTGATTGACGAGCCGTTTGTCTCGGGCATGCACGCGCGCTTTACCCTGCAAGGACCAGCGCTGGTGCTGGAAGACCTTGGCTCCACCAACGGCACGCTGGTCAACGGCCACAACATCACCCAGCCCGTCACCTTACGTGAAGGCGACGAGGTACAGGTGGGTGACACCATCATGCGAGTGAGTCGGCGATGACTGACGAGAAGAACCAGGCACCCCAAGATGCCCCGTCAGATGCCGTTAACGCCCCCGGCAGAAGCGAGATGCCGGTAGCAAACCGCGCCGGTGCTGCCACCTCAGACGGCACCACGGATGCACTAAGCTGGGGCGCACGCTCAGACGTGGGACTGGTGCGTGAGCAGAACGAGGACTCGTTTCTTGTACGCGCGCCGCTCTTTTGCGTCTGTGATGGCATGGGCGGCCATGCCGCGGGAGAAATTGCTTCTCGCATAGCGGTCGACACCATCTGCGCAAACGCACCAGCAGGTGCAGATGACATAGCACTGGGCGTAGCGGTAGAGCAGGCTAATGCTGCCGTCATAGAATCTGCGGGCAGGGGGCAAGGAAAGCCAGGTATGGGCTCTACTGCCACCTGCGTGGTCATAGAGAAAAATAAGATGGCGATAGCGCACGTGGGCGATTCCCGCGTGTACCTTTTACATGCCGGCACGCTGGTGCGTCTCACACACGACCATTCCTACGTGGAGGAGCTGGTAGATGCAGGAGAAATTACCGCAGATGAGGCGCGCACGCATCCATCTCGCTCCATCATCACGCGCGCGCTGGGCTCAGATCCTGACATGTATGCAGACCATTTCATCATTGATGTCACTTCTGGCGATCGAGTCCTCATCTGTTCTGACGGTCTCTCAAGTATGGTGGCCGATAAGGACATCGAGTCTGTATCCATCTCCAGCGCGTCGCCTCAGGCGGCGGCAGATAACTTAGTATCTGCCGCACTCACCGCAGGCGGACATGACAACGTGACCGTTGTGGTGATTGACGTACTTGATGATGGGCTGGCAGAAGTTCACCGCCGCATGAGACGACGCGGCATAACCACTTGGATGTGCGTGGCTCTTATCGCTCTAGCAACCATCTGCTTGGCCATGTTTGCCATTATCAGAAACGACTGGTATGTAGCAGATAACAACGGTACGGTTGGCGTCTATAGAGGCCTTAACGATGAGCTGTTTGGCATCCCCCTCTCTGAACTGCAAGAGACCAGCTCAGTCTTGGTGAAAGACCTGCCTGCGGCCGTACAGGTGCAGCTAGAATCAGGCATTTATGTAGGATCAAGCCAGGAGGCACGTGAGACCGTAGAGCGCTACCGCGACCAGATTGATGAAGCTAAGACACGCGCGGCTCAAGCGGCAGCGGAAACGCAGAGTTCTTCTGGCGCAGATCAGACGGGTACTGGCGGCACGCAGACAGAAGATGGCTCCGCCACGCCCGATGCGGCAGCACAGACGGGACAGGAGGCTGCACAATCTGCACAAGATGAGGCCGTGGCAGAGGCAACAAACAACCAGAGCGAGCAAGAGTAAGAGAGGCAGGTGAGTACCATGGCAAGAACAATAGCAACCAGAAGAAATACGGAGCTTCTGCTCCTCTGTGCAGGGGCAATTCCCGTCATCTTGCTCTATGCCATGTACGTGGCAAACACGCAGGCGCCGCTGAATTTCCAGACGCTCATGGTGCCTATCTCGCTCTTTATTGCGTTTGCCATAGCGCACCTGGCCATCCGTCGGCTTGCCCCGGGCGCAGATTCTGTCATTTTGCCCATCACCTTTGTACTTTCCGGCATAGGCATTGCCTTTGTGACGCGCCTGGCGCCCGACGATGCCATCCGTCAGGTCATGTGGCTGTTCTTGTCCATAGGCGCCATGGTGGCAACACTTGTGGCGGTCAAGAGCCTGGACGATCTTGCGCGCTACAAATACACCTTGGGCGCTGTAGGCGTGGTGCTTTTGGTGCTGCCCATGCTCATAGGCACCGAACACTACGGCTCCAAGCTCTGGATCAACATTGGCTCGTTCAGCTTCCAGCCAGGTGAGCTGGCCAAAGTCTTTATCATTCTCTTTCTTGCCACCTATTTTGCCGAGAACCGCGAGCTCTTGAGTGCTTCCACGCGTCGCGTAGGCCCTCTTGCGCTGCCCCGCCCCCGCATGCTGGCGCCCATCTTTGTAATGTGGGGCTTGAGCTTGCTGGTTGTCATCTTTGAGCGTGATTTGGGCAGCGCCCTGCTCTTATTCACCTTCTTTATTGTGATGCTCTACGTGGCTACCGGCCGCATGTCCTATGTGTTGGTCTTTTTGGTCATGCTGGCCGTAGGCGGCGTCTTCTGCTATCACAACTTTGCCCATGTCCAAAACCGTATCCAGATCTGGCTTGACCCCTTTGGCAATCCAGACGGCGGCTACCAGCTCATTCAATCGCTCTACTCCCTGGCAGATGGTGAGCTCATAGGCTCAGGCATTGGCAAGGGCTTGCCCACCCTCATCCCGGTGGTGGCATCGGACTTCATCTTCTCTGCAATAGGAGAAGAGATGGGTCTTCTGGGTGCTTCTGCGGTGATCATTGCCTACATGATCTTTGCCACGCGCGGCTTTGCCACCGCTGCCCGAGCAAAATCTGACATATCTGCCTTCACCGCAGTAGGTCTTACCTGCGCCATTGCGTTCCAGGCATTTCTCATCATAGGCGGCACCACGCGCCTGCTTCCCTTAACAGGCGTGACTCTGCCCTTCATGAGCCAAGGCGGCTCGTCACTTTTGGCAAGCTTCATCATTGTAGGTCTGCTTCTGCGTGCAGGCGATGAGGGAACCGGTAGAGACATTGAGCTCTCTTCCACCACCACATCCCGCGTATTGCCCGGCGAGGCCAGCCGTGTGGCAGAGGTTGCTCACGGCTCACACGTGCGCGGTCGCTTTGGTCTTGACACGCCCGAGTCTGGCGTCTTGGGCCGCGTGGCGCTGGGCAACCGCCTGACCAGGCTCATCACGCTGTTCACGATCTTCTTTGCACTCTTGATTGCAAATCTCACCTACATACAGGTCATCCAAGCCAAGACCATCCAGGAGATGCCCAGCAACAACCACACCATCCGCAAGACTGCCTATCTGCAGCGCGGAGCCATCATCACGTCTGATGGACAAACTCTGGCAGAGAGTCTCAGGCGTGAAGACGGCACCTACGTGCGCTCATACCCCCATGGATCCATTGCCGCACACACCATTGGCTACATCTCCACGCAGTATGGCGCAACGGGTATTGAAGCAAGCTTCAATGACACGCTCTCAGGCAATGCCAACTACTCAACGTGGTCGGGTGCTATCAACTCGTTAGCAGGCATTAGAACCTCTGGCTCTTCTGTGGTCTTGACACTCAACTACCAGATGCAGCAAGCCGCAGAAGATGCCTTGCAGGGTTACCAAGGCGCCATCGTGGTGTTAGACCCCAGCACAGGAGCGGTGCTTGCCAAGGCATCCAACCCCGGCTATGACTTGGACAACATAGATGCGGCCATCAATTCTGGTGGATCTTCTCTGGTAGATCGCACCACCCAGCTCTATGCACCAGGATCCACCTTTAAGGTGCTCACGCTCTCCGCCGCCCTTGATTCAGGCGCAGCAAGTCTGGACAGCACCTTCTCTGCTCCCGCCTCTATAGACATTGGCGGCCAGGTGGTGACCAATGACCGCTCGGCAGATTATGGTGAGCTCACCCTTAAACAGGCGCTGGCCTACTCTGCCAACACCGTCTATGGCCAGCTGGGAGACCAGATGGGTGCAGATACCCTGGTTCGCTATGCCAAGGCATTTGGCTATGGCCAGGCGCTGGGACAAGACTTTACCTGCACGGCATCACTCATGCCTGAGCCCCAGGAGATGACCACCTGGGAGACGGCATGGGCAGCCTGCGGCCAGCCAGTGGGTGAGCACGCAAGCCCTGCAGGACCTCAGACTACGGTCATGCAAAACGCCGTGATGGCGGCTGCTATTGCCAACGGCGGTATTGCTATGAACCCCTATGTGGTAAACCATATCCTCTCACCTGAAGGCGTGGTGAGCTCCACCACAACGCCCAAGTCCTTAGGGCAGGTGGTCTCCTCACAAACGGCCGCCTCTGTGAAAGAAGCCATGCTGGAAGTTGTCAGTTCTGGCACCGGTACGGCTGCGCGCGTAAGCGGCTACCAGGTTGCAGGCAAAACAGGCACCGCACAGGTGGGTAATGACTCCATCAATTCACTCTTTGTAGGGTTTGCACCATACGACAAACCCACGCTGGCCATATCTATCTGCATAGAAGGAAATGGCACCGATGTGACCGGCGTGGCCACCCGCGTGGCAGGCACTGTCTTAGCACAGTGCCTGGCCGTGCAGTCTGCGGGGGCAGCAAAGTGATGAAGAGAGCAGAGAGATTACGTTTTTTGCTCAGACGCCATACGCAGTGGTGCGGCTGAGCAGCATTTGAGGGGTAAAGGTTAAGTTAGGTCTTAAGCGTGGACGTTGCCGCGTATGTGATAGGAGCAGTGGATGCCAAGTAGAGTTCTGGGTGGCCGGTACATAGTGCAAGACAAAATAGGCACCGGTGGCATGGCTATTGTGTATCGAGGTCTGGATAAGGTGTTGGGTAGGACGGTAGCAATCAAGACCATGCTGCCGCAATACGCCGCCGACCCCTCTTTTGCTGCGCGCTTCAAGCAGGAGGCACAGGCAGCAGCGGCCTTGCAAAGCGCCTATATTGTTTCGGTCTATGACTGGGGCAAAGATGGTGATACCTACTACATCATCATGGAGTACCTGCGCGGCACCGATCTCAAGAGCGGCATACGTAAGCATGGCGCGCTGGACTGCAGAAAAGTTGCCCAGATTGGCTCACAGATTGCCTTGGCGCTGTCTGCTGCCCACCGCCACGACATCATCCACCGTGACATCAAGCCACAAAATATCATGGTGCAGCCAGACGGCAACATCAAGGTGATGGACTTTGGCATTGCGCGTGCCAAGAACAGTCACATCACCACGGACAACTCGGTCTTGGGCACGGCTCACTACGTCTCACCAGAACAGACGCAAGGAAAGCCCCTTGGCCCTACCACGGACCTTTACTCCTTGGGTATTGTGATGTACGAAGCTGCAACAGGCCGTGTTCCCTTTGATGGAGATGACGCCATATCTGTTGCGCTTAAGCAGGTTAACGAGCAGCCAACGCCACCGAGCCAGATCAATCCCAATGTAGATGCTGCCCTAGAGTCCATTATCTTGAAGTGCATGCAGAAAAACCCCAACGATCGCTTCCAGACAGCCGATGAACTCTACCATGCACTGCGCGACTACTTAGCCGGCAGGCTTCAATCTGTGACACACGTCACACCTATCAGCCCCGTTGCTACCACAACCATCCCCGCCAAAGAAGGCGTTAAGCCTGTGGCTGATGCCACCTCGCCTCTCGCGCGTGTCCACAGCGCATCTCAGACAAGCTCTCAGCACTACCGCCAAAGAGCTACTGAACAAGATGCTGAACGCAAGCGCAAACGGCACCGCTCTATCGCCACCTTCTTTGTTGTAGCTGTGGTACTCATAGGCATAGCCATAGGAGCTTACGCGCTCACGCATCCTGCCACGCAGTCTGTCCCCAACCTCATTGGTCTCACCAAAGAGAGTGCATTGGAGCAGATTGACCAGTCTGGCTACTTTGCACGTGGAACGGTAAAGGAGCAATACGACAGCAACGTAGCAGAGGGCCTCGTTATAGACCAAGATCCGGATGCAGGTAATGAGGCGGCAGAAGGCACACAGATCAACCTGGTCATATCCAAGGGCAAGGAGCCTGCTCAAGATGTGACAGTTCCCAACCTGATCAATATGACACCATCTGAGGCGCAAGCAGCACTTCAAAAGCTCAATCTGGTTGGTGCTGCGGGAGACTCGGTCTACTCCGATACCGTAGAAACCGGAAATGTTGCTCAGCAAAGCCCTGCAGCAGGCACCACTGTCAAGGCGGGCGATACCATCACATACCAGCTCTCTAAGGGCGTGGAATCCGTAGACGTACCCAATGTAGTGGGATCAAGCGAGAAGGACGCGCGCGCAGCGCTGCAAAATGCTGGCTTCTCGGTCTCGGTCACCTCTGATTACAGCGATAACTACAAGGAAGGCGTTGTCTCTTACCAAAGCGTCACGGGCAAAGCTTCCAAGGGCAGCGAAGTCACCATTACCGTATCTTTGGGCTCCTCGCAGATAACTATCCCGAGCGTCGTAGGCCTTGACCAAACAAGCGCTACCACGCGCCTGCAGAACGCTGGCTTCACAGTTTCTGCCACTAAGGTATCCAGTTCACAGACTGCAGGCACTGTGGTTTGGCAGTCGTCTACCGGCACCGCCAGCAAGGGTGCAACCATCACTATTGGCGTTTCCACGGGAAGCTCGGGCACCACAAGCGGTAGCAACACTGGCACAGATTCAGGTAACAACAGCACGGACGCTGGCGGCAGCACATCTACGCAGTAGGCGTACACAAAAGATGCTGCCTCGTATTACCTATCCGATGGAACTGTCGACCAAGCGCAAAAGTAACTCACAGCTGACAGGTGAATGAACGACAATAAGTCAGAAGCACCTGCTATCAAGTCCCACTACCCTCACTGCGCCCCATCTCTTCTACATGAGATGGGGCGCAGTTCACTCTTATCTTTTTTCTACGCATTGTCATGGCGACGGAATCGACGATAGCAAAGCCCTATCATACTCAGTACGAACAGTGTTGCACCAAGTGCATACAGGCCGATATAGCCCATACCCCCCGTTGATGGTAGTGATCCTGCAGGCACATCTTTCAACTCCAGTGTGAATACCCTATTTGAACTGGCGATATTATCAGTTGTACCCGGCATGGCATATGATCCATCCGCTTGCAAAACGCATGAACCAAACTGTAGCGAAGAAAGCGTGTCATCGGTTTTGAGATACTGTGGCACTACCTTGTTATATCCATCTGGAGCTGTTTCTTCTACCAACCAGTACGATGTGTTGGCATCCAAACGTACTACTTCATCATTGTTGGTGAATGAGATTAATCCATTATCGTCAGAAATCCCTGAAGCAATTTTTTGCTTGGTAGTCCAAGTATCGCCCTGGTACAGAACAAACTGGGCTCCCGCCAGACCAAACTTCACACCGTCATCAGACTCTTGATCATATTTGAACACTTGCAGCTCTGCATGACCAGTGTTAGTAAAGATGGGAGCTGTAGAGCTGTTGGCGTCTCCGTAGGTCACCGCACAGGTAAGCTTACCTGCACCAGCATCGCTCACCATCACCATAACTTTCTGATAGCTGCCATCAAAGTCAATTGCCGTCTCGCTGGCATCTGACACTTCATGAATGTAATAGGTATGCTCGCCTACCTGCTGGCTTTGGGCATCAAGCGCATAGTCTATTGGTGAAAACGTAACTGCAGAGGCATCACCGCCCGTACCATTCGTAACCGCTTGAAGTACATGCTGTTTGTCAGCATCAAGCAATTCAAAGGTAAAAGCACCCGATTCAAGCTGTCCACCTATAAATTGCTTTGTAGCACGAATGGTAACAGAGCCAGAAGCTTCATAGCTATCAGTGAATGATGCCGTACTGGTTTTACCAGCGGGGATACTTCCTGCCGTAGCTGTAGATGATGTTTGAGTCCATCCAGAAGGTATATCAATTTCTTCCACTGAGTACATGGTGCCTGCTGGCAGGCCTTCTATGGTTGCACTGTTGTTGCCCAATATCGTAAGTGTTCCACCACTTATGATGTTGGTCTCGTTCGCCCCATTCACGTTGTAGCTACCAGTAAGCTCACTCCCGTGGTTCAGAAGCGTCACCTTAAATTTGAACTTCTGCGCTTGTTCTTCCTGCGAGCTACCAGAAGGTATTGACACATGCTTGGTAATGGTTAAATTGCCTGGCTTTGTCTTGTTTGCAAAAGCCGCGGCAGTTGATGTGCCTTGCGTAGCATCACCATAAGCAACGGAAGCAGAAAGCACGCCATTGTCATCTACAACGGCTACCGTTGCTTCTTCAGTATGAGTGTCGTACGAGATAGCATCGTCACTTCCCGCAACTTCAGTAATGGTATAGCTGTACGTTCCTGCCGCTGTATAGCTAAGCGGGTCAAACATCACACCCGTACCTTGGTTAGGCTTGGTTTGGATGACGTTACCTTGTGAATCTTTCAATTGGAAGCTAAACGCATTATCCTCAGGCGCGGCACCATCCAGCGTCTTGGTCGCAGACAAGCTCGCACTGATCGACCTCTTACTATACGTATTAGTAAATGATGCTGTCACAACTTCCGTTGAAGCAATGGTGCCCGCATCAGCAGATTTTTCTGACAGCACCCAATTGGCCAATGGGTCTTCTGATACCTGATAGGTGGCACCCGCTGGCAAGTTGGCAAATACCGCCCGTTCTCCAGCTTTTAAGTGAACGGTATAGACGCCATCTTCTGCAGTGGCAGTACCACTCTTTTGCTTCCACTGTGCATAGAGGGTTATATTTTCTTTCGGCGTGATAGTTGCACCGTTTTCATATGAAGTACCCGTACCGTCAGCAGAGGTATTCCAACCGATAAAGTCATACGCAGGGCGATAGAATGTATTGGCAGGAAGTGCAACAGATGCTCCTTCGACAGACGTTTGATCTGCCATACTTCCCGAACCGCCATTTGCATTGAAGTCTATGGTGTAAATAGTTTTAGCCCACACCCAAGTGCCTGCGATGTCACCCCCCGTTAAACTAGCCATTTCATTTGGTGAATAGGAGATACTCTCGCCTTCTTTTTGCCATTTTCGGCTTAAGTTCGTCGGTGTAGGAAGCACCGAAAGGCCACCTGAACCTGTAGTGGAAAACCTGAAGGACGAGCCAAGCGTTACGCTCTTTAATGCTGTGTCATTTGCAAACACAGATGATGCATTCGTTATAGCGGAAGTACTCCAACTTGATAAATCGAGCGTTTCAAGCGCTGTGCAGTTCGATAAAGCAGTGTTTGCGTTGGTAACTTTAGAAGTGTCCCATGTACTTACATTTAAGCTAGTAAGCTTTGAGCAATTAAAAAACACTGAAGATATACTCGTGATATTAGTAGTTTTCCAACGAGACAAATCAAGCGATGTAAGATTTGAGCATCCGAAGAAGAGCGAATTGAAGTTTTTGCATGCAGAAACATTAAGGTCTTCAATACCATTAATAGTAGTAAGGCTGCTGCAGCCAGAAAAAGCACTCGTAATATAACCTATCGATACACCTGATTCTGCTAAACCAGAAAGATCAATTTCTGTAAGAGACCTACAGTCTTTAAATGCGCTAATTAAATTCAAGCCATTCATACCGCCTGACCAATCGCCCAAACCTGATACTTTTTCAAGACTTGAACATCCACTGAACACAAATTGCATACCGCGTAAGTCAGTTAAATACAGATGGCCGTTGGTGTTAACTTGTGTAAGATTTGAACAATTTTGGAACCAGGAATTCATATAACGAGGGCGCACATCATCAATAAACCGCACCGTTGAAACCTGCTGCGCACGGTCAGAGCCCACCAGCGGCGTATCAAAAGCCAAGGTTTCGCTTACGGTAACTCTCCGTTAGACCAGCGTTGACGTAATAATGTCCCGTCCCCGCCCTAGGATGAATGTCGCCAAACATCAACATCGAAGAGACGGGGACGGGATGCTGGACATCATACTCCATGAGATGGAGGGGCTCTCCCTCGGGGAGAAGCGTGAGCTCATCTGTGCCACGAAGGCGGCGGTCGCGCGCGAGCTTGGCAAGCAGGCAGATGGCGCGACGCCCAGATCATGCCCCCGGTGCGGCTCTTCCTCCTTCATCAGGAAAGGGCACAATGCCGACGGCTCCCAGCGCTGGCTCTGCAAGGGGTGCGGGAGGACGTTCTCGTCCAAGAGCAGGGGCCTGCTCGCCGCCTCGAAGCTCGATGCCACGACCTGGGCGCTCTTCGTGGAAGCAACGCTTTCGGGCTCAAGCCTGAGGCAGTGCGCGAAGACGTGCCATGTGTGCCTCAGGACCTCCTGGTTCATGCGCATGAGACTCTGCGAGGTCATGGCGCGCTCGCTTCTCGCCTTCAGGACCGGACCTTCGGTCTCCTGGCAGGTAGACGGCGCCTACCTCGACGAGTCCCTCACGGGAAACAGGGCAAGGAGTGCTGCCAAGATGCCGAGGAAGCCTCACAAGCACGGCGGCGCCGTCCATGCGCGCGGCATCTCCAACCTCAAGGTCTGCGTCATCTGCGGAGCCAATGATGCCGGAGACGAGCTCTGCCGCGTGGCCGACAGGGGAAGGCCGAAGGATGAGGCCCTGAGAGACGCCATCAAGGGTCTCGGTCCTGGCACCTGGGTGGCGACCGACGCCCATCAGGGCTACAAGCGCGTGCTTCCCGCCCTCGGCATCACCGAGCATGCCGCCACCGACACGCGCCTGCAGAAGGACGGCGAGCTTGGCATGGTCAACGCGATGCACCAGAGGCTGCGCATCTTCCTTGCCCCATTCCACGGCGTATCCACCAAGTGGCTGGACCACTACCTCTCCTGGTTCCTTTGGCTCGAGCAGGCAAGGCGCTCGGACGCAGACGGGCTTCAGACGCTTTCCGGCCAGAGCGCCTGCGGCTTCTACGAGCATACGAGGCGCCAGATGATCGATCGTCCCCAGCCCTTCTGGGACTATTGGCAACGGCAGGGAGCGGCTACGTCAATGCTGGTCTAACAGAGAGACTTAATTTGACCATTGCCTGTGCCAGAGAGTCCGTTGGAAAAGTGGAGAGCACAAGGGCGCAACACAGCAGCGTCACAATTACGCGATGCATTACTAAAGATGTAGAACAATGGCCTTTGGCTAAGCACGGTCTGTCTGTAAGACCCCTCACTGCCAAGTCACTATGCGCCCTATTTATGGAACATGCCTTCCGAGCAGCCCGTATCACCATGCGTCTTTGAGAACGCTTGCGCAACATAGTATGTCCCCCATATCAGCTCAGCCAACACACGCTCCAACTCCTTGCGTGCCGATCTACTCACTGTGATATCCACCTTGGACACAACAGCGTATGGCCGGCTATTCCGCAGAAAAGATTGAATTATATCGGTGTTTTTCAGACTCGTCTACAATACAGTATTTTATATTCTAGTAGAAATTCTTGCAATCAATTTTGCAATTATTTATGCTTTTCCAACCAGAAACCGCACCTTCTTGCATAAGCGTCGTATCTGAATTGCTTGACTATTTTCTTTAGGTACATGTGCAGTTTTCATCTTCATCCAACAGGCCTGCTCGACGTGTCCGTGTCTTGACAGCGCTCGCAGAGCATGACAACTATCTGTCAGAAAAAACAGTCCAAGGACATGCATCCTTGGACTGTTATTTTCTCTGGTGCCCCCGCGCGGATTCGAACCACGGACACCTGGTTTAGGAAACCAGTGCTCTATCCCCTGAGCTACGGAGGCGTGCAATACGTTATTCTAGCATCTTGCACACAGCTGCACTGCAACTATTTCTTCTTGTCCTTCTCAGTCTTCTTTGCCAGCTTCTCGGCCTGAATAGCAGCCACCTGAGTGCGCAGCTTTTTTACGCTCATGGACTTTGCCACCTCATCTGCAGCACGGCGCAGTGGCCTTATGCGGCGCCAATCGTAGATAAAGCCCGCAATAATAGCCACATATGAAAAAGCAATCAGTGCCAAGGAGAGCAAACCCAGATTGGTGGTGACATCAGAGGCCTCTGCAGGATCCACAATGTTGATAACAAAGGTGATAATCAGCGTAATAAAGCCAGCACCCAGCAAGATCCACCAAGTTCTACGGAACTTCAGATAGTCCGTATTCTGATTCAAGGTATAGTCTGACACCGTAAAGCGCAGATCACTAATCTCCTGCTCACGAGCGCGCGCTGCCTTGCGCTCCTCCTTGCTGAGTTTGTGTGAGCCAACGCCAGAAGCACCAGCAGATGTGCTCTTCTCTCTGCCGGATGCATCAACGACACGGACGCCAGCTGCTGCCTCGCGTGCTGGTTTGGCACGGGAAATGGACTTCTTTGCAAACCCCGTGTTCTTATCGCCCTCTTCAGAAGAAGCATCCGATGTAGATGCTACGTCTCTTTGCGTGAGCTTTGTATTGGCATCGAGCTCTTCGCGAGCTCCCAGAATCGTATCGCGCAGTGACATTACTTTTCCTTCGCAGGTATGAAATCCTCGCCTGTGATGATCTTATAGGCTTCCTGATATCGCTTTGATGTGCCGTCGATAACCTCTTGCGGCAGATGTGGTGGCTCGCCTTGCATATTCCAGTTGGCCTTGAGCCAATCTCGCACGTATTGTTTGTCATAGCTGGGCTGGACGTGACCAGCAGCGTAGCCATTCGATGGCCAGAAACGGCTGGAATCCGGCGTTAGGCACTCATCTATGATGGAAAACTTGCCGTTGATAAAGCCGAATTCAAACTTGGTATCCGCAATCACAATTCCGCGACTTGCCGCATACTCCGCAGCGGCCTTGTAGAGGCCAAGCGATGCGTCGCGCAGCTGAGCTGCAGTCTCGTTGCCCACAAGCTCCGCACAGCGCTCATAGGAGATGTTCTCATCGTGTTCACCCAGCTCTGCCTTGGTGGAGGGTGTAAAGATGGGCTCAGGCAGCTGAGAGGCCTCTACCAACCCCGCCGGCAGCTTAATGCCACAGACCGTACCATCTTGGTCATAGGTTTTTTTGCCAGAGCCGGTAAGGTAGCCGCGCACAATTGCCTCAATAGGAATCGTCGTGGCCTTTTTGACCAACATAGAGCGACCAGCCAGGTAGTTGGCATACTGCTGATACTCTGCCGGATAGTCTTCCACATTGGTTGAAATCACATGGTTAGGGATAAGGTCTTTGAATTTCTCAAACCAAAACGCAGAAATGCGCGTCAGTATTTCACCCTTATATGGGATTTCATCAGGCAAAATAAAATCAAACGCGCTAATGCGATCACTTGCCACCATCAGCAAGCTATCACCACAATCGTAGATATCACGAACCTTACCATGTGAATCGGGACGTGCCTCAATTTTAGACATCAGTACCCCCTTCTCTGACAGACCCTTCCACATTGTAATAAATCAGCTCGCCTACCACGTAAACTATGCTATTCCAACACGTATCACATAGAAGCGGGCGAGAAGTGCCTGCCATCGGCACCGCCACGCACCTGCCGCAGTCGCCGACACCGACACGCACCTGTAGGGCGCCCGCTCGCGCCCAGCCGCCACACTAGCCGCGCGCGGCTTCATGCCGCTCGTGCTCCCTGTTGCGCGCAACGGGCAGTGCCAGGGTGAATGTCGTGCCCACGCCCTCCTCGGAATCCACCTGAATGGTGCCATTGTGCCGGTCGATAATCTCCTTGGTCAGCGAAAGCCCCACGCCCAGGCCTCCCGCCACGCGCTCGCGCGAAGCGTCCGAGCGCCAAAAACGGCTAAACACGCGCGGAATATCCTCTTTTGCAATTCCAATGCCCGTATCTTGCACAGAAATGAGTACATCGGTCCGACTCTTACCAACGCTCACGGTCACCGACCCACCCTCGGGCGTATAGCGCATGGCATTGCTCATCAAATTCACCACGGCCTCGCGAATAAGGTCCGCGTCAAGCTCCGCAAAGTACTCATCCGCGCCCGTATTATTCTCAAAAATGAGATCAAGCCCGTTATCCGAAAAAAGCTGCGCCTGGTACAGCACCAGTCCATTCACCATGCTCACCACGTCCGTGCGCTCTTTCTTGATGGGCGTCTTGCCGTTCTCCATACGAGAAAGCTTAAGCATGGCATCCACCAGGCGAGAAAGACGTCTCACTTCAATGGCAACGGTTGCCAGATGCTCATCGTCGCACGGCAGCACACCGTCTTGCATAGCTTCAACGGTTGCCTGCATAGCCATGAGCGGCGTGCGCAGCTCATGGGCAACGTCGCTGGTCAGACGGTGTTCCAGCATGATGTCACGCTCAAGCGTGGCGGTCATGTCGTCAAAGGTCTCTGCAAGCTGGCCAATCTCGTCGGTACCTTTAATGCCAATACGGGCAGAGAGGTTGCCGTTGCGTATCTGGCGCGCGGTGGTGGTGATGCGCTTGAGCGGCTTGGTCATGGCGCGGGAGACAAAATATCCTATGAGGCACGCCAGCACCAGCGTGGCGCCGCCGGCAAATACAATTGCCGTGTACGAGCTGGTTCTAAATGCGGAGTCGCTCTTGGTGAAGAAGGCGTCTTTGCTCATGGACCAGAACCTGACTGATCCCACGTTGATTCCCTGTGAGGTGATGATGTCCGCCGACACCACCGACTCCTCCTCTGCCACAGGCTCAGTTCCTTTGCCGGTATCTATCTGCGGCAGGTTGGTATCGTCGTAGAGCTTGGAGCCAGAGGTGTCCAACACCTGCACACCCACACCTGTCAGGGACTCGGCAGAATTTCTGGCAGATTGAAGGGTCTCTATGGTCCAGCCGCCCTGCGCCTCATACTGCTGCGCTAAGGACTCTGCCATAGCATTGGCCGCCCGTTGCATGTTGGCACGGGTGTACTGCTGGAACTGTCCTGTCCACACAAAGGCCAGCACCAGCGCCAATACCACAACCGTCATGAGCGCCGTGATGGCAAACGCAAAGGTCAGACGCGCCGCATAGCTAGTGCGAGACCGTGGGTTGGGTTTTATCGTGTTATAAGACGAGGTACTTGCGCCTGCAGGTACCTCGTCTTGAGCTGCTTGCTCTGGTTTGTTGCGCACGGGGCTACTTCACCTTCTGCTTTGCCCCAGCATCGTTGGCCTCAAAGCGATAACCAACGCCATGGACCGTGTAGAGCCAACGCGGGTTGCGTGGGTCATCGCCCAACTTGGCACGCAGGTTCTTCACGTGAGAATCAATGGTGCGCTCATAGCCCTCAAAGTCATACCCCAAGACCTTCTCGACCAGCTCCATACGGGTATAGACGCGGCCGGGGAAGCGGGCAAGGGTGGTGAGCAGCTTAAACTCAGATGCGGTGAGGTCAATCTCCTCACCCTCAATGGTGACCTTGTGGCCAGAGATGTCTATGACCAGGTCTCCAAAGTCCAAAACCTCAAGCTGCGGCTCACTTTCTGTATGAGCGCGGCGCAGGAGTGCGCGCACGCGGGCGACCAGCTCACGCGGCGAGAATGGCTTGATCAGGTAGTCGTCAGCGCCGAGCTCAAGACCAATAATACGATCCTCTACCTCGCCTTTTGCAGTCAACATGATGATGGGCACGTTGGATGTTTCACGGATGGCACGGCACACGCGCTCTCCCGAGAGCTTGGGGAGCATCAAATCCAGGATGATGAGGTCAAACGAGTGCTTCTCAAACTCCTCCACTGCGCTCTGTCCATCACCCACGCCGCGGACGGAGTAGTTCTCTTTCTCCAGATAAGCCGCAACGGCATCGCGTATGGTCTTCTCGTCCTCTACTAAAAGAATTCTCTTTTCCTCAGAAGCCATATCGTCCTCCATACGTTTATCCACAATTTCCACGCACAAAACCCATATAGTCTGTACTAGTTTACCCCTAAATGTCAAAGGGTTTCGGCGGAAAGCCGTAGAACTTAAAGGCCGATGCAGCGCGCTGGCACCGCGCCCGCAGCGCGCCGGCAGCGCAACTACAGCGTGAAGGCGCGCACGGTGACGGCCGTTGGATAGCCGGTCTGCTCGTCTTTTACCGTGGCAAACGTGACAAACGTGTCCGTTGTCCCTGTGCGCGCCGGAAACTCCCCGTAGTCAATGCAGCGGTTGGCGGCCGCCAGAATGCTGTAGGTAGACGCGTTGGTATCCAGCACAAAATACGACGCGCGCGACTTAACAATAAAGACGCCGTCCTTGCCCGCCACCTGCGCGGCAGGCTCGCGTGAGAGCTGCAAAAACGAGTCATTACCTGTGCTGATATAGGTCCCCATGCCGCTCAGGAGGTCATCTCCAGAATAGTTGGCCTCCACGGAGATCACGAACTTATCGCCTATACGTACCGCGTGAAACGGCCGCACACTGCGCGGCATCACCAGTTGATCGGTGATGGTAGCGAGGTTGTCCTTCAGGCTATAGGCGCCCACTCCGTAGTAAACGCCCTGGTCAGCACGTACGCGCGGGGCGAGAATAACCTGATCTTGCGAAACGGTCGGCTCCGTTGCAAACCGTCCCGGTGACTCCACCACCGCCTGCGCGCTGCTCTGCCCAACCTTCCAGAGATAGGCCACCGAATGCTCGGTGGCCTTGCTGCCAGACGTGGACGGCATGAGCTGCCAGATCACGGTATCTGCCGTGCAGACAAACTTGGGCGGATCCCAGTTGGCGTCTGCCTGGCCAAGCGTCGTGGTCGAGCCGCTCAGGCTGCCGCCGTCGAGCGCACTGGCGTAGAACGACCAGGATTTGTCCAGGTAGTTGTACTCAATCCAGGCATAGACCTCGTCGGAGCACGCCACGTCGTAGATCACAGTCGTGGTGTTTTGCGCCAGCGGCTTTGAAACCACCTCTTTGAGCTCGCCCGTTTGGGTGGAAAACGCGCAGCCCTTGACCATGGGGCTTGCGGACGCGCCTGCCTGGAGCACGGCCAGGTAGCTCCCCTCAGACGGCTTGAGAACGCAGCCCAGCGGTAACGTCCAGCTGGCAGCTTCCTCAAGTGCAAGGTCTGCCTCCTCGTAGGTTTCAAGCACGTTGGTGGCAGAATCGGCCGAGACAACCGTGGGCTCCGGAGTCTCTTCATCCCCTGCGTGCGTGCAGCCGGCAAGGACGCTCACTGCCGCCGTGGCAGAAGCGCCCACGGCCAGGCCGCGGATGAGGCCGCGCCGCGTGATATTGTGTGGTTGTTTGCGCTGAAACTGCACCTTTTGCACCTTACGTACCCTACGAACCTTGCGAACCCTACGCACTTTACGCGCCCTTACGCGCCTTACGGACCCTTACGCCCTAGAACTCAAGCTTTTCTAAGCGGTCAAACACCACGTCCACGCGCGTCAAGAACGAGCGCGGATCAAAAATGCGATCAAGCTCTTGAGTGGACAGCGTGCAAGCAGGGTCTTTCTCCAGGCGCTCACGGAAGGTGGGACCAGACTGGCACTTCTGGATATCTGCCCAGGTAGCCATAGCGTTGCTCTGCACAATCTTGTAGGCATCCTCACGCGTGATACCCGTCTCTACCAGCGCAAGAAGCACTTTTGAGCTAAAGAGCATGCCTCGCGTCTTATTGAGGTTGTTCATCATCTGCTCTGGGTAGAGGATGAGGCCGTCCACCACGCGGATTAAGCACTGGAACATGTGGTCAAGACCAATAAAGGAGTCCGGCAATGCAATGCGCTCGGTTGAGCTGTGAGAGATATCGCGCTCATGCCACAACGCCACGTTGTCATATGCCACCTGCGCATTTGCCTTCACAATGCGCGCCAAGCCGCAGACCTTCTCCATGGTGATGGGGTTGCGCTTGTGCGGCATGGCAGATGAGCCCTTCTGGCCTTTGCGGAACGGCTCTTCTGCCTCCAGTGTGTCGGTCTTCTGGAGACCTCTAATCTCGGTGGCAATGCGCTCAAGCGTCGCAGCCGTGCAGGCCAAGACGCTGGCAAGGTAGGCATGGTGATCACGGCTGATGACCTGCGTCGAAAGCGGATCGCTTTTAAGGCCGAGGTGCTCACACACGTACTTCTCGACAAACGGATCTATGGAAGAATAGGTGCCGACCGCGCCGGAGATAGCGCCATATGAAATGGTATCCAAGGCATCTGCCAGGCGCTCGGCCTCACGCTTGAGCTCCCAGGCCCAGGAGCCAAACTTCATGCCAAAGGTCATGGGTTCGGCGTGGATGCCGTGGGTGCGACCAACGCAGAGCGTATCTTTCTCCTCCAGTGCGCGACGCTTGCAGATCTCTCCCAGCTTCTTGCAGTCGTCCAGGATGATCTCCGTTGCTTGCTTGAGCTGGTAGCACAGAGCCGTGTCGCCCAGATCTGTTGAGGTCATGCCAAAATGCACCCAGCGGCTGGGCTTGGGCTCTCCTTCTGGCACCTCGGCATCAATATAGGAACCCATGTTGGTCAAAAACGCAATAACGTCGTGGTTGGTAACGGCTTCTATTGCGTCGACCTCGTCTTTTTTGAACGCGGCATGGGCGCGAATCCACGCGGCCTCCTCCGCCGTGATGCCAATCTTTCCCAGCTCCGCCTGAGCCTCACACGCAAGCACTTCAATCTCTTGCCAGATGGCGTACTTGTTCTCCAGCGTGAAAATATGGCCCATCTCAGGGCGCGTGTACCTATCAATCATGGAGGTTCCTTTCGGCACGGCAACAGTGCCTCAATAGTAACGCGGACATGCCCGCATAACTTGGAACATGTCCGCGTGTATAGGGTCTGTGAATGCCTTGGGGCTAAGGGTGCGCCACATCTGCAGCGCCGGCCGCGCCGCCAGAGCCGACCGCCGGGCCGGCCGCATCTGTCTCAAGCTGCTGGTGTGCCAGCCGCAGCTGCTCTGCCACCGCCTTGCTGCCCGTGCCGCCAAAGGTGTTACGCGCCGCTGCAATGCCAAAAGGATCCAAGTCCTTGGTAATGTCGTCCTCAAAGAGACTGCTTGCGGCCTTAAACTCTTCTGGAGAAAGATCCTCCAGGCCCTTGTTGTGCTTCTCGCAATACAGCACCAGGCGACCCACTACCGCATGAGCTTCCCTAAACGGCATGCCCTTCTTAGCCAGGTAGTCCGCCACATCCGTAGCTGCGGTAAAGCCGCGTTTTGCCTGGTCAAGCATCACGTCCGCATGGACGCTCATGGTTTCCAGCATGCCAGAGGCAATCTCCATGCAATCCAAAAGCGTGCGAGCAGCGTCAATGGGCCCTTCTTTGCACTCTTGCAGGTCTTTGTTGTACGCCAGCGGCAGGCTCTTCATGGTGGTGAGAAGCGCCATCAAATCACCGTATACGCGACCGCACTTACCGCGCGTGAGCTCGGCAAAGTCCGGATTCTTCTTCTGCGGCATGATGGACGAGCCCGTCGAATATTCGTCCGATAGCGTGATAAAGCCAAACTCCGTGGAGCTCCACATCACAATCTCTTCGCACAGCCGGCTGAGGTGCATCATGCTGACTGAGCACGCGTACTCAAGATCCAGCAGATAATCCCTATCACTCACCGCATCCAGCGAATTCGGTATCGTGCGCGAGAAACCCAACAGCGCCGTGGTGTAGTCCCTATCCAAAGGGTACGTGGTGCCCGCCAGAGCAGCCGCACCAAGCGGGTTGGCATCGGCTGCCTTGAAAGCGGCGGACAAGCGTTCAAAATCCCGGGTAAACATCCAAAAATATGCAAGCATATGGTGCGAGAAGAACACGGGCTGGGCATGTTGCAGGTGAGTGTAGCCGGGCATCACCACGTCTTTGTTGGCTTCTGCCTGAGCCAGGAAGGTCTTTCTTAGCTCAACGTTTCCCTGCAAAAGCCCCTGAAGGAGGTCTTTTGCCAGCAGGCGAATATCTGTTGCGACCTGGTCGTTTCTGCTTCTAGCGGTGTGCAGGCGAGCCCCTGGCTGACCAATTTCTGCCGTGAGCTTTGACTCCACCGCCATGTGGATGTCCTCATCGTTCACGTTCCAGACAAAGCTGCCTTGGGCAATCTCTTCTGAGATGTGCTCCAAGCCCGCATCGATGGCCGCTTGGTCCTCAGCAGAGATAATGCCCTGCTTGGCCAGCATGCGCGCATGCGCGCGAGAACCCGCAATGTCTTGCTGCGCCATGTTCTTATCGACCGCTAATGACGCGCCAAATTCCTGCGTGAACTGGCTGACGCCCTTCTCAAATCTTCCGCCCCACAGTGCCATGTACTTCTCCTATAGCTTTCTATAGCTCTTGTTGCGTAGCACCTGCCGCAGTTCTTACGCCTCTGCGTGACCGCTGGCGGGTCCTTGCGCCTTTGACCACGTACTGGTCATGAGCGAGTGCAGGTCGATGAAGCCCTTGGAAGCCGTGCGGTCGAAGGTATCGCCCTCACCGTAAGTGGCCAGAGACTCGTCGTAGAGGGTGTACTCGCTCTTGATACCGTCCATGAGCAGGCTGCCTTTGTAGAGCTTGAAGCGCACGGTGCCGGAGACAAACTTCTGCGTGTAGGTGTTGAAGGCGTCGATTGCGTTGCGCACCTGGCTGAACCAGTAGCCGTAGTAGACCTGGCTTGCCCACTCCTGGTCCATGTGTTGCTTGAGCTTGAGCGTCTCACGGTCAAGCGTGATGGACTCCAGCGCCTTGTGCGCCTCGATGAGCAGAAGCGAACCCGGGCACTCATAGCATTCACGGCTCTTGATGCCCACAACGCGGTCCTCGATCATATCTATGCGGCCATAGCCATTTCTACCTGCGATTTTGTTGGC
Source organism: Atopobiaceae bacterium (assembly GCA_050953285.1). Lineage (GTDB taxonomy): Bacteria > Actinomycetota > Coriobacteriia > Coriobacteriales > Atopobiaceae > Olsenella_K. The sequence continues at coordinate 131,842 of JBMNMK010000001.1, read as the reverse complement.
CTCAATCACCAGATCAAGCAGGTTCATCTGCGCGCCATTGATGGCTACTGGCACACCCGCCTCAAAGGAGATCTCCACGAACTCAGGTGTGTCGGGCGCCTCGGTAGGATCTACGGTCATAGTCCAAATATCTGCTGGTGGCTGGTTCCAAGAGTCCTCCAGCACGCCGCACTCAATTGCGCGACCCCACAGGTTATCGTCAATGGAGTACGGCTTCTTCTTGGTCACGGGGATGGGCACATCATGCTGCTGTGCCCAGTCCATCTCTGACTCACGCGTGGTCAGATCCCACTCACGCACGGGAGCAATGATCTTGAGGTTGGGGTCAAGCGCGTGGATGCAGGTCTCAAAACGCACCTGGTCATTACCTTTACCAGTGCAGCCATGTGCCACAGCCGTGGCACCAAACTTGTGCGCAATGTCCACCAGGTGTTTGGAGATGATGGGTCTAGACAGGGCGGAGAGCAGCGGGTAGACGCCCTCGTACTCGCCATTGGCAAAGATGGCACTCTTCACGATGGTGTTGCAGTACTCCTCGCGCATGTCCAGTGCCTCTGAGTGGATGGCACCCATCTTGAGCGCTTTCTCCTTGACCCACTCCAGGTCCTTCTCGTCCTGGCCTACGTTGCCGCAGATGGCAATAACGTCCATGTTCTTCTCGATCTGGAGCCAGCGGACGATAACGGATGTATCAAGACCGCCGGAATATGCGAGGACAACCTTTTCTTTCTCAGACATTTTCTACTCCTTTTTACGCATAAATCATGCAGAACAACCAATTATTAGAACGGTCAGTCAGCTTGTTTGGTCGGGTGATGGCGGGCTCAGCGGCTGGTGCGCGGCTAGCACGTGGCGCTTGCGGCAGGGAAGCCGCATGGGGTGAGCAAGCCGCGAACCCGAACAACCCCACAAGCAGGCAAGCACATAAGCAGCGGAGACTGCACGATCTTTGAGGCTGGATATCGAGCGCCGAAAGATCATCGTGTAAGCGAATACGTGCAGAGCGCTGCTTCTATCGTCGCTGAAATAGATGGGTGTGGATGTTGCAATAAATGCGGCGTCGGTAAGAGACCTCGTTCGCGCAGGTATGATACGTGTCCGCGAACATACGCTTCATAGCGTGGCCTCCTCCTGAGCGAGTGGCGCGTGCTCTTGCACGCGGCTGCAACTTGCACGTCTGCCCTGTGGCTCCGTGCCTTACGGTAGTTGCACTATAGCGCATCTGAGGCGCAGGGGCTCGGATTCTAGAGATTCACGCGCATCTGAAACACGCGGGATACATTTCATGCGGCAGGTGGGTTGCGCACCAGGCAGATGGTGCGCCAGGTAAAACCACCCGCGGAAGGCCTCCGAAACGCAAAACTCCATGACCCATCGTGTTCGAGCCATGTTTGCCCAGTTGAGTTGTGAGGAAAACGACGGTTCATGGAGAAGTGTGCGATGCCAAGAGAAGCAGAACCTGCCCAGCGCAGCGGCTGGGCGGTGGGCAGTACCAAACAGAAAGCCCTGCAGCCACATTTATGCAGCTACAGGGCTGTATGTTCTGGTGCGCCCTGTGGGGTTCGAACCCACGACCTTGGGATTAAAAGTCCCCTGCTCTACCAACTGAGCTAAAGGCGCATGCATGGGGAATTTTAGCACGAGTAACCCCATGTGACTAGTTCAGATTGCACTTACTCAAAAAATTATGCGACTACGCGACGCGCCTGAGGCGCAGCAAATTAATCTGCAGAGTACTGAACGAAGGACACCACAAGGTGAGATCCCAGTCATCCACACCACGTACTAAGGCAGGATTTTCTCCTTTGCTAAGCGTCTCACCCGATGCCACTTCGTAGGTGTAGTTTTGCCCTGTCACCAGGCGCAGCGTTACGCGCTTACCATCGGAAAGACCCGTCAATCCCTCAAACTCACCGCGCACGTTGGGCGCAGCTATCACCAGGTTATCTTCACTTACAGTACCACCGCTCACGCCCGGCATACTTTGTCCCTCTGTATATGAAGCACTTATAGGAAGAGCAACATTCAGGTCAGGGATTTCCAAAACGCCCACATACGAGGCTGCGTCAATTTGAACCGTCGGCATCTGCTTAAGGTTTCTATTAGGCGCCACTGATGGCATTAATGTTTCCAGCTTTGCCAGTATCTGGCTATTTTCTGCCTCATACTGCCGCGCCAAGTTCTCTCTATAGCCCACATAGGCACTCATCCCCACAACCAAAAGCGCCAAAACCACACCCAGAAAGATCACCACGCGCGCCAGCAAAGTCCGTGCCCTCATGGTTTTGCCTGCAGACGTAGAAGACGCCCCCTTCCCGGGGGCGCCTATCTGCCTGCTTTCATCTATCTGCTTCTGCGATCTGCGCGCCATGTGCACCGTTTATCTGTACATGAGACCAGCTATGCTTTCAGGCTAGTCCAAAGGGGGCGATAAGTGCAAGTCGCTAGCAACATTGCTGGCACTATTTATGCCGTCCTCTCCCTGCGCCAATGACGCAGTGGCAGACTGGCCATGGCCGCAATCAGTAATGCTGCACCAGCTGCAACATAGATACCCTTGCCGTGTTCTCCTGTCTCTGGCAGGTCATATCCCTTGACGTCGGTAAAGAAGATGCTCATCAATCTACTATCTCTATCAGAAGTAGAACTCTTCTCGTCCTCTTTACCTATGGAGGGCAGCACAGGGTATTCCTTGAGGCCTACATCCACCGTGTCTTCCCGAGTAATCTTGCGCACCTTATTGTCGGGGATTAAATAGCCACTGGGAGCTTTAAGTTCCTTAACCACGTAGGTATCTTCCGTCAAATCAGAGAATATCGCCGCCGCACGAGGACCTCTCTCGTCTGGCATCCACTTCATGCTTCTGTCTTCGGTTTTCTCAATCGCCTGGAGGTAGTACTCTACACCCTCATACTGCAGTGTTGGGGGCACATCGCCGCTCATGAGACCATGCTCACTCAACGCTTCTGAAAGCTTTCCATCTGTGATCTTGTCCACACGGTTGGGTGTGTAAAGGCCAAAGACCGTATCATCCAGGCGTACGGCGGTTTTTAGAAGGTCACTCTATGTTGTTGCATCATGGACGCCATCGGTACCGTCGTAGATCTTTCCTTTATTTGGCACAGCCTCATCAAATTTGACTACACCTGCATCCCATGCTCCCTCCATCTGTACACCCACTTTAAGTGGTGTAGCTTGGAGTGTTGCGTTGCCCACAACCGCGCTGTAGCCTAAGGCGTTCCATGCAATGCTTGTTTTGGTAGGGGTGCTATTCACATGTGCTTTGAACGTAACACGCACCTTTGAACCTGGTGTAAGCTCTCCCGAAAGGTTTTGAGATCGAATGCGGATTGAACGAGAGTATTCATTTCTCCCGCTCAACGCATCCCAATATGAACTGTCGAAGTTGGTTTTTGGGCTGACTTCCACAACGTATTTGTTGGAGTCCAAAGGCATCCAAGCGGTTGCAGGTTCGCTTGTTGTCAGAGTTACGAGAGATGCCGCCCGTTGAATAGCGCAAGTCACCTGTGAACAGGTAGGGTGCAGATACCTCATCTGACACAACGTAATTCTCAATTGTTGCTACGCCATCATTTCTCGCCTCTACTGTCCACTCAACCGTATCGGTCGCTGCGACGTAGGTAGGATTGGTGCTTGAAGTACTTGATCCCTTAGATGTTTTTGCACTGACTTTCTTAGTCACACCCGGAACAATAGTTGGCTTTGAAAGGTTAATGCTGGATGTAAGCCATTACGTTGTACTCCGCCATCACTATCAATTTTCACAGACAGGCGCTTGGCTTGTGTATCTGTGGTCTGCGTTGTGTCTACGTGCACTTTTGCCGTAAGAACTTCTCCTGTATAGCGCTGATACTCATTGTCAACAAGCGCAGGATCCTTTAAGGAACTATCTCCTTGGCCGGGCGTAACACTAAGATTTCCGAGCAACATCTGACCACTGGTAAGATTTGTCAGGTTAATATCTTGGGCCAAAGCTGCCAGACGTGGTGTCCTGCATGGTGTCCTGCGTGGTGTCATCATTCGTGACATCTGCACCATCACGTGCGTCGTCCATGGCACCTGTATCTTCCACAGCTTCCTCAGGCGCTTCTGGCAAGAACCAACCCAACACTTTTGGGTCTTGAGCAAAGACATATGTGCGTGTGGCCGTCGTGGTCTCGTCTATCCAGATAAGCTGAGCAGCATCTGCATTGGCCTGGTTTGCAGCACGCTGGGCAAGGTAGGCATCATCGGGGTCTGCTGACTGATCGGGCACGGTGGTGCCTGGCTGAGCCGTGGACTCTACCACATGCGTGTCTCAAGTGGGGTTTCAAGCAGGCCTAGGTCGGTCGCTACAGAGGTGCTCTCAGCGGAAGTTGCACCAGAAATAGCTGCTGAGTCTTCAGCCGAGCTCTGGGAGGAATTGCTGTTACTTGTGGTATAGGACGACGTTTCATACGCCGTGTTCTTCTCGCCCATAGACACAGCATCATCAGAATCAGTGGCCGCATCCCCCTCTATTGAGGTGCTCTCTTCCGCAGAAGACGCCTCGGCCTTGGTACCAACTTGCGTTGCTGTAGAGGTTTCAAATGTGAATCCTTGCGGCGCAGTAGCAACCAGCACTGTGGCAGCTACCAATACGCAGAGTGCAGCCGCGAGAACCATAGCTTTATGCCTTTGTAAAGATTGCCTGGTAGCTTGATAAAGCTTCTTCTTTAAGTCGCTCACAAAACTCACCTCTGCACAACTCCAACGTTCACAACAAACGCTATGCATGCAAGTACCGCCTAGTAAACACTAGACGGCGTGCAGTGTTACTTCTTTTTCTTCCTGACAACCACAGCTACAATCAGCACCACCACGGCCACTGCTGCACAAACTCCCAAGACCATACCTGGAACGCTGGAATCACCCGTTTTAGGCGAACCTCCCTTAGGTGTCTGTGGCGCAGGCGGCGTCGTGCTGTGGTTGGTAACTACAAACGTGCCGTCGCTGCGCTGCTCAATGCTCATGGTGTAGGCGCTGTCGGCCGCAAGCTCCTCGCTGACCGACCACTCATAGCCCTGCTCGGTTTCCCACTCATAGGTCCAGTTGTTCTCTTGCGAGAGCTCGACGGTGTCATACAGCTCGCCGTTGCGCGCAATTTTTACCGTGACCGAAACAGGCCGCGCGGAGCTGTCCTGGTCGTCCCACATCTTGACCACTTTGAGGTGCTCAGGCACCTGCTTGACCTGGCCTTTGGGTGTAATTTCAAGCAATCGCGTTAGGTTGCCATCAACCCACTGCGGCAAAGACACCAACGAGGCCGAGAAGGTCCAACTTGTCCCATCGGTCTGCTCAAAAGTCTCCGGCAGCACCAGGTAGACGCCGTCTTGCAGGCCGCTCAAAACCACGTTGCCCTGAGCGTCACTATCACCCTCAGCATCGGGCATCACGTCATTGGTGAGTGCAAATTGCGCCAAACTCTGCGCCAGTGTGCTCCACTTGGCATCCGTACCCGTAGCAGGCCATGTCTGCCCATCATCTGACGTAAGATCCACACCGGATTCACTAAAAGGGCTCACAAGGTCAAAATCACCCGTTGCCTCTGCCACGCGCCACGCACGCACATGTACGTTTTCCAGCGGCGTTTGTGCATCTTGAATCTGCATACTGATGGAGCCTGTGCTCTCCGCAAGCGCCGCCTGAGGAAGCAGCAGCAACGCGCAGGTTACGGCAGCTACCAGTACCGTTATCGCTCGCGCTTTCCTATTCTTCATCTCATATCCTCCTACGCATCCAAGATGCTTTTATGTACTCTGCGCACCCTTAAAGCTCGCTTTTTTCTGCGCCCGCCTCACCACCAGGGCAATGATTGCCGCAACAAATGCAGGAACCGCCAGAATTGAAGCAACTAACAGCGGATCCACCTTTATGGCATCTGCGGCAACGTTTGCCTCTTCCGGGTATTCAATCCTATGTCCACGAACCAGTAGGCGATGCGTATTGATGGCATATGGCGTACAGGTAACCAGCGTGCAGAGGTCTTCTCCTGGCTGAACCTGAAGATCCTCCAGCTCATTGGGGAGCACTATCCGTATCTGGTCGACCTCATACGCAAGGTTTCTGTTCATCACATGCAAGAAGAAGACATCCCCTTCCTGCATCTGATCCAAGTTAGTAAAGAGCTCACTGGTAGGCAGGCCGCGATGCCCCGATAACACCGTATGAGTACTCGGACCTCCGCCTGGTAATGAAGAACCTTCAATATGCCCCACCCCAGCCGTTAAAACATCGTCTGACGTGCCATGATAGATGGGCAAATCCACGCTCAACTTAGGGATTTCAATATGTCCCATCATGGCCTGCTGATCTCCAGACAGGTTGATGGCTTCCTCATATTGCTGGTGCATGTCATCAGGAAAATATGAGCTTAATCCCACCTGTGCCACGAGGGCGTTATACGCATCAACCTTTTGCCATTCCGCATCAAAGTCCGCTGAGGTCATAGTCTGCACCTTTGCATCGTATTGGGATACAGATCTGCGCATAACCTGAGACGTCCGGATGTTAGAGATAGTGGGATACAGAAGTATTGCCAAGCCAAACAAGAAAACAGCAACAAGCAAGACATCCACAAGATGCCCTCCAAGAGGCGAGAAGCCCCTCTTCTCCTTGCTCTTTTTTTGTGCGTCTTGGTGTGCCACCTGCTGGCCCCTACTCTTTAAGATACACGTCCCCTCCCGCTGAATTTCTAGCGGGAGGGAGCGCGCACGAGCCAGTACGGTTATCCGTGCTGGCTTAAACCTCTGTGTTACTCCTGCGTCTTACGACGACGAATGACGAAGCCCAGTGCGGCTGCAGCCATAACAACAGCGCCAACCGTCACGTACAGAGCTGTGCCCATGCCACCCGTGGAAGGCAGAGAACTTGCAGGGGTGTTGCCCACGTTCTGAGCAACGGTACCAGTGGTGGTTGCATCATCGCCGGTCTTATCAGTAGCCGACGTGGTGAGCGTCAAGGTCTTGATTTCTGCACCAGTACCGTCAGATTTGAGACCCGTAGTTGCATTGATTGTCGCCACAATTGGAGTTGAGAGCGTGTTGTAGCCAGAAGGCGTGGTGGTCTCAACCATGTAGTAGGTGCCTGCATCCAGGCCCTCTACGTTGAAGGCTCCGTCAGTATCAGAGGTGATCTCAGTGCCTTTGTCCTTGTCTGCTGCGGCAATTTCATTCTTGCTTGTATCAAAGGTGGTAAGCGTAGTCCAAGAAGCAATCTTACCGTTGGTAATGGTTGCTACTTCATATGTAGCAGGACTCGAACCCGGGGTCTGGCGAACCACCTTGAAGCCAGCACCTTTTACAGGCGTGGTGCCGTCAGCTGCGCTGACCTTCTTGCTGTCCAGCTTAAAGGTGTACACATAGGCGTGGTCGTCAGGTGTGTCGCCCGTCTTTCCACCATCAGTCTTGTCGGTTGTATGCGTCAACTTGACTTTGTTGTCCATCGCGGTACCAGCAGTGGCGTTTGAATTAACGGTTGCTGTGTAGGTGATTACAACAAACTTGCCAGCAACGGTAGTGGCATTGTCGGTGTTGAATTTGTTGCCGCTAAAGCTCAGACCGCCAGTGGCGTTGGTGGTAACCAAGCCTTCGGGAGCTGCGGTTGCCTGAGCGTAGTCAGGGGTGCCGTCTGAAGCCACCGGTGCCACATACACCTTAACGGAATCAGTATCAAAGGTAAGCTCTGAAGGCAGCGTATCAACCAAGTTCCAGGTGTAGCCTTCGGTGTACTTAGCGACATCAGAAGGAACGCTACCGTAAATGCGGAAGGGAACCTTACTGCCAATGGTATATGCAGCGGTGTCACCAAAGCCCGTATTGCTTACGGAAACGTTTGCAGGATCTGTTGCATCGTCCAAGACTTGCTTACCAGACTTTGAGCTCTCAAGCTTGGCATTGGCAACAGTCGTGCTACCAGCTACCTGCAGTACAACGTCCTGCATGTGATCACTAGCAAGATTAGTGGACTCATCAATAACAGCCCAGTAGCCATTATCAATGCCTGTCACACTGTATGCATCTTTAGCATCGTTAAGCGTAAGTGGGGAGCCTGTGCCCTTCTTGTTGGCAGCAACAAGGTTTGCAAACGCCTCAACATTTGAAGCAGTATTATTAAAGCTGTCTGCCTCAAGAACAGCAGCAACATCTGCAGCGGTGGATGCCGTGGCAAACGGGTTGGTATCGCCAAAGGCGCTGGAGCCCTTCAATGCGGTAAGCAATTTATCGCCGTCTACGCCATCGCCCCACACGATGTTCGCCAGCTTATAATTGCCAACTTCACCACTGAGGTCACCCTTGAACACCTGATAGGCGTTCAAAGAGTGCGTATCAACAGCCCCAGAGTCGCCTACCTTAATGGTGATTCCACCATCTGCTGCAAATGCAGTACCGAGTGTGCTAAACGCGAGTACAACACCAAGGATAGCTGTGATGGCAGCAGTGCCTAAAACGCGTACCCTCTTTCTAGTCTTACTCATTCCTTCTCCTTACATACTATTCCTATTGCTCCCTTGTTGAGCAAATAGACCCAATTTGCACGAGACCCTACGGAAAGCGACCGCTCCTTCTGAGTGCATACATAGTTATCTCAAAACCCCAAAATTCTCCGGTGGCCAAGCACAGAGAAGCACCTTGCCAATAACCTGCTCTTTTGTAACGGTTCCAACCACATTGGAGCGACTGTCGATAGATGCGCTTCTGTGGTCTCCCAAAACAAAGTAGCTGCCATCAGGCACCTGATACGGCAAACTGATGTCTGGTTCACCTAAAGCAAGGTCTGACACGTAGTCTTCTGTCAGACGCTCACCATTTACGTACACCGATCCATCCTGGTGAATATCGATCCAATCACCTGGGAAGCCAATGACTCGTTTAAGGAGAATCTTGTTGTTGTAATAGAAGGCAAGAATATCTCCCTGCTTAAAGTTGTGCGACCGGTTCGTGACGATGATGTCACCTTCCGCAATGGTGGGCACCATGCTCGTGCCACGCACATGAAGCACGGTCAACAACGTATTAGAAATGATAATGGCAGCCGCGGCGACGACAATGACTGCACCAGTCACGCGGTATACCAGTCGCTTCTTGCCTTCTATGCCAGCAACACGGTCACGCTCACGCTCGAGGGCGCTCGTTTGCGTACTTGGAGGGGTCTCTACCTTTCCTGGCATAGCAGTGCCATGTGAGGTGATGCCAGATACATCTGGTACACCATCCTGAGGATTATGGGATTCAGACATGGCATACCGCCCCCTCACTCACCAACACTCTTGAGTGGAGGGGTTTCTCGCCCAGTGCCCCTTGTGTATGTGAGGCCTCACGGATTATGTGGTCAGCCTTTTGGTGGGCATCTTGGATGATGCGTGCCGCCGCCTGAGCGTCGGCGAGCGTCTGCTGGGCGCATTCACGATACTGATTTGCTGCCGCCTGAGCATCCGCAAAGAAACCGTTTACGGCCAGCGCCGCTTCTGCCAAGCTACCTGCGTTTTTTATGGCAATCGTGCGGTCTTGAAGCGTGCGGGAGAGCTGTGCATTTTCTGCCTGGAGGTGCTCATTTTCCTTGCTGAGCTCCACCAAGATATCAAGAAGCTCAAGACGGCCGAGCTTCTTGAGGTCGTGTATGCTCTGTCCCGTTACGTCCCCCACAAGCAGTCCTTGGCGGTTTTGCAAAGTTCTCATAAAACCACAGCATCAGCAATACTCTTGAAAGCTGAAAACTCATTTAAGACTGTACCTATGTTTTCAACCATTTTCAAGGTAGATTCGACTAATTTCTGAATCTGTAACGTAAGCATGATTCTTCTTTTACCTTCAAACATCAGTTTCAATCTTTCCCATTTATGCAGGTATAAGACGTGCTTGCGGTGGCTTGCAGATGCGGCTAATCCTTCCACGACCACGTGCCGTTGGTAAAGACCGGGACGCGGGTGCCATCTGCTGTTATGCCTTCGATGCATAGGTCATCGGTGCCAATCATGAAGTCCACGTGAGTATGACTTTGGTTGATTCCGTGCGCAAGCAGCTCGTCGTTGCTCATGGAGAGCCCGCGCGCTATACATTCCGGAAAGCCCATGCCCAGCGCCAAGTGGCAACTGGCATTTTCGTCGTAGAGCGTATTGTAGAAGAGAATGCCACTCTGCCTAATGGGCGTCTCTTTGGCTATGAGTGCACATTCCCCCAGATGCGTTGCACCTTCGTCGGTCTCGATGATCTGTTTAAGCACCTCATAGCCACCTTTTGCACCATATTCCACCACGCGACCATGATCAAACCTCAGCCAGAAGTCCTGAACAATCTGTCCTGCGTGAACCAATGGCATGGCCGAGAAGACAATGCCCTCCGCGCGATTACGATCCGGCGTGGTAAACACCTCTTCTGTAGGGATATTGGGAAAGTAGCTCACGCCATCGACCGTGCGTGCGGCTCCGCCCTCCCATATACCGCCGCGATTGAGGCCGAGTGTAAGGTCAGTACCATTCGACGAGCGGTAGTGCAGGGCATCGAATGCGTAGGTGTTCAGGAGATGCTTGTTCTTCTCGAACGTAAGATTATGCGCATCCCATTCCGCCTCTGGATCCTGGCCAGAGGCGCGCGCTACGCAGAGAATCTCTCGCCACAGGCGCAAAACTGCAGCGTCTTGCGGCATGGTGGGAAAGACCTTGGTTGCCCAGCCCGCCACGGGCACACCCGCAATACACCAGGTATTTCGGCCAAAGTCCAGGCCAGAGCGGAAGGCCTTGCACTCGCTGTTGCGGGCGCGGGAGGCGGCGGCGGGCTTAGCTGGATCAACGCCCGTCAGAGCCGAGGGGTCAGTACCTTCCAGGAAGAGAAACGCCGCGCCGTCCTCTGCAAGAGAATTGAGCTGCTCGCGCTGCCATAAAGGCGTATGCATGAAGTACTCAAGCTCAACGTTGAGGTAGTTTTCCCTGGTAATAGCGTCGTCGTGCCATATCACCGTTACGTGCTTGGATCCTGCCTGATAGGCGGCGCGGACCACCGTTCTGGTGAAGTCTGCTCGCTCGACGGGCGCGGACACCACCAGTTCCTGGCCTGGCTGGAGCGCCACACCTTTGCGCACAATCAGGCGAGCATAGCGCTCTATCTGCAGGTTTAAGCCCTCTTGCGGCGTTTCTGGCTGGACGGCGGGGGCACCGGCGGGGCTATGGGTGGAAGCGAACATCTTGAGCGTCCTTTCCTTGCTGCGAACACATAAAAAGGCTCCCGAGGGAGCCTGGAGTTTTGGTTGAACGGACGCTGATTATAGTACTTACCGCAGACGCGTGGGCAAGTTGTCAGCTAGGCGTTAAGGAACGGCAAGAATCTACATAGCGATAAATCTCCTGTATGGACGGCCATTCTGCGAGAAATTCATGAACGCGGGCAAGGCCTATGTCCGTGATGCGGTAGTACTTTCTGAGGCGGCCATTTGTTGCATAGTATGGCGTGTCAACGGGTATTTTTTGCGGGGTTGAGAGGGGCTTTTTTACAAACCTCCACGAATGGTCGTTTCCATAAGGCTTATCTGGGCAAACGTGACACAAGCACGACGATTCAGAGAGTTTTGTGCGGCAAAACGACGGTTCATGGAGAAGTGTGCTGCAGCATGCCAAAATCGCTTCTCGTGGGGATTCACTGGAATGATCACCCAAACACGGGGCATATGACTATAATGGTGAGTCTACGCGGGCATCGCCAAGTGGTAAGGCAATGGCTTCCCAAGCCATCATCCGCGGGTTCGAATCCCGTTGCCCGCTCCATAAAAAAGTAACGCCGGCCCCTCGGGGTCGGCGTTTTCCATTTATTCAATCAATCTGCTGTGAGCACCAGCTACGAGCGACGTATAAACTCGCAGATCAGCCGTGCCACAGACGACACCTGTTTGGGCTCTACGTTCATGGGTACGTCGTTTTCGGTGTGAGAGAGCGCCGGCAGCCCGTTCTCATCCATGCCCATGATGGTCAGCGCACGAACATGATTGCGCATGGGGCTGGTGGCGTCGGTCTCCTCCCAGCTGAAATCGATCTTCTGCATCGGAATGTCCAGCTCAGAGGCGGTTTGCGTAAGCAGATGCAGGCTGCGCCTGTCCGCGCGGCGACCATCGTCGTATCCCTCGTGTGTCAGCGTGACTAGCTGCCCCGCGCCCACACTGTCCAGATTCAGCAAGAACGCACCACGGATGTCGCGGCGGAAATTGGCCAAGAACGACTTGGTGCCCGCATGCCCCACACTGGAGCCACCGACGCACACAAACCAGATGTCATGGGCGATAAGGAAGTCATCTCCAAGCTCCAAAATGGCGTCCTGGAGGTCATCGGCGTCGACGTCGATAACCTCGACGTCGTCCGTGCTGGCGTCAGTGGTATCTGCACCGTCGCCAGCGCTGTATACCGCGCTGTCCATGACACCAGCCGTGCCGTCAGCAGCGTCGGCATCGGTCATGGCAGCTGCGCCAAACGTGTCAGCGGGGGCACCATCAAAGGTGCCGGATGCTGCAGCGTCGCCAGACGCATCTTCTGGTGCCGCTTCTACCGCAGAGCCTTGCGAAAGCTCCTCCGCTGCAAGCCCCCGGATCTTCTCGGCATCAGCAAGCTGCACATTCGTGCGCAGGTCCTCTCTGAGCGCGGCACCGCCCTTCCATCGCTTGAGCGGCGAAGTTGGGTCTGAAGACGTGTCCAGATCTGCGGTGTTGCCCAGATCAACGTCTTCGTCCTCGAAGTCCTTTGATCCCACGAGAGGATCCATGGTCTTTTGGGAAACGTCGGGGAGGTCAAACAAAGCCGCGCGGCGGGCGATCGACGGCGTGGCCGTGGGCGGCGCGTAGGTCGACGTGCCCCAGTTGGGATCGTCGATGGGCTTGGGCTTGGGGCGCTCCTCACCCGATGCCTCCGCGTTGAGATTCAGACCCGCGTCAGAGAGGTTGTCCAGGCCAGTGGTGTCTTTGGGTAGGATGTCATCTTGATCGGCATCATGGCCCATGTCCAGGTTAGCTGCGTGATGACGAAGCGCACTCACTTGTGGCGATTCTGGCTGCTCCGACTCGGCGGCGGGCTGGTCTATGGGCGCCGCAGGCTCCTGCGCTGGCGGCTCGGACTCCGCGGGCTCCTGCACTGCTGGCTCCACGTCATCCAAAGCTTCCTCTGGCTCTTCTTCGTCGGCGTCTGCATAGCCTTCTTCGATGGAGTCGTCGACAAAGTCTTCTTCTGCATAGTCCTCATCAGCATAATTTTCGGTGGCATAGTCCGCGTCGGCATAATCTTCGTCGGCAAAGTCCTCAGGTGCAGCCTCATAAGCTGCGTCCGCATCATATGCCGGAGCCTCATCATATGAGGACTGCTCCACCGAAGAGCTTCTAAAACGCTGCTTCAAGCGCGACCACGCGCCGCGGATCCTGTCCGCGACCGTCGGCGTAGCATACTCCTCAATGAGCTCGTCTTCCGTCCAGTCATCATCTACCTGGTCATATGCGCCAGATTCATCATGCGAATCGTGATTATCCGCCGGCTCATCGTCCTCATCAAGGCGAGAAAAATCGACGGTGTCGCCGCCCATGCGCTCCTCAACAACCGTCTCTTCTGTTTCCATCTCACCTGCGTCTGCGGACTCATCCTCAACTGCCTCTTGATCCCAGTCGAGCTCGGCTGCAGCCGGCTGCAAGACAGGGGCATCATCCGGACGCTCAGCGTCTTGGTCATCCGTGTCGGCTGACGCTTGCTCTGCTGGAGCATTCAGATCAACTACCTCAACTACCTCTCCTGCCTCTGTTGGAGCAGTGATGGAAAGGTCTTCACCCTCAAGAGCACCCTCAACAGCTGGCTGCGAGTTCTCTTTGAGCTCAGAGTCCTGATCCAGCTCATCGGCTGGTGCAGGCTCAGCTTCTACCTGCGCATTTTGCACATTCTCGTCGTGTGACTGCTCTTCTGCAGGCTGATCAGCAACGCGAACAGATTCTGGACGCGGCTGCCTGTGCTGATCTTTCTGAGACGTTGCCTCTGCAGCCACAACCTCAGATATGGCGTCAGTAAATGGATCATCCATGCGAATGGGCTCTGGGATGTTTGGCTCTGGGGCTTCCTCAGCTTGAGGTACGAGAGAAACGACTTCCACGTCTGCGTCTGCAGCGTCCTCGGCCGGTGCAACCTCTGCCGGCTCAACCGCTTCTTGCACTGCCGCATCCTCTTGCAGGGGTTTCTCGCCCGCTTGATCTGCGGACTCAGGGAGCGTCTCTTCTTGAGCGGCAAAGGCATCGGCAGGCTCGTTAGCCTCTTGCGGCTCCGCAGCCTCTTCTGCAGCCTCTTCCACCTGGAGCGCTTCAAAGCTTTGTGTGCGCTGGGACAGATCTTCTGCAGTCACAGGCTTCAGAGGATCCAGTTCCTCATGTATGGAGGGATCTGGTGCAAACGCAGTGCCGGATGGGCGCTCAAAGACGTTGTAGTCCTCGTTGCCATCACCAGAATAGGTGGTCTCAAACTCGCTGTAATCCTCGCCATCTGTAAAGTCTTTGCCTTTTCTAATTGCTACAGGCTTGTCTTTAAGGGAGCTCACAGCATTTTTTACCTTGGTAAATACGTTCTGAATACGCTCAGATACGCTAAGCGTACCGGTTGCGTCGGCGCTTTCATACGCATCTGCGTCTGCATAGGGATCAAAGTCTTCAGATGGTGTATCTGCTGATGTGTCGTCGTTCAGATCCACTTCTTCCACATCGTCTGCAGAAAGGTTCTCATCATCCACCGTCTGATCTTTGGCGTCCGCTTCATCTGCGCTCAAGTCATCTGCAGACTCGGTTGCCGCCTGCTCTCCTGAATCTGGCACCGCAGCCTCAGAATAATCGTACGGCACCCTGCCCATTTCTGAAGCCGCCGCGGCAGGCACTTGCGCGCCTGTATCTTGTTCAGCTAAAGCATCAGACGTAACGGTAGTCGTGCCTATCACCTTGGGTTCTTCGTAGATGATCTGACAATCCGCTGGCAAGATGCCTAACGACTTCAGCACTTCCTTACCATGGCGAACGCCATGTATTTCCTCGTATAACGGCACCTCTTGAGGCTCTGCCTCAACCTCAGACGCACGGCGCACGTACGGTTTTCCAGCTATAGCAGCGTCTACCCTATCCTCACCGGGACGCACCTTGCTCATGACACCTAAAAGGGCAGCTACAGCAGCCTTGTTGTCGTTGGATCCGGTGGTATACGAGCCAAAGCGCTCCAATATGGCAGCAATTGCCACAATCACCAGAGGAATCGATGCCACCAGCGCCAGCACCCAAATAACCAGGCGGGCGCCGGAAGGAATAAAGCCAAGCATCTGAATCAAGGTAGCTGCTCCAGCTACGCACGTGCTGGGGAAGGCCATCTTCTTTATGAAGGCCTGATACCGAGCCAGAGCACCGCTATACAGCACATTTTGACGCGGAGTATCGTAGTGAGCCACCAAAACAATGGGACGCGCACCCTTCACGACCTTATCGCCTGTTGCATGATGCAGACCCACGACGTTCTGACTGCGCTTGGCGGGACCAAAATTCTCAAACACGTTGGTGCCCATATGCTTGAGCACCAAAAGAATGGTCGCAGCCAGCACCAGCACAAACGCCAGATATTTAAGAGCGCCTGTAGCCACGCCACAAATGAGCAGGCCCAAAAACAGCACAAGAGACACAATATGGGGCATAAGCTGTCCCAATGGATGCGTGTCAAACTCCTGGATAGAAGGCTTCAGGCCATGATCTTTCATGACCTCCACTATGGTTTCCGCAGCCTGGAACTCCTCCTGGCTATTTGCAGGAGCAATGCCAATCTCATCATCTAAATAGTCCATGTAGTCACGAGTCTTGGCCATAGCACTTTCCTTCGCTGTGATAGCTATTACGTTCTGGACATATACTGTCCTAGTATACTTCTCACTAAAAACATTGAGTGTATAAGACAGATGTATCACGCATATGGCGCGTATTTTTGGGTAATACGTGATGCATTACGAATGTATTTTACGTATTATCGCTGGACGTCGCGTTAAGGAGGGTATGTGGTGGCGCAGGATTCGGTTCTGCAACCAAGTAATACAGATCTGGAAGCACAGCGGATATTGGCGCTGGCCATAGCTCTCACCAATGCACCCCACCCGTTGCCTACGTCATATTTTTACGAGAATTTCTACGCGCAACGGGAGCCAGAGGCGCAAAAGAAGGCCTTTCAGCGCGACCGCGAACGCCTCTCTCAATGCGGCTTTATTCTTGTTCGCACGGAGCTTCCAGGCGAGCAAAACCTCTGGTCAGTGGATCAAAGTTCATTTGCCACGGACCATGAGCTCAGCGTGGCCGATGCCCTCGCGCTTGATGTGGCGTGCCTTCCCCTTGCTGCCGATCCATCTTTCCCCTACGCGCACGATCTGCGTATGGCGCTCTCAAAGATAGACCGCTCCTTCTCTGAGGTCACGGCAGCTAAATTTCCCGCGGAGGCGCGCGTGAGGCTACGCACGCAAGATATAGTTGAGCGCTGCCTCTCTAACCATCATGCAGCGCGCATCAACTACACGAAGGCCTCAGGCGAGCAAGTTGATAGGACAGTGGCCGTCTTAGGGCTCTTTTCCTTGCGTAATACACCGTATATGGTGGCCGCTCAATTTGAGAATAATGGCGGGCTCAGCGAACCTCATAACTACAACATGAGCCGCATTGCGTCTGTAAAGGAAGTATCTTCTCTTAGCTACAACATTCCTGCAGGTTTTGATGTGCATGACTACTTGCTGCTACCGTTTCAGATTGGAACTGAGCACTATAATGCTCAGATTCGTGTGCCAGCAGCGCGCGTGCAAGAGTTTATGGCTATCTATGGTGATAAGGGTCGCACTATCCCTGATACTACGGATGTATCACCGTCTAAGAAGACAGGTTCAGTGCTGTGGGATGTGGACGTAAGAGACACCAGAGGCGCTGCTGCATGGTGCATAGCGGAGGGAGTTGTTCCCGTCTTTCCTGAGGATCTTCGGTGCGCGTGGAAGACCATACTTGAGAGTGGTGAGTCAGATGGCCAGTAATACATCTGCATCAAAGAGTGGCCGTGGCAGAAAATCCAGTCTCGCCGAGGCGCGAGAACTTGTCGCTCTCTTAGGCGCACTGTCCCGGTAAGGTGATTCAATTTCTGTTGCTGCCATACAGCAGAGACTTGGTATTACAGAGCCTGAGGCTCAGAAACTTCTTGATCTGGTGATCAGCGCTGGTGGCGAAGATGGCAACTACCTTTCCCTGTATTCTGATGATGATTCGCGTATTACGCTTACGGATTTCAATGGTATTACCAAAGGTAAGCCACTGCGTCTTACGGCGGATGAGACAAATGCATTACACACGGCATTGGATGTATTAGGCGTGGCGCAAGATGACCCTTTACGTATTAAGCTCAATAATGCGTTTGGCTCAGCACGTATTTCTTTGGAGTCCATCAAGCGCACGTTAGCAACAGCACTCACTACGCCCGATTCTTCTCTTATCCAACTGTGTGCTCAAGCTATTTCACAACGAGAACAGCTGACATTTTTATATCTGGGAAATACTGATGCTGCGGTGCGTACGCGCCTGGTTGCGCCCATACAGCTCTGGCACACAGACACTAACTGGTATTTGGATGCTCGTGACTTAGCCAACAATCAGGAGCGGACTTTTAAGCTTGAAAAGATTCAAGGAGCGAAGATCTTGACTTATAGGGGTGGTGGTTCTTCCGCAGAGCAAACGCCCGCGCAGCAACATACCGACGGCGAGAAGCGCGTGGTGCAGAAGAGTGCGAGGATGGTCACGCTGCATTTCTCTGATCCGTACTATCTCTCATTTTTTGACTGGCCCGGGCTTAACGTTATCTCCAAGCCAGGGCGTAAAAAGGCCAGCCGCATGGTGTCAGCAGGCACCCCTACCACGCGTAATACAAAGGCCACCGATGCCTATAATACGTCACATAATACAGGCGGTATTACTGCAGGTAGTGCGGATGAACACACTGTATTAGGTAGCCATGCAGCATCTCCCCAGACAGACTCCCCCGCTTTCTCGCTTGCCGCCACAATACCGTATTACGGCAAGAACTTCCCTTGGCTTGCGCGGCGACTTGCAGCATGTGGGGGCAGCGTTACCACCACAGACCCAGAGCTCCAAGCCGCAGTGCAAGAATACATTTGTATGATGCTTACTGCGCGCTAAGCTTTGTGTGACTGACGCCAAAGACGTATGTATTCCCCTACGCGCTCCTGCTCTACCTGCTGTACCTGCGTAGATGGCAGGGACTTGATGAACGTTGAGCCGTATCGTTTGGTCACCAACCGGCTGTCCGCAAGCACGAGAATACCCGTATCGGTAGAAGTGCGTATCAAGCGACCCGCCGCCTGCTTTACCGCAAGTACCGCTTCTGGTAGTGAATATTTCCACCACGCACGTTCTTCTCGGAAATCACGCTCACATACTAAAGGATCCTGAGGGCTAGCAAAGGGAAGCTTTGGAATGACCACACAGCGGAGCGTATCCCCCGTGGCATCAAAGCCTTCCCAAAAAGATTTAAGCGCCAACAGGGAAAGCTTCTTGTCTTCAATGAATCGCCTGCTCAGATACTGTGACGAGGAACCCTTGTCCTGACACTCAAGATCGAGCCCGGCGTCTGCCAGCAACGGCTTGAGGTCCGCATAAACCTTCTCCATGTCACGCCGGTTGGTAAAAAGCGTGAGAACCGAGCCGTCCATGGCCGTGTGGATGTCAAACAGCAGTTGAGTGAGCGCGGGCAGGTAGTTGGCGTCTTGCGGCGCGGGCACGTTCTTGGCCACAATAACACCCATATTTCTATCAAAATCGTAACTACTATTGAGCTGAATTGTCTTGTAATCTGACTTATTAAGAAGATCAAGACCCACCGCATGTGTAAAGTGTTTAAAATCGTTTCCCACGGTCATCGTAGCGGATGTGTATACAATGCTTGCCATTTCCGGCAGCCAGTTTTCTGCTAGATCCTGGCCAATATTGAGCTTCTGAGCCACAAGTCGCTCAGAAGACATACGCCTGGTCTGGCGATAGAGCTCCGCAGAGCACACCATCCCCTCTTGCGGCGCAAGCACTATGTCGTTGATCGCTTGCATAAGAGCCGTTAACGCGTTGCGCGGCTCTTGCAGCGCTGACGCCTGTTGCGGTTCTGCTGACTCCAAGGCCGTCTGGGCTTCGGTGAGGGCTTTTTCTGTCTCATTGAGGTGGCGCGCAGCCTCTTCTGCTGCTTCATACACACCTTGCCATTCTTTAGTGGAGCGCACGGTGTCATCTATCCAAAGTGTCAGGTTGTCGTAGCCACCGCTTGGTTTGGCAAGTTTATGCAGCTCGTGGATAGCTTCTTGCAAGGTAGCTGTCGAGACTGCAGCTCTGCTTGCTGCCGACGCCGCTTTGGTGAGAAGACCTAACATCAGCGTTGAAGCTTCATGTGTAGATGCCGACACCATGAGCTGATGAAGGACGCCTGTCTTGGTGGAACCAATCGTCTCAAACGTCTCACGAACAAGATCACCAGAGAATTCCTCTGCCCACTGACGGCGCGCCTCGGACTCAAAATCATGCGCCTCATCAACAATCCAGTGGCGAATTGGCGGCAAGATTGCATTGTCCGCAGCTACGTTCCTCAGCAGGAGCGAATGGTTGGTCACCACCACATCTGCCGAGGCAGCGCGCTTGCGCGCCCCATGGATGAAACACTCATGCGGATAGAACGGACAGTGGTTGCGCACGCAATCCGATGAATTGATCGTCAGCATACTGCGCGGCACAGAGCGCCAGCGGATCCCCAATGTATCCAAATCACCTTCAAGAAGCTGGCAAGAATACGCATAGACGGTGGCAAGTGCCGTCAGCATATCAGAGGCAATAGCGTTCTCCGTCCTATACGGAGCATCAATCTGTGTAAGTGGCAGCTCTGTTACTGCAGCGCGCTCGAGCTTCATAAGGCACGGGTAGTGCGTATACCCCTTAAGGGCGTAGTAGCGAACCCCTCCGGGATAGCACGCATCCAAACCGGGCAACTCATGCGTGACCAGTTGATCAGTCAAGGTGTTGGTTTTTGTCGCCACGCCAACTGTAAAGTTATTACGCTTGGCAAACATTATGGCCGGCAGCAGATACGCCATGGACTTTCCAACGCCCGTACCTGCCTCTATTGCGCGATGCGTCGACGTGGCAAAGGCGCTGCGAACCTCCTGGGCCATCTCCAGCTGCTCTGGGCGAGCCTCATAGCCAGAATACATATGTGCTACAACGCCCTCAGGAGAAAACGCCGCGTTTATCTCCTCTTTTGTGGGCGCCTGAGGCGCACGCTCGGCCTCCTGCGCGTCATCTTTCCTGACTTCTCTAACGTCTTCCGCCATCTTCTTGCGCGTATCTACCAAGCTAAATTGCGCGCCAGCATACTCAAGCGCAAGATGAGCAAAAATAGGGCGATAAGACCAATTCACCTCTGGGTGCATATCTGCAAGATGCCGCATCAGGCCTGTCGGTAGCTGAGAGAGACCACACAGCATAATGCGCCACATGCCGCAGAGGGCGTCCACGTCGTCGGTTGCTCGGTGAGTGACCGAATCACAATGAAACGCCGTTGCCATATCCGACAGACGATGACTCTTGAGGCAAGGAAGCGCAATCCTTGACAGCGCGAGGGTATCTATCCAGGTTTCACTCACCTCACTGCCGCCATGCACCTTTTCTATGAACGTGCGATCAAACGTGGCATTGTGTGCCAAAACAGGCACACCGCCCACAAACGCCGCCAGGTTAGCGACGGCTTTTTCTGCAGAAGGCGCATCTGCTACGTCAATCTCATGAATGTGCGTGAGAGCTTGGATCTGCTTAGGGATGGGCGCATGCGGATGCACGAATGTGTGAAAGCGCGCAGTTATTTCTCGCCCGCTCATGCGCGCGGCCGCAATTTCTATCAGCTCGCAATTCTTGAACGAGAGACCCGTGGTCTCGGTATCCAAGACCACAATGTCGTCCTCGAGCAGGCCAAAGTCTTGCGTCTGCGCCATTGCTTCGAGCTGCTTGTACATCTCCCTTGTCGCGGAGGGAGTTGTGGGAAGAAAAAGGGAGTCAAGATTGAGCTCCTGACTCCCCTGACGTGAGTTTTTATCCTGAGACATATAACTCCATATGTACGTATTCACCGACGCGCGAGAAGTTAAGTTCCTAAATATTGAGCCATATTATACGGTATTACAATATGTATTTCGCCGTATTTTTACGTAATGCCTCAGTATTATTGCAGGTAACTTGCCATTATTTTGTATTATGCTCGTTTACCGCATATTCAATAAATCTCTTGCATAATTCTGGAAATTCTATTCCGCCATGGCGAGCGGAATCAGGAAGCAAGCTTGCTTCTGTCATGCCTGGAATAGTGTTGGTTTCCAGAATCACCGGAGTACCATCTTTGGTCACAATAAAGTCACTGCGCGAGCAACCCTTGCAGCCGAGCGCTTGATGCGCCATGACAGCGTACTTCTGCGCCTTTGCATAGACGCCGGAATCCAGGCGGGCAGGGATAATGTGATGCAGCGCTGAAGGCTCGTACTTCACCTTGAGGCTGTAGAACTCTGCGCCAGTAACAATCTCTACCACCGGCAGTGCTTGTCCATCGTTATTGCCGAGGACGGGCACCGTAATTTCTGTTCCCTCAATGCACTGCTCCACCAGAGCGTCATCGCCTTTGACTGACGCTTCTGCAATTGCTTGCTTCAGTTGTGAGCGCTCAGTAACGCGCGTCACGCCAAAGCTTGAGCCATTGCTGACTGGCTTCACAATGAGCGGCAACCCAAGGTTCTCTACAACCTCATCCAGCTGCGTCTCTTGTATCTCCTCAGAGCCTCTAAAGATCACGCCTGCTGGTGTTGGGATGCCTGCAGCATCAAATATCTCTTTAGCTACATCTTTGTCCGTGGCCATAGCTGAGGCCAGAACACCAGAGAAGGTGTAGGGAATATGCATAATCTCACAGAGCCCCTGGATGCATCCATCTTCTCCGTATTGGCCATGCATAGCAATGAAGGCAACGTCGTAATGCCCTTGCGAGAACGTGGTGATAAAGGAATCGTCTGCTACGTCTAAAAGGTCGACCTGCTCAAAGCCCGCCTCATGGAGCGCTTTTTCTACGGCATGTGCGCTTTCAAAAGAAATTTCCCTCTCGTCTGACCAACCACCAGCGAGAAGTGCGACTTTATATCGTGTAACGTCCGTGCTTGACATCGTATGACTCCTTGAACGTTCAGTTTCTGCGTTAGACTCGATGGAATAAACTGCCAAAACAGGATACTCCTCGTTAGCCAAGGTATATAGATAAGGACAAAATAACATGACCACTGTAAATGACACCATTACGCCGGCTGGCCAAACTGTGCCTAAACGAGACATCAGGTCGCTCAGCCATGGCGAACTCATGCAGCTGATATCAGACTTGGGTCAGCCAAAGTTTCGCGTTAAGCAGATTGAAGAATGGTTGTGGGAAAAGAATGCTCAGAGCTTTGATGAGATGACCAATCTCTCCAAGGCCTTGCGCGCTCAGCTTGCAGAAATGGTGACCATGGGCGGACTACAAGAGATTGCCTCCCAAACGTCTGTTGACGGCAGTAAGAAATACCTTTTGCAATTTCCTGACTCCACCACAGTGGAATGTGTCGGTATGCCCACCAAGAACCGTCTTACTGTTTGCGCTTCCACGCAAGCTGGTTGTGCAATGGGTTGCGCGTTCTGCGCCACAGGTGCAGCTGGTCTCACACGCTCTCTGAGCGCAAGTGAGATCTATGAACAGGTGATGCATGTACGTGATGATTTCAATACGCGTGTGACGTCTGTCGTGCTCATGGGTCAGGGCGAGCCGTTTATGAACTACGATAATACGCTTGCAGCATTGCGTCGACTCAATTCCCCGGATGGCGCTGGAATAGGCGCGCGACATCTCACTGTTTCTACCTGCGGCGTTATTCCCATGATCCTGCGGTTTGCAAAAGAGCCTGAGCAGTTCACGTTGGCTGTATCACTGCACTCTGCAGTACAAAAGACGCGTGACTACCTGATGCCCGGCGTAAAGAAGTACTCGTTACTACATTTGTATGACGCAATGGGTGAATACGTAGACCTCACGGGACGCCGACCAACGTATGAGTACGCACTTATTAAGGGCATTAACGACTCAGAAGAAGAGCTTCAATACCTTTGTGACTTCACGCGGGACACATTGGCACATGTAAACCTCATCAAGTTCAATTCAATACCCAATTCAAAATTCCAACCTGCTACAGATGAGCGCGCAGAAGAGTTTGTAAGGCGTTTGGCAAGCGTTGGTGTAGAGGCAACTATAAGAAACTCTCGCGGAGCAGATATTGATGCTGCGTGCGGACAGTTGCGTCAAAAGGTACTCCGCTCGTAGAGGTTAGCTACACTTGCGCTTTACAGTTCACCGCCGAGACCTTGACGGCGTTATGAGATAGAACTTTGTATAGAACTTCGTATGAGAAAGGCTGCCTGAAGAGGCAGCCTTTATAAAAATGTTTCACGTGAAACATTTTTTACAGTGAGCTTATGTATGGCAGCATGTACGCTATCTCTTACCTAATAACCAAGCGACTCCCATTGCTTGATAGTTTCATCACGATTGACGTGAGACACTTCTTCCGGTCGTACCAAATTCTCAACAACAGGCGAAATGAGTGTATATGCCTGTTTTGCAAAACTCTGGCAAGAGTAGAGCGAGTCCTTTATTTGTGCACGCTGATCGTCTGTTAATACAAATGTATATGCCGCGTATCCTAGAGCTACACCTGCACTTGCAGTGATAAGCGTCTTAATAAGTCCTTTCACAGCTTCCTCCTATCAAGTACATCTCAATCCAGGAGACTACATTTGTAACACGTTGGTCCTACACATCTCATCAGGAGCTTGCGTTAAGCTACCTTCTCAATCTCTTATGAGATGTTGAGCCGCCGGACAATTTCTTCAAGCTCCGACTCATCTTTGAATTGAATTTCTACCTTATTCTTACCGCGCACCTGTTTGATAGCAACTGGCATCTTGAGCGAAGAACCCATCTGCTTTGCCACAGCCTTATATGTTTCTGGAACGCTCTTTTTGTCCTTCTTCATTTCTTTCACTTCGTTGTTTTGGACAAAAAGTTGTGATGCAAGAATTTCTGTCTGACGAACCGATAGTCCTTCACGAACAATTCGATCCGCTAATCCTGCTTGTAAAGACTCAGGGGCAGATAGTATTGCTCGTGCGTGGCCTGCTGTTAAGCTACCGTCAATAAGGTAGTTTTGCACCTTTACAGGAAGGTCAAGTAGCCTGAGCGCATTTGCAATGCTCGAGCGAGATCGTGACAAGATTTTGGCAAGATCTTGCTGGCGCAACTCGTTTTCTTCTATCAACCGCTGATAACCACGAGCAGTCTCTATGGGATTGAGATCCTCACGCTGAAGATTCTCTATCAGCGCAATCTTGAGAACGTCCTCATCACTGATCTCTCTCACAACGGCGGGGATGCTCGTAAGGCCAGCTTGACACGCTGCCTGATAGCGTCTTTCACCTGCTACAATCTCGTATTTCTCGCCTTTTTTGCGCAAGAGAATAGGCTGAATCACACCATGCTGCTTTATCGAATCCGCGAGTTCCTGGAGCGCAGTCGGATCAAATTGCTTCCTTGGTTGCAGCGGATTGGGCTGAATTTTCTCAAGCTCAATCTCTTGCTTATCACTCTGAGGAGTCAGTACCTCACCAGCGGTCTCCCCTAAAAGTGATTCCAGTCCCCGGCCAAGGCCTCCGTGCTTAGCCACGTCGCACCACCTCTTTTGCAAGCTTGTTATACGCCAGAGCGCCTCGACTCATGTGCGCATAGTGATTGATCGGCAGCCCATGACTCGGAGCCTCTGAGAGCTTCACATTGCGCGGAATCACAGTCTTGAACACTTTTGTCCCAAAGTACTTCTGAACCTCTGCCAGAACTTGTTTAGACAGCGTTGTCCTTCCGTCATACATGGTCATCAAAACGCCGAATATCTCAAGTTCCGGATTCATCCGTGATTTCACCATCTTCATGGACTCCAGCAGTTTGGTCAGCCCTTCAAGCGCAAAGAATTCGCACTGAATAGGGATCAAGAGCGAATCCGCAGCCACGAGAGCATTCACCGTCAATATGCCAAGCGAAGGCGGGCAATCAATAAAAATGTAGTCAAATTCGTCACGTATTGGGGCGATAAGATCTTTGAGGATTGATTCTCTATCCTCGGTCATCACGAGCTCTATCTCCGCACCTGCAAGGGAGATGGTGGATGGAGCTATGAACACCGTTGGCTCGCACGTCTCATGAATCACTTCCGCCAAGGTATTGGTTGTAGAGAGGGCGTCGTAGATATCCCCATGCAGCGACTCTTTATCAACGCCAAATCCGCTTGTAGCATTTCCTTGTGGGTCAAAGTCAATCACGAGGACTTTCTTTTTTGATTCCCCTAAGGCAGCAGCTAGGTTAATTGCGGTGGTGGATTTGCCTACTCCACCCTTCTGGTTAATGATGGCTATTACCTCAGAATGCCTTTGAGGTAGCGCTCGTTTGATGTCCAAATAACCCACAATGCCCTCCGCCTCATACGTGAAACCCTATTTTGGGAACCCTACTTTACACTCCAAACTACCCACTTATAGCGGGAAAAATACCTCTTATTTCAAGTTCTAGCGCGGTGCAGATTCGTGCCAGTTTGGTGCCAGTTACCTGCATGTTTATAGAATTATGAACACGTCTTGGGACAGTAATTACCCGTCTCGCAAAGCGCCTTATGTACCGTCTCTTGAGGCATATTGAAACGCCTTAGAGATGCCTATTCTTGAAAAATGTTTCACGTGAAACATTTTTGTTCAAGCGCAGTGGGTTGTAATAAACCCTATCTCATACACCGAGTGGTTGCCTTAATGCGGTGCCAGGTTTTCTTGGAAGCTTAATGGTGGGAGACCCCACACGTTTATACACAAGAATCTCTCTGTGTCCCAAACCTTGTGGTAACTCAAACGTATCCTGTGACTCAAACTTGAGTCCACAAATCTCCGCTGCAGCAGATCCTGCGTCCAGTTCTTCTTTCGAGGGGTGAGATTTTGTAATAATGAGTTTCCCTCCTCCACTTAGAAGAGGAGTGGCGTACTCAATAAGGATGTTGATTTGCGCTACAGCACGCGCCACCACGGCCGCATACGAACCCTTCTCTTTGAGCGCAAGATCCTCAACACGCACATGGCGAGCGGAAATCATTTTATCCAGGTGTAATTCATGAATGAACTCTTGTACGGCATTGATCTTCTTGCCAACAGAGTCCACGAGAACCCCTTTACGTCCAGACACTATAGAAAGAGGTATGCCAGGAAATCCTGCACCAGTTCCTATATCTAAAAATCTGCCTTGTGGTGCTTCAGCGAGCGAGGGAATGAGCAGTAGCGAATCTAATATATGAAGATAGATGGCTTCTTCCTCGTCAACAATACGGGTGAGATTCACTACTTTGTTTTTTTCAATGACAAGACTCAGGTGTTTGAGAAGAAGCTCGCATTGTGTATTGGTAAGGGTAATACCAGCATCAGAAGCAGAAGATTGTAAGTGTTCAATTCTCTGATCAGGCATTATCACATTCCTTTATTTACGACATATGAGCTACAAGTACTCATACTACAGGCTGGAATCATCTATATGGTGATGGTGGATAAAGATTCAATCCTTACTCAGAAATAACCAGGTAGAAATAACCAGGTGGCGCCCGCAGCGCACCCCATGCGGCACTCTAGGCACTAACACCCCTGTTTACCACTCATAACACAAAAAGTGCCCCAGAAGGTGTAATGCCTTCTGGGGCACTCATCTGAATCTCTAACAGCGTAAGCACTATAAGTAAAGTCTCAACCTACTTAATTGCCGTTATTACCACGCGGCGCTCAGGCTCTTCGCCCTCAGAGTGGGTGGTGACCTGATCATCATCTGCCAACGCAAGATGCACCAGACGACGTTCATAGGCATTCATGGGTGCAAGACTCACTGCACCGCCTTGGCGCTTAGCGCGAGAGGCAGCAGAGCGCGCCATTCCCTGCACCTTATTCTTGCGACGGCTCTTGTAGCCCTCAATATCTACTGAAATTGGATAGTAGAACTTCAGTTTGCTGCTCATAAGGGAGGAGAGCACCATCTGCAGTGCATCAAGCGTACGACCATGGCGACCAATAAGTACCGCCAAGTTATCACCGTTGATATCGAGGATGAGTTCACCATCATCGCCGTCATACTCATCAATAGAAGACTGCGTCTCTCCAAAGAAACCAAGGATCTCACGCAGGTAGCCCACTGCAAGATCCGCGATCTTATCGGTCTCTTCCTCTGTCAACTGCTTTGTCTCTGAATAATGCGCGCGTACAAAAGCCCAAGGATCATCAGTGTTGGTCTCAGTTTCCAACTCTTGATCCTCAGCAACTTCAGCCATGTCCTCATCCATCATATTGTCCTCCGCACTATAAAGCTCAAAGGGCATAACGCAATCCGTTATGCCCTTGGGATGTTTGACTTAATACCTTTAGTTCTTCTTGTGGGGGCGCGGCTTGCGCTCTTTGCGTACAACGTCCACCTGAACAGGTGCATTAGCAAGCTTAGCCTCGGTGTCTGCCTTGACTTTTTCCATAACACGCTTGGTAACAACCTGCTGCTGAATAGCCTGCCAAATACCAGACGTTACGTAATACAAAAGAACGCCCGCGTTGAAATTCCAACTCCAGAAGAGCATTAAAGCGGACATAACAGCGCCCATAATGAGGGTCTGACGGCCTTGATCGGTGTTGCTGTTTTGCCTTGACTGCAAGAACATAGGAATAAATGTGAAAGCACCAAAAAGAGCTACCAACAAAATGTAGGGAGCTGCAGCTTCCCAGCCACCTTCAGACATGATGCTCGCAGGAGAACGCCCCAGTTGAATCACGCCATACAGCGTTGCATCTGCAGGAATATGATCCCTGGTCACACTAAAGAGTGCAAAGAAGACGGGCATTTGGAGAAGCAGCGGTAAGCAACCACCCAGCGGATTGAATTTATTCTCCGCATAGATCTTTTGCATCTCTTGGGATTGACGTTGAGGGTCATTGGCATAGCGCTCCTGGATTTCCATAATCTTTGGTTGGAGCGCCTGCATCTTTGCAGACGATGCTGTTGACCTGGTCATAAGCGGCATAATGATGAGGCGAATAATCACCGTTAGGATGATGATTGCCAGACCCCAGTCACCACAAAAGCCCTGCAAGCCAGCAAGAATGCCGGATAAGAAGGTAATAAACCAATCCCACATGGTAGTTGCGCCTATCTTTCTCTAAGGAACAGGATCATATCCACCGCGATGAAAAGGGTTACATCTCAATATCCGCTTAAACGCAAGCCAGGAACCCTTTGCAGCGCCGTATTTTTCAATAGCCTCTAAAGCATACTGCGAGCACGTTGGTGAATAAATGCACGCATCTGGCAGCAGTGGTGAAATATAGCGTTTATAGCCACGAATAATCACAGTCAGTAGGCGAGAAACCCGTCCTCTTGTTTGACTATCATTATTTGTGGCTGTCACACCCCACCCCTGCCTTCTGCATGAGCTGTTTGAGTGCATCAGCAACTTGGTACGACGTTGCATCGTGCGTTGCTTTTGTCGCAAACAATATGACTGCAGCATTCTCTGCCGGAAGTCCACATTCATAAGCTGCAGCACGTAAAACTCTCTTGCATCTATTGCGGAAAACCGCATTACCAAGCCTCTTAGGTGCAACAAAGGCGACTTTTTGCAAGCCGCCTTTATTCGCACTAAGAACAGTTATACGTACAAGCCGATGGCTATAGCGCTTGCCGTTAGAGAAGACCGTTTCAAACTCCTTTTTGGATTTGATGGTCTTCATGCCAAACCTAAACAGTCAGCTGCTTGCGACCCTTAGCACGACGACGGGCCAAAACCAGACGGCCGGCCTTGGTTGCCATACGCGCGCGGAATCCGTGAGTCTTGGCGCGCTTCCTCTTATTTGGCTGATACGTACGCTTCATTTCTAAATCCTCCTGGGATCGAACCAATATCCAGTTATGAGCCGTAAAATTATATGAGTGACCTCACTGGATGTCAATTTACCCTTCAAAAACGTAAACATCGTTCATAGTACGCAAAAGTGTGCACTATGCAGCACATTCTTATGAAAACTACGCACCTATTACATGAATGCGTTAAAAGTCACTGAAAGAAATATTCCTTTCTCGGTGAATACTTTCTATCTTACGGCACTATATTTCATTGTTTGCTGCTAAACTTTTCACCTGTCATCTGCGTTATTTAGGCACTTATCAACAATCGTTCATAACGTGTTGAAAACTTTCTTCCATAGAAACTTTCATGTGAAAAGTTTTCTTCACCTGTCGATAGATTGTCGATAACTTTCACAGATCAGGAGGAGAGTTGTGACGCACACGTTCTACCCGTTTGTCGATAACGACCCAGACGGAGGCGAGAACATCCGTGCTGCCGAAGAGGCATCCTCTCATGTGAGTATGCCCAAACTCCCTGTTGAAAAAGTTGATTTTCCTGCGAGGATTGCCATCTACGATGATGCTGCAGCGGCGCCACGTGTGGTGATTGTTGATCCTCAAGATGTGCGTTCTTATCTGGAAGAAATAACAAAACAGGTGACGCAGCTCTCACATGAGCAAGGCGGGACTATCCCCTTTACCGTCATACGAGAAATTGTTGAGAATTTCATTCACGCTTATTTTATTGAGCCCACAATCTCAATCTTGGATAGCGGAAACACCATTCGTTTCTCTGACCAAGGTCCAGGGATAAAGGAGAAGAAGCGCGCGCTTGAATACGGAACCAGTTCTGCAACAGAAGAGATGAAGCGCTATATACGCGGTGTGGGATCAGGCCTGCCGTATGTTCAACAATATATGCAGGATAAAGGTGGTTCCCTTACGGTTGAGGACAATATCTCCCAAGGAACTATAGTCACTATCTCGACAAAACCACATACTGACACTGCAGAACCAGAGGCACAAGCACCACAAGCCCCTTACATGGGATATGCTCCAAACGTCCAACCTGGGTTTTCACAAGCTCCCGTTCAAAATGCACAACAGGGTTTTCAACAGGGGTATCCCCCACAACCAACATATCCGCAAAATAACGTGGGCTCCTACCCTCAAGGTTGGCAAGCCACTCTGGTACAGCCCTCTACACAGTTCCCCATCCAATCCCCTACGCAGCCAACTGCCCAGGAATACTCACAAGGGTATCTAACAGGGAATTCCCAACCATTCATGCCCGCCTATCCCCAGCAGAATGCCAACCCCGCAGCGCCTACCGACACACAGCAAGCTATGTCTGCAGCTGCAGCAGGGGTTTCTCGCCCAGAAGCGCAGGATCCGTTTTCTTGGATAGCTTTGTCGCCGCGTGGCCAGGCTGCGTTAAGGTATCTAGGGCAGTTTGGCGTTGTGGGGCCAAGCGATCTCCAGCGCGCGTTTGGCGAATCTCAGCCGACGTGGACGCGTGAGCTCAAGCAGCTTGAAGAGGCCGGACTGATCAAAAAGGAAGGTCAGAAGCGTCGTTTAACCGGTATGGGTCAGGCATATCTGGCGCAGCACCCGCTTACATAATACGCGCAAGAACCTTGCCGCATACTTGGTTGTGCCCCGCTCACAATGTAAATGTTGAAAACTATCATCACTTTGTCAGTCACGCCCGAGTTTTCATCATATACTATGAATTCCGCGTGTTTTTGACCAGTTTTCAACATGAGCAAAAGGGGTTTGGCGCATGGATTCCAATAAGTCAGACGATGCTATGGCACTTTGGGAGGATGTTTTAGATCTTTTGTCCGCCCAGAATCTGCCTGCAGCCACGCTTGCTATGTTGAAAAGCTGCACGCCGCTCAACTTGGATGACGAGGCCTTATATGTTGCGACGGCATCGCGCTTTGTGCAGCGCACGGTAATAAAATTTACGGAGCAAATTGAAGCATGTATGCAACAAGTTGCATTTATGCCGCTGAAATTCGTTGCCAATATAGATCAAGAGGGCGAGAAGAAACCTGTCGCCACTAACTCTGAGCTCTCTCAAGAAGAGGTCGACACCTGGAACAGCGCCACCCAACGCACGGTTATAGGGCAAAGTGGCGTGTACAGCGGGGCTGGAGTAGCTGCCGGCGCCGCAAGTCTTGGTATGTGGACGCCTGGAGCCAGTAAGGTTGACGGCACTGCTGACACGGGGTTGACAGGAGCCGGCGCGGCGCACGGGATGCATGACGGCGCTACACGTGCGGGCGTAGATGTTACAAGCAGGGGTTTCTCGCCTAGAGACGCACCAGCACAAAATGCTGCGCGGATCAATAATCCGCTGGTAGAAGACATTACGGAGACTGACTCAAAGCTGACATTTGATCGGTTTGTTGAGGCGCCGCAGAATAAATTTGCGCTCGACGCCGCCAAGCAAGTGGCAAACGGGCAGAACATGAATTACAATCCGCTGTTTATTTATGGCAAGAGTGGTCTGGGGAAAACGCATCTTTTACGCGCGGTGCAGAACTACATTGCGGTCAATGATCCTTCCCGCGTGTGCGTCTATCGCGTGGCGACGGATTTCATTGATGATTACTCACGCGCTATGAAAAATGCGCGGGCGGGCGCGGCGGAGGCGCTGGCGGAAAACTATCACAATGTAGACGTTCTCATTATTGATGATATTCAGGGAATGTCCACTGCTGCCGGCACAATTGGTTTCTTTTTTGATACCTTTAACTACCTGATGGGGCACGGTAAGCAGATTGTTATGGCGGCGGATCGTACTCCGTCTGAGCTGGGGCTTGGTGGGTCGTCTCGCTTTGATGAGCGTGTGACAAGTCGCCTGGATTCAGGGTTCACCATAGGCATTCAAGTTCCAGATTATGAGCTCAAACTTGAGCTTATTGACACGTTTTATGAGCGGATGCGTGACGATGCTCAGCGCGAGGGTGTTCCTGGGCTGAATGCAGAACTCATGCCAGAAACACGCAAGCTTATGGCAGAACGCGCAGGCACCAATATTCGTGTGATTGAAGGTTTTGTGCAGTCGTGTCTCATGTTGGCCTATCAGCAGCAGGCGCAGGGTGCGGATCTCACGCGTGAGGATGTTGTCCGCATTGCCAATCAAAAGTGGCCATCGGGGCAGAAAATTGTCACGGTCGAACAGATTCAAAAGGCTGTCGAGAAAGATTTTGATATCTCTCACCTCGACCTTGTGGGATCTAAACGCAATAAAGAGCTTATGGAGCCGCGCCACATTGCCATTTGGCTGACACGAGAGCTTACCGACAATACGCTGGCTGATATTGGAAAGAAATTTGGAGGGAGATCTCACGCCACTATCAAACACTCCATTGGCGTAATAGATGAAACTTCCAAGACAGACAGGCTGTTGGCGGATCGTATTGCGCGCATCAAAGAGATGATTTCAGAGTAGGTGCAGCTGCCTCAGGCAAGCGCGTGGCAAGTGTGAGGCAAGATATTGGCAAAGGTGCCGCCACAAGAGCGTGGAGTTTCTCGCTAAGATAGGTATCGCGCATAGAATACGCATCTCTCAAGCGAGCTGATCCTCAAAATATGCGCTGGTCAGGCGGAATGTTGATAACTTGGAAGATTACTTTTAGATAGGTGTTTAAAAATAGTGCTTTCGTGTGGAAGAAGGTTTTAAACATGGTGTTCAAAGAAGAATTTGTTGAGTGGAGGTAAAGAGAATCCACGTCTTTATATCATCATGTACCAGCGGAAACACTCTGTTTTCTACATTTCTACATGACCTATTATTACTGCTATCTCTCTATATATAAGAAAACAAGTAATAGGAGGAAACCGTGAGGTTTAAAGTTAGCCAGACAGCACTTGAGCGCGCTTTAGGCATTGTCATCAAAGGTATGGGCACAACCTCGACATTGCCTATCCTCTCAGGCATCCTCATCAAAGCCTATGAGGGCACATTGGAGTTTCAATCAACCAATCTCAATATCTCAATCCGTCATAGCATTGCAGCTGATGTGGAAGAACCGGGTGAAACGGTCGTTTCTGGCAAGGTACTGGCAAGTATCGTGAAGACGCTGCCAGACGCTGTTGTTAGCTTTAAGGTGGACGACAGAACCTGCACGCTTTCATGCGAGAAGAGCCGCTTTAAGCTCAACACTCTTGCTGCGGCGGACTTCCCTGAGTTTCCTCAGTATGCCCTGGAGAATTCTGTCGAGCTTCCATGTGATCTTCTCTCAAAGATGGTTGATAAGGTCTATAAAGTCACCAGTAAAGACACTTCGCGACCCATTTTATCTGGCGTTTTGCTGACGGTAGAAAACAATGTGATCCGTCTTGTGGCAACGGACTCATATCGTCTTGCGGTCTGTGATTCAACGACGGCCACCTCGACCACAGAGCCCTTTACCGCAATTGTTGCTGGTGCAACCTTCCACGACGTCTTGTCAATTCCGTCAAATACCGACACCATCACGGTTGGCCTTACGGATACCCAGGTGGTGTTCACCTTTGATAACACCACCTACGTGGCGCGCCGCATTGAAGGCAACTTCCCCAATTACAAGCAGCTTCTGCCCAAAGGTTGCTCCACGACGGTGACTATAGATACCGCCCAGCTCTCATCTGCGCTCAAGCGCGTTTCTACTATTGCACTAGCAAATCCTTCGGTGCGCTTTGATATCGACGCAGATGGCAGCCTTATGGAGCTCTCCGCAAGCTCGCCCGACCAAGGTGAGTCAACCGAGGCCATCAATGTTGATGTTGAGGGCCAAAGCATGTCGATTGCGCTCAACTACCACTATGTCTTTGACTGCGTCAACGCAGCTACGGGCGAGAAAACCATTGCGCTTGAGCTCCAAAGCTCAATGCAGCCGGCCATCTTTAAGTCCTACGCGACCATCAACTACCTCTACCTGCTGATGCCTGTGAGGATGTAGCTTGGGTCTTAAGGTCTCATCTCTCTCTATGCATACATTCCGGAACTTCTCCGAGCGCGAGTTGGCGCTTGATCCTGGAATGACGGTTCTTGTCGGCCGTAATGCGACCGGCAAGACCAACTCTATAGAGGCTCTGCAGATGCTGACCTCTGGACTGTCGTTTCGCCATCCCCGGGCCCAAGATCTCATTCAAGAAGGCACCACGACCGCGCGCATTTCTGCAGAACTGACGGGTGACGGCAGAATGCTCGATGTGGCCTGTTCCATCACGCCCCACCGCCGTAGCTTTGAAAGAAATGGCAAAAAGTGCAAGCCGGCCGATCTATCCGCCATACTCATGAGCGTACTCTTCTGTCCAGACGACCTTTCCCTGGTCAAAGGCAGTGCTCGCTTTAGGCGAGAAGAACTTGATGCTTTTGGCGCCCAGGCAAACGCGGGGTACCGCCGCCTGTCACAGGCGTTTTCCCACGCAGTTGAGCAGCGCAACCGCTTGCTCAAAGAGCCGCAGCCGGACCTCGACCTGCTCAATGCGTGGGACGCGTCGGTGGCCACCGGCGGAGCCGCGCTGCTTGATGCGCGTTTGAAGCTTTTCTCGCGCATAAAAACGCATATAAATGCAATATATTCACAGGTAAGTGGTACTGATGGGATTGATTGTGCATATCTTAGTACGCTTGCGGACCCGGAAGAGGATATCTCCCAGCTTTCACGCTCAGAGCTAGCCGACCGGTTTGCCACGCGCTTGCAGGCTACGCGCGCATATGATCTGCGCCGCCAACAGACAAGCACCGGCCCTCAGCGAGATGACATCACTTTTACGCTCAACAACCGCGATGCGCGATCGTTTGGCAGCCAAGGCCAGCAGCGCTCCATCGTGCTTGCGTGGAAGATGGCAGAGGTTGAGATAGCAGAAGAGGTGCTGGGCGATAAACCCCTGCTCTTGCTCGATGATGTGATGAGTGAGCTTGATTCGGTGCGCCGCGCTGCTATCACCAAGTTTGTCCAAGACGGTATCCAGACGGTTGTCACCACCACCAACCTGGAATATTTCCCCCGACCACTTCTAGAGAATGCGCAGGTGATTCCTTATGAAACCCAGTGAATCACCTAAACACGATAAAAGGGCGGCTGAATGCAAACAGTCACCCGCGCGTAAAGTGTCGCCTGCGGACGCGCAACCTCCCATACATAAGCGCAACAGGTCAGCCCTGTATTGGCAATCTCATACCTGGAACTTGGAGCCGTCGCAAGAGGTCTTACGCGCCCGCGCTGCAACAGACAGTCTTTCACGCACGAGCTCTGCAAACAACCTGGTTGGAGGCTATTTACAGGGCGAGTTTGGCGACCATTTAAGTGACGCCCAGAAGGCCGCGCGCGCATGGTATGCGTGCAATGGAAAAATTGAGCACGAACACACCACAGGTGTGTACTTGCGGCCCGCAAAAAAACAAGGTGCTGCGCCGATTCTTGGAGTCTATGTGGATTCACATGGCCGCCTCACGGACTTCTCGACCAATAAAGAGATCTATCTTGCACGCTTGGCTAATTTTGGTTATGCAGTTTCTGGTATAGAATTTCGGCTTTCGAAGGATCGCTACATAAAGAAAAAGCGGGTCGTGCAAGACTCGCCAAAACAGACAGAATTACCCACGTTATCTCATGAAGAAGAGGCTACGGTTCAAAAACTTGCATCTTTAGTTCCGGAAAAGTTGAGAGCAAGCGTTTCTCGCGCCGTTAGATTCTCATTTATTAAGCAAAAGGCCAACAGGTCTTAGGATTATAAATGTGGCCTCAAACAGGCTTACAAAGTCTCCTAACCATAAGATTAATTAATTTATAACATAAAATATATGCCGTCCAAACAATAAAACGGCATTTGAATTAGAATGGATACCTGCGTCCAAGTTCTTACTTGGATCAGCATCACCATGAGAAGGGAATGTGTGTGGCAAACAAGGAAGATGAATACGGCGCAAGTAGTATTAAGGTTCTGGAAGGTCTGGATCCAGTACGTAAACGCCCTGGTATGTATATTGGCTCAACTTCAACCACCGGTCTTCACCACCTGGTGTGGGAGATTGTGGATAACTCAGTCGATGAGGCAATGGCAGGGTTTTGTACCAAGATTAAAGTGACCGTCCACGCCGACAATTCGGTCAGCGTTGAAGATAACGGCCGCGGCATCCCTGTGGCGCTGCACCCACAAAAGAAAATACCAACGCTTGAAGTTGTCTTGACGGTACTTCATGCAGGTGGCAAGTTTGACAACGATGCTTATAAGGTTTCCGGAGGTCTTCACGGCGTCGGCGTTTCTGTTGTAAATGCCCTATCCAGCCGTATGGTGGTCTCCGTAAAGCGCGATGGCGGCATCTATGAGATGGAATTTTCTCGCGGTAAAGTCACCAAGAAGATGGAGAAGACGGGAACCAGCAAAGCAACAGGTACCACGGTTACCTTCTGGCCTGATGAAGAGATCTTCGACACCACCGTCTTTAATTACGACACCTTGCATGATCGCCTGCAGGAGACGGCGTTTCTCAATAAGGGCCTCAAGATTATCCTGACGGACGAGCGTGAGCTTCAGCCACGCGTTGATGAGTTCTGCTATCAGGGCGGAATCATCGACTTCGTTAAGTTCTTAAACAGCGAGAAGACCATTCTGCCCGGTCTCTCCAAGCCTGTCTACATTGAAGGTAAGACAGACGCCGACACCCCTGCTGCCCGCCGCGGTGAGGTAGAGGTTTCCATGCAATGGAACACTGGCTACGGTGAACAGGTGCTTTCGTTTGCCAACGATATCTATACCGACGAGGGCGGTATGCACCTGGAGGGCTTCCGTACGGCACTCACAAAGACGTTAAATGATTATGCCCGTAGCAAGAAGCTGCTCAAAGAGAAGGATTCAAACCTGACGGGCGATGATGTGCGTGAGGGTCTCACGGCGGTCATTTCTGTCAAGCTGCCCGACCCTCAGTTTGAGGGCCAAACAAAGGCTAAACTGGGCAATTCCTACATCCGCACCCTTACCAACAAGATTGTGAGCCAGCAGTTTGCGGAGTATCTGGAAGAGCACCCCAACCAAGCGCGTGAGATTTTCAAGAAGGCCAGCGCCGCTGCGCGCGGCCGTCTGGCTGCGCAAAAGGCGCGCCAGGCGACGCGCCGCAAGGGGCTTTTGGAGAGTGCTTCTCTGCCTGGCAAGCTTGCGGATTGTTCTGTCAGAGATGCTGAGATGACAGAACTCTTCATAGTGGAGGGTGATTCCGCAGGTGGTTCTGCCAAGATGGCAAGAGACCGTACCATCCAGGCAATACTTCCTCTGCGTGGCAAGATCTTAAACGTCGAGCGCGTACAAGAGCATCGCGCGCTTTCATCAGACACCATCCAGAGCCTTATCACGGCTATTGGTACCGGCGTTGACCAGGAGTTTGATATCAATAAGGCCCGCTATCACAAGATCGTGATCATGACGGATGCAGATGTTGATGGTGCGCACATTAGAATCTTGCTCCTCACATTCTTCTACCGTTTCATGCGTCCTATGATCGACGCTGGCTACATTTATGTGGCGCAGCCTCCTCTCTACCAGCTTAAACCCAAGGGCAAAAAGCGCGGCACCTATCTGTATTCAGACGAGGAGCTTTCGGTAGAAGCTGCAAAGTACTCTGACTCAAGCAAGTACACGGTCCAGCGCTACAAGGGTCTGGGAGAGATGGATCCAGAGCAGCTCTGGACAACCACGATGGATCCCAAGAACCGCATCATGCTCAAGGTGACCATTGATGACGCCATGGCCGCCGAGCGTGCCGTGAGCGATCTTATGGGAACCATGGTTGAGAAGCGTAAGAATTTCATCCAAAGTCACGCAAAAGACGTGCGTTTCTTGGATATCTAGCCAAAAACGCTGCACACG
This sequence comes from Atopobiaceae bacterium, assembly GCA_050953285.1. Taxonomy (GTDB): domain Bacteria; phylum Actinomycetota; class Coriobacteriia; order Coriobacteriales; family Atopobiaceae; genus Olsenella_K. The sequence goes on along the minus strand of JBMNMK010000001.1, from coordinate 93,879 downwards.
AACACACGTTGAGCGAGTTTACAGAAAGGCTTTGCAGTGGCAGAAGATAACAACGGACACAACGATCTTCTCGGTAATGAAGATGACGCACAAAACTCATCTTCAGATTCACGGGGCGAGAACTTCGATGATCTCCTGAATGATGATACAGATGACATGGATGACCTCGACGCCGATGAGGACGACGACCTCGACGACGAGGATGATCTCGACGACGAGAACGACTTTGAGGCTGAAGAGGAGAACACACCTGCTCTAGCCGGCGCCAACCTCTCCCACACCATCTCTGACGAGGCCGGCACGCGTCTCTCCTTGGAAGATATCCATGGCGGCGCGCTCAAGCCAACAGACATGGCAAGTGAGATGAAAACCTCCTTCCTTGAGTATTCCATGTCGGTCATCGTTGCCCGTGCACTCCCGGATGTGCGCGATGGCTTGAAGCCCGTTCATCGTCGTATCCTCTACGCTATGAACGAGGCGGGCATTACGCCAAACAAGCCCCATAAGAAGTCCGCATGGACCGTCGGTGAAGTCATGGGTAAGTACCATCCGCATGGCGACTCCTCAATCTACGAGGCAATGGCCCGTATGTCGCAGGACTTCTCCATGCGCCTGCCGCTCATTGATGGTCATGGTAACTTTGGTTCCATCGACGGTGACAAACCCGCAGCTATGCGTTATACCGAATCAAGGTTGACGCGCTGCGCTATGGAGATGCTGGCAGATCTCAACAAAGAGACGGTTGACCTCCAACCCAACTACGAAGAGTCCTTAACCGAGCCTGTAGTTCTGCCTTCTCGCTTCCCTAACTTGCTGGTAAATGGCTCAAATGGCATTGCTGTTGGTATGGCAACCAACATTCCGCCTCACAATCTCAAAGAGGTCTCGGATGCTGTTTGTATGATGATCGACAATCCAGATGTCACGTTAGATGAGCTCATGACGGTGCTACCTGGTCCCGACTTCCCTACCGGCGGCATCATTATGGGAACAAAAGGCATTAGAGAGGCGTATGAGACGGGCCGCGGTAGTGTCACTGTCCGCTCAAAAGTACACGTTGAGCAGCGTAAAAATGGCCGCCAGCGCTTGGTTGTCACTGAGATCCCCTATCAGGTCAATAAGGGTCTTTTGCAGGAAAAAGTTGCCCAGCTGGTCAATGAGAAGAAGCTTGACGGCATCTCAGACATGCGCGATGAGTCCAACCGCAAGGGCATGCGCATTGTTATTGACCTCAAGACGGGCGCTGTGCCGCAGGTGGTCCTCAACAACCTCTACAAGCGCACGCAGCTCCAAACAACCTTTGGCGTCATAGATATTGCCCTGGTAGATGGCGTGCCATGCACTCTCTCCCTGTGTGAGATGATCCGCTACTACATTGAGCATCAGGTGGACGTGGTGACGCGTCGCACCAAGTATGACCTGGATAAAGCCGAGAAACGCGTGCATATCTTAGAGGGTCTGCTCATTGCGGTGGACAACATTGATGAGATCGTCCATATCATTCGCTCCTCTCACGATGATGCAGAAGCAAAGCAGCGTATGCGTGAGCGTTTTGACTTGGATGATGTCCAGGGTGAGGCAATCTTGCAGATGCGCCTGCGCCGCCTGACGGGCTTAGCCCGCGACGAGCTCGTGGCTCAGATCAAAGAGCTGCACGAACAGATTGCCTACTTCAAGGATCTTCTCGCCAACCCACCCAAGCTCATGGCAGTCATTAAAGATGAGCTCAGCGCTATTGCCAACAAGTACTCTGACGCCCGCCGCACCAAGATCAACACGGAGTCAGCAGAGGATTTGGACGTGGAGGATCTTATCGCCGAAGAAGATATGGTCGTCACGTTTACGCATTCTGGCTACGTGAAGCGCCTGGCCGTGGCTAACTATCGCCAGCAGCGCCGCGGCGGCAAGGGTATGAGGGGCTTGTCGCTCAAGGACAACGACTTTGTCGAGGACCTTTTTGTGGCGAGCACCCATGATTACGTGCTGTTCTTCACCAATAAAGGCAAGGTGTATCGCCTGAAGGTCCACGAGCTGCCGCTGGGCTCCAGGACGTCGCGCGGCTCTGCGCTCGTGAACGTACTAAATCTGGGCGAAGGAGAGCACCCGACCGCCGTCCTGTGCACGCGTGACTTCTCGGAGGACACCTACCTCATGTTTGCCACGCGCGAGGGCATGGTCAAAAAGACGGCGCTGAGCGCCTATGATGTCTCTCGCAAAGACGGTCTCATTGCCATCAAGCTCAAAGGGGGCGATGAACTCGTCAATGTTCGGATGGTTAAGCAGAATGAAAAGGTTATCCTCTGCTCCACCGACGGCAAGGCGATCATGTTCAACGAGGGTGATGTCCGACCGATGGGTCGCGATACCTCTGGAGTCCGCGGCATTACACTCAAGAGCGATGCCAAGATGCTCGGCATGGAGATAAGCAACGGCAACGGCGATCTTGTCGTCTTGACAGAGAACGGCTATGGCAAGCGCACACCGGTGTCTGACTATCCTGAGCACAAACGCGGAGGTCAGGGTGTATATACCATTGCTATGACTGACAAGAAGGGCAAATTGGTTGCTTGTCGCGTGATTGGCCCGCAGCATGAGCTCATGATTGTGAGTGAAGAGGGTGTCATGATCCGCGTGAAGGCTACCGACATTTCTCGTCTGGGTCGCGCAACGCAGGGCGTCAAGATCATGAATCTCACCGAGGGTGACCACGTCAGTGCTATGGCGCGTATGGTTGCTCACAAAAAGAAGGCAGCTAAATCCAACAATATAGATGAGCGTCAAGGTGCCTTAGATCTTGCGTCTGCAGGTGAGCAATCTGCACCGACGGAAGACGAGCCAGTTGATATTGGTGGAGAAGAAGACTACGATGCAGAGATTCTGGATGAAGAGGAATAGCTGCTTAAATAGCTAATTAGCAGCGTGCGGTGCGTCGACGTGTGTTGTGGCATCACGAACGTACGTATCATGCTTAATAGTAAAGGAGTGCAACGGAACGGTTGCACTCCTTTTTCTTTTCTTGCGCCAGTGAGGTCTTATATAAACGAATCAATAACGTAGCTTATGAACGTAACGCTTTAACGAGATACTTGAACGTGGCGCGCATGAGCTTATCGACGGTGGTGTTTAACACTCCTACGTTCAATACACAGCATGGATTTCTTCTTTACATCTTGTCTCTTTTCTGAGGCCAAATACAGCCTCGCTGCAGATGCAGGTATACCAATACTGATATTTGTACTTCAGATGCTTGCAAATTCTGGTGAAGACGCCACGTTCTTAAAGAGCCTTACCTTCTTCTTACTATTTGATGCCAACAATCTTGTCCTGGGAGAGGGTGAAGCGGTGATAAAAGCCTTGTGTATGGGCATTATTGCACTGAGCATATTTGTTCTTGCGGGAATGATTTTTTTGTTGGGAGGATCTTAACGTGTGATCCTTTGAATCCGCAGCTTCTGGACTAAAAACGAGGACATCCATTACTAACTATAGAACTTCAGCAAGCTAATAAGGCCTTATGGAGGACACGTCACCCCATAAGGCTTTAAGAATTACTAGCTGCTATAAGTGCCTCTGTACGTCGATACGACCGTCTACGTGGCGTCGTTATCAGGATTGAAGTCACTAGGATCCAGGTTCTCAACAAACTCATGGAAGCGCGCCATCTCCTCGCGCTTCTCGTCTGCTTCAACGCCGCCAAAATCAGGCAATGCAGCGGTGTCTAAGACCTCTTGTGTAGCAAAAATGGGTACATGTTCACGCACGGATAATGCAAGGGCGTCAGATGGCCGAGAATCAACCGCAATGGTATCTCCTGATGGCAGGAGAATTTTGAGCTGTGCATAAAACGTTGTGCCCTCGACGTTGTTAATAACAATATTCACCAGCCGCCCGCCAAGGCGCGTGATAACGGTATTCAGAAGGTCATGTGTGAGAGGGCGAGATTTCCCTGAGCCCTCTATACCAACACTGATAGCTGCTGCTTCTACGCTGCCTATACGAATAGGCAGTTGCATGGTGGAGTTGACCCTGTTACGAGGTCTCAAGATAACCATAGAGGAAACAGGCCCTGACCCAACAACTACCGTTTCTATGTCCATGCGTGTTAAATCCATTTGATTCTTTCTCTCAACTCAGTGTGGAACACGGTATAACAGATTTTCCCTATACCAGCATGTCTTATAAGGAAAAATGAACACTTTATGTACCCCCTTAAGAAAACTGTACGAGTTTCAAAAATACTTGTTGACATGAAACCCATTGCAGCGTAATCTGTTTTCTCGCGGATGGGCCCGTAGCTCAGTTGGTCAGAGCGTCCGGCTGATAACCGGGAGGTCACAAGTTCGAACCTTGTCGGGCCCACCACTTCCTTGATAATAAACGCCCCAGCGTGAGCAGAGTCGCCGCTGGGGCGTTTATTGAACAGGATGATGAACGGGGACATAGCTCAGCTGGGAGAGCGCGGGCTTTGCAAGCCTGAGGTCGTGGGTTCGAACCCCATTGTCTCCACCATGAATCTGTCAGGGCTGGATAAACTCCAGCCCTTTTTTTATCACTCAAAATAATTTGTTATTTAGAAGATATGAGCGGACTCACCCTCAGCCTCAACGTGTGTACCCCATCACGATCCTAAGGTTCCCTTACGCTTTATGTAATACGCTCAGAATATGGGTAATACATCTAAGAACCTGCAGTAATACATGGTCGTACTACAATGCTAGTATGTAATACCGCACACAAACAGATGTAGTGGGATATGTATTATGCCCCTTTGAGGAAATATTCCGCACGATATTTCATGATGAGCAAGGAGTAGGACTCATGCCTAAAAAGTTAACGACGTTCAGCATGCGTATGCCAGAGGACATTAACGAGAAAATACAGGCATATGCAGAAGAGCATCAGTGCACTAAGGCCGAGGCTATGAGTCACTTTGCCCGAGCAGGCATTGAAGTAGAAGGTGCTGGTCGACCACTCTCAACGGATGACATTGCAAAGATTGAAGCGCAGATTGAAAGCATGTCAACGCAAGGTTCCACTCAGAACGCTGGAATTCTTTTGGCCCCTGCGGATATCAAAGATACCGTAATTGCATACGCTCAGGAGCACGAGTGTTCAGAGGCGGAGGCTCTCACCTATTACGCGCGCCTTGGCATACAGATGAGCGCTGATCAAAGACCTGCTAGCGTTGCAGAAGTGGCAGAGCTTGCCAAGAAACTTGATATTCTCGCGCAGGACGGACAAGCAAAGACCTTGCAGATGAAGCAGATGTCTGAGGCACTGGAAAAGATCCAGGAGTATACCAAGCCAGAGGAAATTGAGCTAGAAGGTGAGCTCGCGGATCCTGAGCTTGAGGCCGCGCGTGAGGCGGAGGAGAAACAGCATGAAGCAGATGAGCGCACGCGTCAGATAGTCTCTGACGTTATTGGGAGCTATCTGTCTCAGCAGAAAGAAGAGCCGGAAAAACCTGCCATCAATCCCTGGGTGCCAGCTGTGATTGTGCTTGCAGCGTGTCTCATAACTATCATAGTGATTCAACTGCTTCACTAGGTAGTCTGCATGAGCGCGTGGGCAAGTGTGGAGAGCCTCTAAACCTTACATGTAGGACTCACAGAAATCTCTTCATATTTGGCATTAAGCACACTCGCTGCCCAGATATGGGGGTAGCATGTGCAAGATATTGAGAAACGTGTATAAACCGAAGGTAAAGGTATATGACAGATCAAGAACAGATAGAGGGTCAAAACGGGGATATATCACCTGAACTTGATGCTCTTACCAGCTCACTCTTAGGTGACGCGCTTGATGTGCTTGCTGATACCGGTATCTTAAATGTCTTGCTTGTTGTAGAGACTAATGATGGCCAGAACCTCGCCTTTGAGTTTTCAGATGATGGGCCAGAGCAACTTGCTTATGCCGCGCATGACAAAGTGAGAGAGTTAAAGAATGCGTCCGGCGACCAACGCGCGGTAAGATATGCCATTGCCTATGAAGGTGCCATTGCAGATGAGTCTGGGGCTTACCAAGATGCTCTGATTGTTGAGTTTGGTGAGCGCGGACGCACCAGCTATTCCGCCTACTGCTACATCAACAATAAGGGAGCTGGGGATGATTTTGCGTGGACAGATCCAGCTCCGGCTGGCGTCGTCGAGGAGCTCCTGGGGTAATAAAAACGTATTATCAATCAAAATTTGTCATGCAAATGTGTTAACAGTCACACGTTGTGAGGAATAGGAACGGGGACGTATGCTGCAAAGTAGTATTAGAAACATCGCAATCATTGCCCATGTTGACCACGGCAAGACAACTTTGGTCGACGGTATGTTGAAAGCAACGGATGCATTTAGAGAAGGTCAGCAGGTTCAAGAGCGTGTTCTTGACTCCAATGACCAGGAGCGTGAGCGCGGCATCACGATTCTCTCCAAGAATATCTCTATTGAATATAAGGGCGTTAAGATCAATGTTATTGATACACCTGGCCATGCAGACTTTGGTGGAGAGGTCGAGCGCGTCCTCAAGATGGCCGACGGTGCCCTTCTCTTAGTTGATGCTGCAGAAGGCCCTATGCCGCAGACACGTTTTGTTTTGCGTCACGCTATTGCTGCAAAACTCCAGGTCATGGTTGTTGTGAATAAGATTGACCGCGAGGGCGCAAATCCCGAGAACGCACTCAATCAGTCCCTTGACCTCATGATGGATTTGGGCGCTACTGACCAGCAGCTTGAGTTTGCTATGGAGCATGTTGTCTACGCGTCTGCGGTGAACGGATATGCACGTCTGACGCCAGACGATGGCAACATGGATATGTATCCCCTGCTCGATATGATCGTGAATGAAATGCCTGCTCCCGACGTTGATCTGGATGGTCCTTTGGCCATGCAGTGCGTGACCATTGATCACTCAGACTACGTGGGACGCATTGGCATTGGTCGTATCTACTCAGGCACTATTCACGATGGTGACAATATCCTCGTGGTAAAAAATGACGGCTCGCGTACCATGGCTCAAGTCAAGCAGCTCTTCACGTTTGACTACCTTGGTCGCAAGGAGTGCAAGCAGGCGGAAGCTGGAGACATTGCTGCTATTGTGGGTATTGATCACACAGATATTGGTGATGTCTATACCGATCCAGAAACGCCCGTTGAGCTTGACCCCATCGAAATTGATCCCCCTACCCTTTCTATTGTTTTTGAGGCCAGCACTTCCCCACTGGTGGGACGCGACGGAGATATTGTGGGAGGCCGTCAGCTCAAGGAGCGCTTAATGCAAGAGCGCGAGAATAACGTCACCATGAAAATCGAGGAGCTCCCCGATAAGACCGGCGTTGAAGTAGCTGGCCGCGGCATTTTGCACCTATCCGTCCTGATGGAGGCCATGCGCCGTGAGGGTTTTGAGTTCCAGGTGGGCCGTCCTCGTGTCCTCTTCAAGAAAGAGAATGGCCAGACGCTCGAGCCTATTGAGAACGCCGTTGTTGAGTGCAATCCGGAATACTCGGGCAAGGTTATTGAAGTCTTCGGCAACTCCGGCGGCACTATGACCAACATGGAGTCTGGCACAACCCAGACGCATCTTGAGTTCAACATCCCTACCCGCGGAATTATGGGTCTCAAGACGCGCATTATGAATGTCACCCACGGAGACGCCGTCTTCTACCACACTTTTGCTGAATATGGTCCCTTTGCTGGTGATATCGGCGTTCGCCAAAATGGTGCCATGATTTCCATGAGTACAGAAAAAGCTGTGGCCTACGCGCTGGGTACCCTGCAGGAGCGCGGCCAGCTGTTTGTTGGCCCGGGCGATGAGTGCTACGAGGGTATGCTGGTCGGCGAGCGTTCCCGTCCTGGAGACATGACGGTTAACATTGCACGTACCAAGAGCCTGGGTAACCAGCGTAGCTCAACTGCAGATATTGCCGTCCAGCTCACGCCGCCAAAGGTGTTTACCTTGGAAGAGGCACTGGAGTACATCATGGACGACGAGCTGGTAGAGGTTACGCCTCACCACATCCGCATGCGCAAGCGTCTGCTGACAGAGGTCGAGCGCCGCAAGTGGGCAGTGCAGCACGGTAAGGTTGCAAAACTGAACAACTAGTACCCAAGTTCAGCGCACGCAGCAACACCAATCGAGCACGAGCGCTGCACAAAGTACGTTACGTAGACGGCAGATGGTTCATTCACGGAGCATCTGCCGTCTTTGCATACCCGTTTAGGCAAGAAGTTCTTATCGCCTAAAGCGCTACGAGCGCTGTGTGTGATCGTATGTATGATCGTCCTTGGTGTCGTGTTCGCTCTTGCTATAAGTGACGCCGGCGGGATACTCCTTGGGGATTTTATCCCTAATTGAGTGGTAGGCGCTGCCTATGCGTGGCTCAAGATCGACGCCGATTTTTGATTGAACGTTGTAGTGAAGTGATATGCGTCGCAGTCCAACTGTTGCGAGAGTACAGAGTACAACAGCCAGCACCTGTGTCATGTCAGCAGGCTTAATACAAATGTAGTATACAAGCGCACCCGCCACTGCACACCATGCATAGAAATTGCCCTGTCTAAACACGCGCGGTACTTCACCCAGAGAAATATCCCTTAAGATGCCTCCCCCAACTCCTGTAATGACACCCATCAGCACTGAACCCGCAAAATTGACGTCGTAAAGTACTGCCTTATTGGTACCAACTGCCACAAAGAGCGCGACGGAGATCATATCGACCCACTCAAGAATGTGGGGGTGGCGCTGGAGAATGCCTGGGAAATAGAATCCTACAAAGCCAGCTATCACCGTAGTAGGGATGGCATATACAGAATCCAGCATATAAACACCCTGCTGCATAATGATATCTCTAATGAGTCCTCCCCCAAGACCTCCAATAATGGAGAGGGAAAGCGTACCCATAAGGTCAAGTTCTCTCCTTTGAGCAGCTAAAATGCCCGAAATAGAGCCTACTACAACCGCTGCAAGCTCGAGCCACAATGGGATACTTAAAGACATGTCACTAGCCCCTGTATGAGAGAAGAGATAGCTCAGCATTCCAGTCCTTTTCTAACGCGTAGACACTACCTTATCCCGCAGATGTCATCGTGAATTAAGGCGTTATGAAATAGAAAATAAGTACACAACTCCCCTGCTCTACCTCAAAAAAACGCTGGTACTTAACTGTAAAAAAACGGGATGCAAAATCTCTGATCACCAACTGTGGAATTTAGTCCACAATAAATTTCTCAGAACTAATCAAGCGAGGTCGTGTATACTATCCCTCGCGGTATTTCTGGAGAGTTGTCCGAGTGGCCGAAGGAGCACGATTGGAAATCGTGTATACGCCTAAAGCGTATCCTGGGTTCAAATCCCAGACTCTCCGCCAGTAAATTCACGCGGCGTCACATCATAGAGATGCGGCGCCGCGTCACCCTTACGGAGGGGTGGCAGAGTGGTTGAATGCGGCGGTCTCGAAAACCGTTTAGCACTTCGGTGCTACGAGGGTTCGAATCCCTCCTCCTCCGCCATCTTTTCTCGCCTTCTTACCCCAAATAACAACAGGTATCTTAATTTATAAGCAGCTTACTAAGATGCTTTGCGCTTCGTGTATCCTTATGAAAGTCGTTCAGACGCAGGAGGATACATGTCAAACAATAACTTGGGATTCTCTTCTACCCACTATCTCTCAAGATCCTGGAAGCTTCTCACACAAGAGAAGGGCTGGATGAAGCCCGTGCTTGTGCTTTCAGTGGCACAGTTTGTACCAATCTTTGGCGCGCTTGCGCGCAAAGGTTATGCGCTTGAATGGGCGCGGCTCACCGCATGGGGTGTGGATTCTGCTCCAAAGCAAAAAGATGTGGGTGTGGGCAGCTGCATAGCCAGCGGTTTTAGAGGCTTTGTGGCAAATCTTGGTTGGGCTGCAGCTTTAGGCGTCATATTTATGTTGCTCGACAACATAGTCCCAGATTCAAATGAAGGTCTTTCAAACTTCATCACCTTTTTGAGTGAAGTTGCCTTTCTTATTTATTCTATTGTAAGTATCGTAATCATGTTGAGGGCCACAATCTATCAGAGTGTATCCGCTGGATATGTGCCCGATAAGATAATTGAAATGCTCAAACATGATTTTGGTGGCATCATGCGCATAGTTGGTATCAAGCTTTTGGCAGGATGCATTTATGTCATATTCGGTGTGATCATGTTCGTCATTATCCTCGCGCAGGCACTCCCCAACCTTATGAGATTTGGATACATGATCGATCTGCAATACGGCGCATTTGGTGGTTACGCCACCGAGCTTGATCCCTATATCATCAGTGAAATCATCGGGATGATAAGCGCTGCTCTACCACTGATTATCATTGCAGTATTTATATATTTTGTCCTCTCAACCATAGCGAACCTCCTCACGACCACCGCGGTGGGTCTGTGGTATCGGCAGTTCAATGTCCCGCAGTGGGGTGCAAGCAAAGATCCACTGCCGCCGTTTATAACCGAGACCACAAATACGACACAGCACATCCCTACGGATGCTCAGGCGAGAAATACCAGCGCTCCAAGCGCGTCCGAATACGTGCCAGAGGAAGCCGCAACAGCACCTGATGTCGCACCAGCTACGTCAGTTGCGCCTGCGGCACCTGTCGTGGCTGCGCAACCCGCCGTGCCTGCCACACCTGCAACGCCTGCGGAGACTGCTGCTCCTGCAGTACCCACAGACGATACTCTCACTGAAAAGGCACCTGAGGATGTTGCTGCTGAAGAGGCTGCGCCAAAAGACGGTCAAGATTCTGTCACCGATTCTGCACCTGCACCGCATGAGGCAATTGCTGGTCAGGAGAGTCAATCACTGAAGGAGTTCTTAGATTCAGATGATCCTGTTGCTCGCCTTGATCCTATTGCGGCACCAGAACCCATAGATTTCTCGAATGAGCAGAAAACGTCTGAGGATACGCCTAAGGCGGATGCAGATACCGAAGAAAGCACTAAAGGTGATGGTCAGACGGTATAAGCGTTAAGAAAAGGGGAGTGGGGTGTTAAGCAAACACCGCTCTCTAGGAATAGTGCAAAGTATGCATGAACGGCGCTCTCTAGGCGCCGTTCTTTCTCTATATAAGAGAAATGCGTGCTACCTGCTCGGGCACCTCTTTGCAGGCCGCCATTAGACTAAAGACAAAATGGAATTTTCCAAAGATAGGCGAGTAGTGGCAGGTAGATGGGCTATAGAAGTTATACGTGCCAAATTGGTGCAAGTGGCTAGCAAATAGTTGTCCGACGCATCATGTAGGTTGTTTGTGTGGACTGCAAGGAAGTTATTAGGAGAGGAAATCAGTTCAGCATCCGTGCAAGCTGGTGTGATAGGATGTCAGACCGTACCTTTCCTGCTTCGGGTGCAAACCTTCACGTCCCGGAGCCATGAGCCCAAAGGAGGTGACAGTATGAAGGCTTATGAACTGCTGTATTTTGTCGATCCTGCTGCAACTGTGGAGACCCGTGCTGGCGTTTCCAAGCGTATCGAGGTGGCAGTAACCACCGATGGCGGCACCATTGACAGCGTCGAGGATTGGGGTAAGCGCAAGCTCGCCTATGAGATCGACGGCCTCAACGAGGGTGACTATACCCTCATCAACTTCCATGCAGATCCAACCCAGATCGCCGAGCTCGACCGAGTTCTGCGCATCAATGACGCAGTGAAGCGTCACATGGTCGTTCGTCGTGACGACAAAGAGTAAGCATGGTAATTGGGCGTATTACGCCCATAAATGAGAGGCAGTGGTGACAATGAGCATCAACAGGGTAAACATTTCTGGCAATCTGACACGTGATCCTGAGCTCCGCTCTACGAGCAGTGCTACACAGGTCTTGACCTTCGGTGTTGCGGTGAATGATCGTCGTCGTAATCCGCAAACAAATGAATGGGAAGATGTTCCTAACTTTGTGGACTGCGTTGTTTTTGGTGCCCGTGCTGACGCTTTAAGTCGCTTCTTGAGAAAAGGATCCAAAGTTGCCATTGAAGGCAAGCTTCGCTACAGCTCGTGGGAGCGTGATGGGCAGAGGAGAAGCAAGCTCGAGGTTGTTGTAGATGAGATTGAGTTCATGTCTCCTCGCAACGGCCAAGATGGTGGCTATCAGGACTCTTCTTATAACAGACCGTCTTACAGTGCACCGCAGGCGGCTTCTCAAAATGCCTCAACTCCTGTCAGTGAGCCTCCTTCATCGGATGTTTATGACGAGGAGATTCCGTTCTAATTAGGTGGCACCAGATGGTGCCCAGAGAAAGGCATTGTGACATGGCTCAGCGTCGTCAGAAGCAAGATTTTCAGCGTCAGCCGCGCCGCAAGTACTGCCAGTTCTGCAAGGAGAACACCGAGTACATCGACTATAAAGATGTGCAGCTTCTCCGTAAGTTCATGACCGACCGTGGCAAGATTAAGCCTCGTCGCGTCACTGGCGCTTGCACGCAACATCAGCACGATATCGCGCTTGCCATCAAGCGCGCACGTGTCATGGATCTTCTTCCTTACACGGTTTCCGTGGTTTCCAGCCGTGGTGGCCGCAACCGTGGCTAAGTAAGGTCCATAGCACGTGTTCAAAGACGTACATAATGACAACCGAATACCAGAACCCCCAGAGGGGTTCTACCAACACGATGGAGAAAGTACTCACTTAAGCAATAAGCAGTCAGGAGTAGATCTAAAGGAAAAAGTAGCAAGACTTTGGTGCTTTTTGGGCATGATGTCTTCTCTCATTATCCCGGTGATCTCATGTATACCTGCAGGCTTTGGCTATGGTCTGTTTCTAAGAAAGGAAAGCCAAAAGTTCTCCCGCAAGGGTCTTGGTTATCTCTTCTTAGGAATGGCGGTGGCTACAACGCTGGGTGTTGTACTGTATGGAACAGCTGCAGCGCTTGATATGCTTGCAGAGCAAGTCATAGCTCTCTGCGTTATCGTTTCTGTTTCTTTCTCCATTCAGGCCAAGAAGAATACACCCGTTCAGCTTTGCTGCATTGCAGTCTTCGCAGCAGTCTTGCTGTGGATAGTCACGAGCATGGAAGCTCACTATCAAGGTACAACCTTGAATGAGGCTATCTCCACCATTACGGAAAGCCTTGATATGTCTTCAGTGTCACTGGCTACACGTTCACAGATGAGTGTGTATATGAAGCTCTTGCCACTTCTGTGGCCTACGGTCTACCTAACATCGGGGGCGTTCTACGTCACCTTTGCTTTAAGTGCCGTAGTCGCAGGAAGAAGGCGTGTGATTGAAGATACGGCATGGGAGTTCAAGAGTTTTGCCCTGCCAGCATGGACGGCAATTCTGGTTCTTGTGGCTGCAGGGGTACTCGCTGTAAGTCACTTTGCCCTTACGGATGAGTCCTTAAGCCTTTCAATTGGACTCAACTTACTCATGGCTGCTCGTATCGCCTACTTTATACAGGGTCTTTCCCTGCTCTGGTGGGTCTTGGAGAAGTATGAGGTAGGCGGCATCATGAGCATACTTGCCGTTCTTCTCGGTCTGTATCTTGAGTATTCGTTTTACGTTTTGTGCGTTGTTGGTCTCATTGATGCGCTCGCTGATTTTAGGCAGATGAATATCGGCCTTATCCGCAGTAAAAAGAGATCAAACAGTAAGTAGCATCCATCGACATCAGTCGATATACCGAAGGAGCGTCCCATGAAAGTCATCCTTTTGGGTGAGCTGAGGGGCAAAGGTGGCGAGGGTGACGTTGTAGACGTTGCTCAGGGATATGCAGAGAACTATCTGATCCCCAATAAGATCGCCCAGCTTGCTACCCCTGGTAACCTGAAGCAGCTCGAGCAGCGCAGGTTCAGCATTGCCAAGCGCGAGGAGAAGCGCATTGCCGATGCTAACGCTATCAAAGATGCAATTGATGGCAAGCTCGTTAAAGTTGACGCCAAGATTGGTGATGAAGGCCAGCTCTTTGGCTCTGTCACCACGACCATGATTGCTGAGGCAATCAAGGATCAGCTTGGTGTCGAAGTTGACCGCAAGCGCATTGAGCGCGCAGCGGCAATCAAGGTTGCAGGTCGTCATGAGGTTGGCGTAAACCTCTATCGTGAGATCACTGCAGCCATCACCGTCCTCGTGGGCGATGAGCCTGAGGTAGAGCCAGAGCCTGCCGCTGAAGAGGCAGAGGCAGAGGAAGCTCCGGTTGCCACCGAGGCTGAGGCAGAGACTGAGGCTGCAGAGTAGCCCAGGCATGTCTACCTCAGAGATTGTTGAGATCCTTCACAAATAAGGAGGATTTCTACAATTTGAGATGGTGTATTACATCATCTATAACTGTATTACCGATAATGGTTCTCCCAGCTACAGCGCGTAAGTTGGGAGAACCTTTTGCTATGCATGCCCCAGATAGGCCTATTTACCTGCAAAAATACAATAAGACTACCAAATGTGGGGTGCAGCTCGAGCACACACACAACTGTATTATGAATGTTGAAAACTAGTGCCAACTGGGGTTTTATGAGTGTTCGCAATTTGTTGAAAACTATGAAAAGTGTAAAAAACCACGCCTGACCACCCAAGAAGCGTGAGACAGATGTTCATAACAGCTGAGATTTCTCTGGCTGTTCGCTTACGTTCTTAAGACGTGAAAGCTGTGTGCTTCTTACATCTGCATTACTGAGATTCGAGTGGATAAATAACAAACACGCGTGAGCGCCCCCGTTGAGGAAGTACACTTTCATATGTGAATTGACGAGTAACGACGGGGGATCTTGTGGCGTCTGAGAATTTGAATATCAACCCGACGCGTGCAACACTGCCAACGGACGTGGCTATGCCGCAAGACCCTGAGGCGGAAAAATCTGTCTTGTCAGCTATGTTGATTTCGTCCGATGCTCTCCAAGATTGCATCATTGAGCTCACGCCAGAAGATTTTTACATCCCCTCAAACCGCAAAATTTTTGAGGCCATCTATAACCTCTTCAATAACTCAGCGCCGGTCGATCCTGTAAGTCTTGCGGACTACCTCAAGTCCCAGGGTGAACTTGAGCGCGTAGGTGGCATGCCGTACCTGCTTGATCTCGGCAATAATACCTTTGCACTCGCATCATGGCATCACCATGCAAGCATGATGAGAAGAGATACAACGCTCCGTCAAATCATTGCAGCTTCAGCGCAGATCACGGCTCTTGCCTTTGATGCGCCAGAAGATACCAAAGAAGTGGTTGACCAGGCAGAGCGCATGATCCTTTCGGTCACCGATAGGGACATTAGAAGCAACTACTCCACGCTCGGTGAAGTTATGGAACAGCTCTATAACGACCTGGGTGATATGGCAGCAAGTGGCAAAGACTCCTTTGGCGTACAGACTGGCTACCCTGGTATTGATGCACGTCTCTTGGGTTTGCGTGGCGGTCAGATGGTCGTTATCGGCGCGCGTCCTGGTGTCGGTAAGACGTCGTTTGCCTTGAACTTGTGCGTAAATGCGGCAGCAGCGGGAGCATCCGTGGCCTTCTTCTCGCTTGAGATGAGTAAGACAGAAATTGCGCAGAGGCTGTTGTCTGCACAGGCAAGAATTGGCCTTATGGACATCCGCTCTGCCAACATCAGAGACAACCAGTGGGCACAAATTCTAGAGGCTACCAATTCACTTTCGAGCTTAGACATCATGATCGACGACACCCCCGGCACGACCGTCACCGAAATCCGTGCCAAGGCGCGCCGCATGCTGCATGGTAAGCAAAACGGTGTCGTTATCATTGACTACTTGCAGCTCTTATCGCCCCCTGCCGGACGGCACAGAGCAGATAGCCGCGCAACTGAGGTCTCAGAGATGAGCCGCGGTATCAAGATCATGGCAAAAGATCTGGATGTCCCCGTGGTTGCGCTCTCCCAGCTCAACCGTCAGGTGACCGACCGCAAAGGCCAGCGCCCGCAGCTGTCTGACCTGCGAGAATCCGGTTCTATTGAGCAAGACGCGGACATTGTTATCCTGCTTGATCGCTCCATGACGGATGAAGAAGCGGCCAGAGATGACAGGCCCGATAAGGATATTACGGACTTCATCATCGCTAAGAATCGTTCTGGTCCTTTGGATATTGTTCCGCTTACGTTCCTTCCTGGTTCCACCAAGTTTGTCGAGGTAGATCAGTATCACGAGCCATAGTACGCATAGTGCGCTACAAGCTTGAAACCATGAAGGGATATACTGAGAGGGCTGCACAAAGCAGCAAAAAGGTCCGTTATTTGTCTTGAGAGGAAGAGTAATGCCTGCAGACGTTCTTGTTGGTGCACAGTGGGGCGATGAGGGAAAAGGCAAGGTAACCGACCTCATTTCTGGTGATTACGACGTGGTGTGTCGCTACGCGGGTGGAGCAAATGCTGGCCATACCGTTATAGCCAATGACCACAAGCTGGCGCTTCATCAGGTGCCGTCCGGCGTGATGTATCCCAACACGTTCCCCGTGATTGGTAATGGTTGCATTGTTGATCCTGAGGTGCTCCTGAGCGAGATCGACACCCTGGAAGGGCAGGGGATCAGCTGCGATGATCTCAAGATCTCTGGCAATGCCCACATCGTAATGCCCTACCACAAAGATCTGGATGGCGCGCACGAGAAGAAATTAGGCAAGAATCTCATTGGTACCACCAAGCGCGGCGTCGGCCCAACCTACATGGACAAGATGAATCGCACGGGCCTGCGCGTGCAGGACATGCTCGACGAGCACATCTTCCGTGAGAAGCTTGAGGCAGCGCTGGCATACACCAACCCCATTCTGGAGAAGGTCTATGAGCTGCCCACTTATACGGTGGATCAAATCTGCGAGACCTATCTGCCCTACGCCGAGCGCATCCGCCCCTACATCGTGGAGAGCTCGCTGTTCCTCAACCAGCAGCTTGACCAGGGCAAATCCATCCTCTTTGAGGGTGCTCAGGCAACCATGTTAGATATCGACTTTGGCACCTATCCGTTCGTAACCAGTTCAAATTGCACGGCCGGCGGCGCGGTTACTGGCTCTGGCATAGGACCTACCAACATCAATCGCGTGCTCGGTATTGCTAAGGCCTATCTCACGCGCGTGGGCTCAGGTCCTTTCCCCACGGAGCTCTATGATGAGGTGGGCGATAAACTCGGCGAGGTTGGCCATGAGTACGGTGTAACCACCGGACGTAAGCGTCGTTGCGGCTGGTACGACGCTGTTGTGGTGAACTATGCCGCACGCGTGAACGGCCTGACTGACCTGGCTATCACCAAGTTGGACGTGCTGGGCTGCCTGGATGAGATCAAGGTCTGCGTTGCTTATGAGTGTGACGGCCGCCAGTACACCACGGTGCCAGAGCACCAGAGTGTCTTCTACCACGCCAAGCCCATATATGAGACCCTTCCTGGCTGGAAGTGTGACATCTCTGGCGTGAGGAATTTCTACCAGCTCCCGCGTGAAGCCAAAGACTACATTGACTTCCTTGAGCAGCTGGCTGGCGTACGTGTGAGCATCATCACCGTAGGCCCAGATCGCGAGCAGACAATAGACCGCTACTGGCACTAATACTGTAAGAAAAGGGCTCCTGATGAGGGAGCCCTTTGCGTCACGAAAGACCACGCACGACTGCGTGAGTCCCACAAGACCACGCAGGACCATGCTAGACCAGGGGCTTCTCGCCTAAGAGAGCATCAGGATCTGCAGCTGAGATGGAGGTTGACATGGCAGAGAACAAGGTTGATATCCTGCTGATTGGTGCAGGTGGTCGCGAGCACGCTATTTTGGTAAAGCTTGCGCAGTCGCCGCGTGCGGGCAAGCTTTACGTCGCGCCTGGTAACGGCGGCATGCTCAAGATGGCTACGCGCGCAGCAGTAGATCCTATCAACCCAGAAGATGTGGCTGCGTGGGCGGAAAAGAACAACATTGGTCTTGTGGTTGTAGGGCCAGAGGTTCCTTTGGTGGCGGGCGTGGCAGATGCTGTTCGCGCACGCGGCATTGCCGTGTTTGGGCCTAATAAGGATGCTGCTCGCCTGGAAGGCTCCAAAGAGTTTGCCAAAGACATTATGGTCAAGGCAGGTGTGCCTACGGCAGCCTATAAGGCATTTACCGACAAGGAAGCCTGCAGGGCATACGTTAAGGAACTGGCGGGCCCGTGTGTGGTAAAGGCAGATGGACTTGCTGCTGGTAAGGGCGTTATCGTAGCGGCTACCACAGAAGAAGCGCTGGCAGGCGTGGATGAGTGCTTTGGCGGAGCTTTTGGTGATGCGGGCAATACCGTTGTCGTAGAAGAGATGCTTGAAGGTCCTGAGTGCAGTCTACTTGCCTTCACAGACGGAACTACGCTTGTGCCGCTTGCAACGAGCCAGGATCACAAGCGCGCACTGGATGGTGATAAGGGCCTCAATACGGGTGGCATGGGCGTGTATAGTCCTGTGCCCATTCTTCTTAATGGTGAGCTTGAAGAGATGGTGGCCATTGAAAAGAAGGTCATCGAGGAGCTTAATCGGGAAGGTATCCAGTACTCTGGCTGCCTATATGGTGGGTTCATGCTCACGAAGGATGGTCCCAAGGTTCTGGAGTTCAATGCGCGTCTGGGTGATCCAGAGACGCAGGTTGTGCTGCCGCGCATGAAGGGCGATCTGGTGGATATCTTCCTGGCATGTGACGCCGGAACGCTCAGTGAAGACATGATTGACTGGGATGATGACTGGGCGGTTTCGGTTGTGTTGGCCAGCGTGGGCTACCCTGGACCATACGAGAAGGGCAAGAAGATTTATGGCATAGACGATGCCGATAAGATGGACGGTGTCTTTGTTTACCACGCTGGTACCTGCCTTACAGAAGACGGAGACGTGCTCACTGACGGTGGTCGCGTGCTGGCGGTCACAGCCGTTGCTCCCACCTTTGAGGAGGCGCGTAATACAGCGTATTCTGCCTGCGACAAGATCTGGTTTGAGGGCAAGACATATCGCCACGACATTGGAATCAAGGCCATCAAGGGGCGCGATAGACTGTAGCGAGTGCAGGGTTTTCTCGCCCAGGCTTTTATTGCCCGGTAAGGGTTGCCCAGGCGTACTACATTTGCATTATGACTGGTAACGCGCGGCTCGCGGGAGTCGCGCGTTGACATAAGGAGGAAATGATGGCTACGGATAAGAGCGGCGCGGCACGTGAGCACAACGGGGGGCCTGGTGAGGCAGTTCCGGAATCGTCTGCCTTGAGCGCGCCTACGGTGCATGACCTGGCACGCGCGGTTGACAGCATGTCGAACGCGGCTGAAAGTTTCACGTTTGATGGGGATAGATCCTTGCACACGCATGTTTCTGGTACGCCGGTGCGCCGGCATCTGGTGTTAGGGGATGAAGACGCGCGTGATAAGGCACTGGCCGAGAAGGTCGAGTGTGAAGATGTGGCGTGGCAGGGAAAGATTTTCAATGTGGATCGCCTGCGGGTGACGCTGCCCGATGGTCGTGCGGCGATCCGCGACGTGGTGCGTCATCCCGGTGCGGTGGCCGTGGTGGCGCTGACTGACGACGGACACATCTGCCTGGTGCGCCAGTATAGAACGGCCGTTGATCGGGTGACGGTGGAGATTCCTGCGGGAAAGCTCAATCCGGGAGAAGATCCGCTTGCCTGCGCTTCTCGAGAGCTGCTTGAAGAGACTGGCATGGTAGCCGACAAGATGGCTTTTCTGACGACCATTATCTCCAGCGTTGGTTTTTCTGATGAGCTGATTCACATCTATATGGCCACCGGTCTCCACTTTGAGAAGAGCGATCCTGACGCGGATGAGTTCATAAATGTTGACCTGGTAGACCTTGGCGAGTTTATTGATGCTGTGCTCGATGGAAAGATTGAAGACGCAAAGACTGTCGTCGGCGCGCTGGCCTGTGATGCCATTTCACACAGATTGAGCGTGGGTGAGGGCGCAGACGAGGTTAAGCGCACAGAAACCGAGGTCGACGACACCGCCGACAGCAGATAGACGCGCGTGCTGAGCTGGTTTTGCACTGCGACCTGTTGCCGTTTTAGTTTTCTAAAATGTGTGATTGAGGCCACAGTAACGTATACTGTGGATGAATGCCAAACACCGCGGAATGCATGGCGTAGCATATACGTGTTGAGCTGGGGTTTTACAAAAAGTTTCACGGCACTATATCCTGAACAGGACGAGAGTTAATGTCTCAAAAAAAGCGGCGGGAGATTGCCCGCATCCAAACTAATTCACTCTCTGCAGATGAGGCAGAAGAGCTCTTTAGCATGGTAGATGAGACGGGTCACACCAATAGTGAGACCGCCGCACGTCAGCGTCGCCACCGCCATCTCACCGGTGCCGGCGTAGATATTGACCCACTTTCTGCAGATGATCCGTCTGGCTCTAACGTTGGTAAGACCATCGCAAAAGCTGCTTCTATCTTTGTGATAGGTTTCTTTGTTCTCATTGTGGGAACACAGCTGTTCTTTGGCTATGTACGCCGTAGCAATACCGCCAATCTCTCAACTAATGTGAATGTGAGAACAGTTGCAAGTGCGCTTCGTGGCGGCGTTGAATGGGGCAACGGCTTCACCCAGTTCCCGGATGACTTTAGCGTGCAAGAGGCCGATGAAAATGCGGGTCGCGTCGAGGTGACGGTCATCGACACCACCTCGCAAACGGTTCTGGAGTGCCTGGCGGGCTCTCAGGTGCAGGCTGCCGCGTTTGCTACAAATGCGCTGCTCAACCAGAATATCAACACCGTGACCTATCATGTTCAGGTCTATCTGGATGATACCGGCAAGATTGCCACAAGTTCCTTCTTTGGCTTCTTCAAGCCTACCGGCAACATAACTTCCTTAATGACCTTCGTCTGGACAAAGACCTACACTGACGACGGTGGCGTGCGCTTTAACTGCACCATTTCAGGTATTGATGAGAAGATGCAAGATGTCCTGCGTGAGCAGATCACCAATCGCTTTACGCCGACAACCATCCTAGGCTTCGGCGACACCACAGGCACGAACCCAACGGAGACGGTGGAGGAGCAAAAGGCAGAGGCTGAGGCCGCAAAGGCAGAGGCTGAGGCCGCGTCGGATGCTGACTCGGCAGATGCCAACGCGGATGCGGATGCCGATACGACCTCTGAACAGGCGGATTCTTCATCTGACATACAGTCAGATGAAACGGGCGAGAAGACCCAGGACTCAGACACGGCAACGTCTGATGCGAGCTCGTAGCGCAATCCTTGCAGTTGTGCCTGCGTACAAGTAACGACAACACGGCACGTCTCTTAGGTGAGGCGTGCCGTGTCTTTTTGCAGGGCGTTTCTGGTTTGGCGCCGTCGCACTGGGGCGCCTGGTGCGGCCGCGATGGCGGTCAGGTACCGCGGCGCAGTGGACGTGCGGAGAGCTTAGTGCTTATCGCCTAAAAGCGCTGCAATATCTCCAAGTTTGGATTCAAAACTGATGCCGCGGACCTCGTAGTCAGGCTGTGCGGGCGTGATGCCCATGGCGTCGTAGACAAACTTGCCGGCGAAAGCTACAGCTTCGGAGAGGCTCTTGGATGCCATGATGGCGGCCAAGAGGGAACTTGCGTAGAGGTCGCCTGTGCCGTGAAGCATGAAGGGGCGCAGGTCAACCACGTTTTCTTCGGGCTCAATGTCAGCGCCAGCGAGATAGTTGCGGATCTTGCCATCTTCTCGCGCTATGCCCTTGAGCACCACATACTTTGCGCCCATGTTGAGCAGCGCGTCCATGATTTTTTGGACGTAGGCCTCCGATACATTTTGGCCCTCATATTCAATGCCTGTAAGAATGTGAGCCTCCGTGAGGTTGGGCGTGAGGACATCGGCACCATCAACCAGGTCTTTTGTAGCCTCGCACATCTCTGTCGTATAGGTGGGATAGGGTTTTCCACCATCACCCATCACCGGATCGACGATGCGGAGCGCCTGCGGGTACTCACGGTACATGCGCTTAATGACCTCAACTTGTACCGCACTGCCCAAAAAGCCTGAATAGATTGCATCAAGCTGAATACCTTCGTCTTTCCATGCATCCAGATAATCATTGAGCATGTCCGTGGTGTCATGCATGTAGAAGTGGGGAAAGCGCGTGTGTGCCGAGAAGAGCGATGTAGGGACGGGGCAAACATCGCACCCTGCAGCTGAGAGCACAGGGATTGCGACGCCCAGCGAGCACTTGCCGTAGCCGCACAGGTCATGCACGGCCGCAACGCGGGGTTCTACCTGCCCTTCTCGCCTAAAAAGTACGACATCGCGCGCTGCTTTCTTGTGTGTGGATCCCATAATCTTCCTTTCACGTGGACTTCTGGACCTACGTTGGGCAGGCGCTTGGCACGTGGTTGCTGCCGCCCGCCTTTTAGGATAGTAGTTCTTGCGTCTGCGCACGTTCTTCTCGCCATTTGTTTACATAAGGGCGTGGCGCTGGCGGCGTTGGCGGAGTTGTGCGGACTTGTGCTGTTTGGTGGGGCATAACGTTTTGCTCGTATACTTAAGGAGCGCGCCCCGCGCAGCGTGTTTTTATGCGCGTGACGGAGACTTGAGACCTTGAGACCGGAGGAAAACATGGCAGAGCCGCTTGTTGGAATCATCATGGGTTCAAAATCTGATTTGCCTGCAATGGAGTCGTGCACCAAGCAGTTGGAGGAGTTTGGCATTCCATATGAGCTGGTAATTGCCTCAGCGCATCGCACGCCCGACAAGGTGCATGAGTGGGCAAAGACTGCGGCGGATCGCGGTATTAAGGTGATTATTGCTGCTGCGGGCAAAGCTGCGCATCTGGGCGGCGTTGTTGCAGCGTATACACCCCTTCCTATCGTTGGTGTGCCTATGAAGACCAGTGACTTGGGTGGTATGGATTCGCTGCTGTCTATGGTGCAGATGCCGTCTGGTGTGCCTGTGGCTTGCGTTGCTATAGGTGGTGCCAAGAATGCAGCAATTTATGCAGCTCAAATTCTTGGCGCGCAAGATCCCACGTGGAGAGATGTGGTGGTTAAGTTCAAGCAAGATATGGCCAACGCATAGGCAAGATAGATGCAAGAATACAGGTGCGCACAACATGGCGCGCCTGTTATTGTATTGGCCCCATACTGAGCGCCGGATGAGGAGAAATAAGAATGTCCCAGGCCTCGCACTTCAAGCATGATAGAGATACTTCTACTGCAGCAGCGGATAGATCTCGGCATGACCAAGCGGATGGCAAGAAGTATTCGGTCAGTCGGATTATCTCAAACATCCTGCTGGTTGTCGGCGTTGCGCTTCTGGTGGTTGCAGGAGCTATTTGGTTCCAAAACAACCAGCGTTATGAGCAGAACGAAGAGAACAACCAAAAGCTTGCAGAATATGCGTCGCTGCCACAGGGAGACGACGGTGCTCCAGAGATTGACTGGGACGCCCTTCGTGCAATCAACCAAGACGTGGTGGGGTGGATCTACATTCCGCATACGGTGGTGAACTACCCCGTCTACCAGGGGCAAGATAATGATTACTACCTGGACCATAGCGCGTACGGGCAATACTCATTTGGTGGACAAATATTCATGGACTATGAGAATACCGCGCCGGGTTTGGTTGATATGCAGACCCTCATCTACGGACACCACCAGCGCAACGGTTCCATGTTCAAGACGATAGCTGACATGGCCTCTCAGGATGCGTTTGATGCGGTTAGCACCATTTGGTACTGCACGCCAGAGGCAAACTATGAGCTGGAGCCACTTCTGCTCTACAAAACGGTAGGGTCAGATACATCCGTAAGAACATTTAACTTCCCCCCCAATGAGTTTCATGAGTATTTGTCTGAAAAACTCGCTGTGGCTTCTGCTGCACGAGGAGACGCTCAAGATATCATTACGGTAACAAATCACGTGCTTACGCTTGCTACCTGCCAATATGATGAGGACGATGGCAGGTCAATTTTGCTGTGTGTTTTGAAATCAGAGGTACAAGGGGGAGCTACGGGGCAGACCTCGTAACATGGGCAAACGCTCAAGAATGTGCTTGGGGGACTAGTGGAAACACAACAAAAAATCTCTGACGTAATGACAGAAGACGAGAACACCATCCATGAGGAATGTGGTGTTTTTGGCATCTGGGCACCAGGGAGAGACGTTGCCAGGCTCACCTACTTTGGCCTGCGCGCACTCCAACACCGCGGGCAGGATTCTGCAGGCATTGCGGTGGGGGATGGCCAGACGGTGCTCGTGAGAAAAGACCTTGGCCTCTGCGGCCAGATTTTCTCGGACGCAGACCTTGCGGCCATGCCGGGCAAAGTTGCTATAGGGCATGTGCGCTACGGTACATCAGGCGCGCGCAGCTGGGAGGCCGCGCAGCCGCATCTTTCTGCCATAGGCAATGTTATTATCGCCCTGGCGCATAACGGAACCTTGGTGAACTCTGACGCGCTGCGCCTGGAGCTCATCCGCCTGGGCGTGCCGTTTCTCTCCGATACGGACTCAGAGGTGGCGGCCAAGCTCATTGGATACTTCACGGAGCAGACTTCGCATATTCGTGAAGGAATACGCAATGCTATGCATATGATGGAGGGTGGCTACGCTATGGCATTGGTGCGTGAAAATGCATTGTATGCCTTCCGTGATCCACATGGTATCCGTCCCATGGTGATTGGTCAGTTTGATAATGAGGGCTGGGTTGTTGCGTCTGAGACCTGCGCCCTGGACATTATTGGTGCTCGTTACGTGCGGCAACTTGCACCGGGAGAGATTGTGCGCATCTCAGATGATGGGCTGATCTCAGAGCAGGGCGTGGAGCCAAAAGTCCCCTCAACATGCATTTTTGAGCATGTCTATTTCTCCCGACCAGACTCCATTGTTAATGGCAAATCCATCTATTCTATGCGTTATGAGATGGGTCGCCAGCTGGCGCGTGAGGCGCCGGCGGACGTGGACATGGTCATTGGCGTGCCGGACTCTGGTCTGCCGCCTGCGGAGGGCTTTGCCCATGAACTGGGCATTCCTTTTGGCGAAGGCCTGATCAAAAACCGCTACGTAGCTCGTACGTTTATTGCTCCTACGCAGGAGATGCGCGAGATGGGCGTGCGCATGAAACTCAATGCGCTCCCGGATAACGTCTGCGGTAAGCGACTCGTCCTGGTTGATGACTCCATCGTGCGCGGAACCACCTCTATGCAGATTGTCCGCATGCTGAAAGACGCTGGCGCGACAGAGGTTCACGTGAGGATCAACTGTCCCGAGGTTAAGTGGCCGTGCTTCTACGGTATTGATACCGCTATTCAATCCCAGCTCATCAGTGCAAAGAAGAGCGTGGATGAGGTGGCAGAATACATTGGAGCTGACTCCTTAGCGTTCTTATCGCTTGAAGGCTTGCTCAAATCTGTCCCCGCGGACGGATATTGCACGGCCTGCTATACCGGCCGCTATCCGGTGGAGATTCCAGAATCATTCTCTGCGGGCAAATTCTTGGAAGGCTATGAGCCAGAGAACCTCTCTCAGGCTTCTCGTGAGTCTCAAATGCAGATTGAAGATCTACTCAAGGAGGACGAGTAATGGTAGAACACATTACCTATGCTGCTGCAGGCGTCGATGTTGATGAGGGCGCCCGCGCGGTGGATGCCATCAAAGAAGCGGTCAAGTCCACGACGCGTCCTGAAGTCATTGGCGGCTTGGGCGGGTTTGGCTCATGCTTTTCCATGGCCAACTTCAAGGATATGGAAGATCCCGTTTTAGTCTCTGGCACCGACGGTGTGGGCACCAAGCTGGCTATAGCTCAGCTGCTGGATAGGCATGATACGGTAGGGCAAGACCTGGTAGCCATGTGCGTAGATGATGTGGTGCCCATTGGTGCCGAGCCCCTGTTTTTCCTGGATTACATTGCTATTGGCAAGCTCAAGGCTGAGCATGTGGCAAAGATTGTGGCCGGCATTGCTGAGGGCTGTAAGATGAGCGGCTGCGCGCTGGTAGGCGGAGAGATGGCAGAGCACCCTGGCGTCATGGCAGCAGATGACTATGATCTGGCCGGTTTTGTGGTGGGCGTGGTTGATCGAGCAAAGATGATAGGCCCTGACAAAGTTAAGGCAGGAGATGTGATCTTAGGCCTTCCTTCCAGTGGTATTCATTCAAACGGATATTCCTTGGTGAGAAAGGTTGCCATAGAAGGAAAGACCGTGGAAGAGCTTGAGACGCCCATCCCTGAGCTGGGCGAGTCCATTGCAGATGCCGTGATGCGTCCTACCACGATATACGCTGGCAAGCTGCTCCAGACGCTCCGTGCGGGAGCGCCCATCAGCGCTATGGCACACATCACCGGCGGCGGCATTACAGAAAACCTCAACCGCGCGCTGCCGTCTAACGTAGATGCGCTGGTAGACCGTGGTGGCGCGGACGGTCCCGCCTGGAGCGTGCCGCCCATTATTTCCTATTGTGTTAACGCTGCGCAACTTACCCCCAATGAGGCCTACAAGACGTTCAATATGGGTGTGGGCATGAGCATCATCTGCGACAAAGATGATGTGGATGAGGTTATGGGCAAGCTCAAGCAACAGGGACTTGAGCCCTTTGTGATGGGCGTGTGTCAAGAAGGGGAGGGCAAGGTGATCTACCGATGAGCGCCGCAAAAAAGATCAAGCTCGGCGTGCTGATCTCTGGATCAGGCACTAACCTGCAGGCTCTTATCGATAAGATCAACGCGCATGAACTGGATGCCTCAATAGAGCTTGTCGTGAGCTCGCGCGCCTCTGCCATGGGTCTCAAACGTGCTGAGGCGGCAGGCCTTCAGACCCTCACCATCTCCAAAGAGCTTTATGAGAACTCGGCCGTGGCAGACGAGGTCATAGCAGCAGAGTTGGTGCGCCACCAGGTAGATTACGTGGTGATGGCCGGCTACATGCGCATGGTTCACGCGCCTATTCTAGCAACGTTTCCCAACCGCGTGGTCAATCTACATCCGGCGCTGCTTCCCAGCTTTAAGGGTGCACATGCCATTCAAGACGCGTTTGATTACGGCGTTAAGGTCACGGGTGTCACCGTGCATTTTGCAGATGATAACTACGACTGCGGCCCCATCATTGCGCAGCGCGCCTTGCCCATTGAGGAAGGCTGGGACGTTGAGACGCTTGAAGCCCATATTCATGAGATTGAGCATGAGCTCTACCCGGAGGTGATTCAACTTCTGGCGGAAGGCCGAGTTCATGTTGAATCAAATAAGGTAGTAATCGATCCTGCATAGTAGCCAAACCACGTCTTTGCGGCTTTGGCGGAAAGGAGCATCATGGCAGGAGCAAAGGTAGGAATTATTGGAAATAGCCACGTTGGCGCGCATGTCGCCAATGCGCTCTTATCGCAAAGCCTGGTCTCAGAACTCTATTTGAGCGATAAAGACGTCAAGCTGTGTCGTGCACAGGTCAATGATCTGTTGGACGCTATGAGCTTCTATCCGCATTCCGCAAAGGTTGTTGAGTGCGACGACCGCTACGAGGAGCTGGCAGACTGCGACGTGATTGTAAACGCCGCAGGTCACGTGGCACAAGCTGCGGAGTCAAGAGACGGTGAGCTCTTCATCACAACGGACGAGGCCAAAACCTTTGCCAAGCGCTTGGCAGATGCTGGTTTTGATGGTGTGTGGGTCTCTGTGGCAAACCCCAACGACGTTGTAGCCTTGGCTATTCAAAAACTTGGAAACTTTGACCCCTATAAGGTCATTGGTTCAGGAACAACGTTGGATAGCTCACGCTTCCAGCACGCGCTCTCTGCAAAGACGGGCTTTGATCCGCAGTGCATTAGTGCCCTTATGCTGGGCGAACACGGCTTTGACGAGTTTGCGCTGTGGTCGCACGTGTCCTTTGGCGCGCTCACGCCGGAAGAGGTTGAGGAGAGCCTGGGCATCAGCTTTGACCGCGACGGTCTGGAGGAGCAGGCGCGCAAGGGCGGCTACATCTCCATGGAGGGCAAGCGCTGCACGGAGTACTCCATCGCAAATGGCACAGTCAAGATCATTAAGGCAGTGCTCAACGACACCAAGATCGTGACGCCCGTCTCCACGTACATGGACGGATCCGCCTACGGCATCAAGGGCATCTATTCATCCCTGCCCTGCATGGTGGGCAAAAACGGCGTGGAGAAGGTCTTTGTGCCCAACATGAGCGAGCAAGAAATTACCAAGTGGCATGCAAGTTCCAAGCACATTGCTGACAATGTTCGCCAGATTGACTGGCTGCGCGAGCTCGCCGGAGAACTGGTAGACTAACACTTGCCGCAAGCTTGCCGTGCGCTTGCCACAAGTTTGCCATGAGCTGGCGCTGGGCGAGAAGTACCTGCGCGCCGGATGATATCTCTAATAGAAATGGCCTCACGGGCAACGCGCGCCCGTGAGGCCTCTCTTGTAGCCGTGCTTGCTGCAAGGCCGTGCTTGTTAGTACAAAACCACCAGGTCAGCGACCGTATCTAGCTGATCAGACCAGAATCCATTGTGTAGGTTCTGTCGGCCAAAACCATGGTCGATTTTATGTGTGAGATGAGAACGACCACCCGCTTGCCACGCCGCTCATCCAGTGCGTGCAGAATTTGCCCTCATTGAGCGAATCCATATTGATGTCTGCTAAAAGCGCCAAAACGCGCCGGCCCGCGGCATGTGTGGTCTGCAGCGTCGAGCCAAGGTTTGAGAGCGCCACAAAAGGGCCAAAAGAACTCATGGCAAAAGAACTCATGGTCATAATGCAGGCGATAAACGCCTGAGGTGCAGAAACAAGCTCCGCTTGCGTGAGGTAGACGGCATCTGCCAACTGCGCTGCCGCTGGCCGCCGGAAAGGTTGGCTGCGCCTTCAGTCAGCTGCGTGTTGAGACTGTCTTGCTGCTGCAAGAAATCGGCAAGATGCACCGCCTCGAGCGCGCCCCACAGGACGCTGTCCTGAGCGTCGGCTTTGCGAGGAGTAGACACTTGGATATAGAGATTACGCCACCTAATATAAATAGAGGCTTTCAGATTAATACAAGTTATTTTGAGATTAGACAACCAAAATAATACATATAAGATCGATAACGGTTGCTTGTCTTAAAGAACTTCGCTATGCATGACGTGCAATTTTCAGATAACTAGCTCCATTAACAGAATCGTTACCACAATAAGAACAATTCAGACTTGATACCAAAATTTTAAGTAATACAATTCCACACGAGAGTGTCTGAAAAGTCTCTCTTTATATTTTCAGCTATAGCGGTGTTGGGTGATTGGGGAAGACCATGAGTAAGAAAAGGAAAATTGTCGCTCTTGCGACACTAATCTGTGTGGTAGTAGGCACGCTTATTGGCGTGTCTACATTTGCGCGCGCCTCGAGTGTTGACGGGAAGGTGAACTATAGCGTCAAGTGGGCGGATGATTCCACACTTGCACTTACTGTCAGCTCCAATAGGTCGGGCGTTGCGCACTACGTTGTCGTTGAGGATGGCGGAGAGGCGCCAACAGAAGACCAAGTTAATGCGGGTGAAGCAGTAAATATCACCCAGTCTCAGGATGCGACCGCCACCAGAGCCGCCGACTCTTCCAAGGATCAGACGGTCTACGTCACCTTCACTGACGACGAGAACGTATCGTACGGCGTGGCGCAGCTTGAGCTCCCGGCAAAGACCTCGAGCACCTCGTCCGAGCGGGTCGGCACGGTCGAGGGCAAGGCCGTGTGGAACGACGGTTCCACAGTGACACTCTCGCTTCGAACCGAGAAGGCCGGCACTGCATACTATCTTATGAAGGACGCAACCGATGCTGCCCCCACGGCTGACGAGGTCAAGTCCTCTGGCTCCCAGCTTTCCACTTCCGCCAACACCGACGCCACTGCGTCCATCACCGCTTCGAGCAAGGCTGCCAAGAACATATATATATAGTGTTTGCCACAGACACCGCGACTTCCAAGGTTCTCACTCTCAATCTCCCCGAGTACAAGCAGGCTGGCACCATCAACTACAGCGCCAGCTGGGCAGACAAAAGCACTGTGAAGATTGGCGCCGTTCCGTCTACGACCGACGGCACGGTTTACTACATGGTGCGTGAGGCCACTGACTCAGCCCCCACTGCGGCAGAGGTCCTCACCTCTGGCTCCACCTTCGACGCCACCACTTCCGGCGCCAGCGTGCTGCAGTCTGTCTCAAGCACAAATGCCAAGAAGATTTATCTTGTCTTTACTGACGGCACCAATATCTACCAGATGTCGACGATGGACCTGCCTAAGTACGGAACGACTGACGCGTCCTCGTCTAACTCCACCACGACCGGATCGGTCCAGTTCTCCGCGGAGCGGACCGACGCCTCCACAATCAAGCTCTCCATCACCCCGACCGTAAAGGGCACCGCCTACTACAAGATCCAGGATGCCACCGATGACGCTCCCGATTCGAGTGAGCAGGCGGTCAAGGACGGCTGGACTGCAGTCAGCGTGAGCGACCTCTCTAACCTCCCCGTCACAGTGACCAAGACCGATCAAAGCTCCTCTGCAAAGAAGATCTACGTTCGCTACGCTACCGAGGACGGCACCTTCTTCGACGGTCCAACCGTGCTCGAACTTCCTGCCTATGACGAGACCTCAGGCCCTGCCTTCAAGGTACAGCCTTACTATGCCAACCTCGGTTCGCGCACACTGTTCTACGGAGCGGACCGTCCCGACGCCCAGACCATCACGATTGAGAACACGGGCACAGAGAACCTCACCTTCAGCCTCAGCTCGACCCCCTGCCATACCTCAACGGGCAGCGACCTTCGTACGAGTGACATCCAGTGGTACGAGCTAAGCGACGGCGTCACCAGCAAGACTCTGGCACCTGGCGAGACTGCGACCTTCACCATCCAGCCCAAGGTTGGCTCCACCGGAGTCGACATTAACAACGACGTCTACGCTGATTACTACTTCTATCATAAGGAAGACGGCTCCGCCCTCACCGCAACCGTGAACATCACGGCTAAGACAGCTGACGGCCAGGAGCTCTCGCTCGACCCGATGACCTTCTCGTTTACACTCGTGGATACGGGCTCCTACACGGGTTGGCAGTACAAGCCCAACACCGACACCACCCTCCAGCTCAAGTACTACACGAACGGCAAAGAAGACACATCGAAGGGCACTATCTCCCCGGTCTACTGCATCAACCTTACCGATCCGCTGAACAAGTCGCTCGATTCCGGCGCCACGCCCTTCATGGAGCATGACAACGCAGATTCCGTCACCTTCGGCAAGATCGCGGGCGAGGAAACCGACGGCACGCGCACCTACTATGGCCCCAGTGGCGTACGTACCGCAGAAGATACCTACAACCACGTGAAGCTCGTCCTTGCGAACGGCTATGGTAACGCAGACACCCCATCTGACCTGCTCGGTGTCACGAGTGTGTCCCAGAGTACGGCGTTCTATGCGGCAACCCAGTCTGCCATCTGGTACTTCACCAACTACCAGAGTGCTGACCCTGACGGCTCGCTTGACTACTATCTCTCTCAGATGTACACAGACAAAAAGACACTCGCCGACACGCTGAGTTCCTCTGACAAGGCCGCTATCGAGTCTGTCTTCAACACGCTCATCAGCGACAACCCCGGAACTGTCACTGACCCCAGCCTGGTTCAGGCCGATATTTACGAAAACATCCTTGGCCAGGACGGCAATGGCAATGTCGTTAAGAACTACCAGAACCTCATCCACGGGACCGTTCAGACTACGCCCGTTTTCACTGGCCAGGTCACAGTCAACAAGGTCTGGGATAACGTCGACGAGGATAAGCGCGGCACCCTCACCTTCAAGCTCCTGCGTGATGGAGAGGACACCGGCCTCACTCTGACACTTGACGGCACCGCGGACACAGACACCACGGCATCCGCCTACGAGGACTCAGAGTGGCACGGCGTGTTCCAGAACCTCCCGACCGTAAATCTCAACGGCGATCAGTATAACTACACCGTCGAGGAGACCACGACCAGCGACAACTGGGAGCTGACCAAGACCGAACAGATCACTTCAGACGTCTCATCCGACAGCCTGCAGTCCCACACTATCAGCGGGAACTATACGGCTGATGAAGAACACAGCTCCTACAATTCGGTCTATCATGACCTGTCTGTCGATGGCGAGGTTGTGTACTGCTTCGACTTGGGTAAAGACTACCCCCAGCCGGGGCAAGAGTACGGCACAAAAATTGTCAATGCCTCCTCAGAAGAGCTTCTCGCCATTAATACCAAGGGCAGGAGCGACATCGACCTCAAGGCCGCTATCCTCAAGGTCCTCTACAACGGCTATCCGAACGACGCCTCAAGTCTCAAGAGCAAGTACAACCTCACAGATGAGCAGTTCCGCATTGTGACTCAGGAGGCTATCTGGAACTACACC
Source organism: Atopobiaceae bacterium (assembly GCA_050953285.1). GTDB lineage: Bacteria > Actinomycetota > Coriobacteriia > Coriobacteriales > Atopobiaceae > Olsenella_K. Next base: position 61,633 of record JBMNMK010000001.1, on the reverse strand, counting down.
GAGTCGTACGATGATGCTACGAAGGGAACGACGAAATTCAAGGATAACCCTGACATGGCAAGCGCCTTCGATGACCTCGTGGGCAACAACACCGATGCTGGCATTAAGGAGCCCCCCGCTGGCTACGGCCTGACAATCTACACGACCACTGCCAATGGTATCCAAGCGCTGCTCTCCGCTACGCTTACCCAGCTCAATGAGTTCCAGTTCACCAACTCTGGCACGACGCCCACCACGACCGAATTCACGTTCACCAAGACCTGGGATGCGCAGAACAGCACTGTTCCTTCTGCCGACCAGTTTGCTGACTGGCTGACCCTGTATGCGAACGGCACCAAGACGGCGACAGACTACAAGCCCACCATCACCGTCAACAGCGACGGCACCTGGACTGTCACCTATAAGGACCTGCCTGCCACGGATTCCGATGGCAACACAATCACCTATACCGTCAAGGAAGACGCCGAGAAGGCTGCCGCTGCCGGCTTCACGCCGAGCAGTAGTGAGGCAGTCTCTAACAATGGCTCGCTCAAGAACACCGAGAATAACACCGAGAGCACCTCGGTCGGCGTCACCAAATCGTGGGATGGCGTGCCTGAAAGCCTGCGTGGCAGCGTTAGCTTCAAGCTCTATCGCCAGGTGAACGGTGGCGTCAAGGAGTACGCTGGCCTCACCCTGACACTTGACGGCACCGTGGACACTGACGCCACGGCATCTGCCTATGAGGACTCAGAGTGGCACGGCGTGTTCCAGAACCTCCCGGCCGTCGACGGCAACGGCAACGCCTATACCTATACCGTTGAGGAGAGCTCGACGAGTGATAACTGGACGCTGACAAGCGCCATCGAACCCACCTCAGACGACGTGAGCACTACGAATGCAAATTACCCCGCAATATTGTTGAGGTCGGTTGACGGAACGGACCTTATTGCACTGGAAGACGGCGGTCAGCGTGTTGTTTTCTCGCTTGACAACGAAAAGATTATTCCAAGCTATACCGATTCTGTAATCTACACTGCAAAGACTGTTGGTTCGTCCAACATTGACTCCGACGTCGTGAAGGTCATTTACAACGGTTACGGTGCCGATGCGGCTGGCCTGAAAGCCAAGTACAGCCTCTCCGACGACCAGCTTCGCGTTGTGACACAGCTTGCGATTTGGTACTACACCAATGGGATAGACCAGTCGAGTGCGAGCGGTCTCTCCGAAAATGAGATGTCCGCTTTCGAGGCTCTGACTGGGCGGTCCAGTGAGGTTAACCTTGTCAGTGTCCCTGATGACGTCTCACCGGTAGTTTATGCGCCAAGCGATCCCTCTAACCGTCCAAGCCTTGTGTATGCTGGCGTAACTCCTTCGAGTGATTGGACATTCACCAACACCAACACCACTACTACCTCGGTTTCTGTAACCAAGGCCTGGGTCGGTCCTGAAGGCTCCTCTGTCACCGTGCACCTGCTTGCTGATGGCTCCGATACCGGCGAGACGCTCACGCTCGATGCTGAGAGCGGCTGGACTGGCACCTTCCAGGGCCTGGCTAAGTACGACCGCAAGGATGGCCACGAGATTGCCTACACTGTCTCCGAGGATGCCATTGAGGGCTACACCCCCGCAGTCACCGGTGATGCCACCGACGGCTACACCATCACCAACACCAACACCACTACTACCTCGGTTTCTGTAACCAAGGCCTGGGTCGGTCCTGAGGGCTCCTCTGTCACCGTGCACCTGCTTGCTGATGGCTCCGATACCGGCGAGACGCTCACGCTCGATGCTGAGAGCGGCTGGACTGGCACCTTCCAGGGCTTGGCTAAGTACGACCGCAAGGATGGCCACGAGATTGCCTATACCGTCTCCGAGGATGCCATTGAGGGCTACACCCCCGCAGTCACCGGTGATGCCACCGACGGCTACACCATCACCAACACCAACAACGAGACCATCCAGCCTGTCGTGACCAAGGCCTGGGACTCGAGCGTTCAGCCCAAGTCCGTCACGCTCCAGCTGCTGAACGGTGATAAGGTCGTCTCTGAGATCGAGCTTGACGGCTCGCCCGATGATGGCGTGACGGCAGACAACACCAAGGTCGGCGAGTTCGACGAGTGGCATGGCCGCTTTGCCTCCGTGCCTAAGTACACTGCTGATGGCGCCGTCATCGTCTACAAGGTTCGTGAGAAAACGACCGGAGATTGGATCCCCGCCACGAGTGGCAACAGCGCCGATGGCTTTACCGTCACCAACGGATCGCTTGGTTCCACCAGCCAGCAGATGAAGGCACAAAAGACATTCAAGGGCGGCACGCTCCAGGATGGCGAGTTTACCTTCCAACTCTTCGAGGGTACCGATACCACGGGCAACCTGCTGCAAACCGCGACCAATGCGGCCGACGGCACCGTAACGTTCGCCCCAATCTCCTACACCAACAAGGGCACCTTCGTGTACACAATCGTCGAGAAGAACAGCGGCACAACCGACGTGTCCTACGACAGTGCCGTCTACCACGCCACTGTCGAGGTTACCGATAACGACGGCGACGGCAACCTTGAGTCTTCGCTCACCTATATAGACGCCACCAGCAACACTGTCGAGGTGCCGAGCTTCACCAACGTGCTCACAACGCGCACCAACGTCTCCTTCACGAAGAGCTGGCACGACGACAACGCCGAGGGCTCGAAGTCTGCGACTATTCGCCTGCTCCGTTCTACTGACGGCGGCGAGCCTGCTGACACCGGCATCTCCGTGACGGTCGACGGTGAAACTGACGACCAGCTCACCACGGGTGACAACGGCGTGCTTTACGGCGAGGACAGTGCCTGGCACGGCGTCTTCAACAACCTCGTGGCAAGCGATGGTGAGCACACCTACACCTATACCGTCTCCGAGGACGCTATCGACGGCTATACCTCTGCTGTCACTGGCAACGCCACCAACGGCTACACCATCACCAACACCCGCACTGGTACCACATCCGTCTCGATCACCAAGACGTGGATTGACGACGGCGCCAACCGCCCGACGGCAGATGAGTTTGCCGGTTGGCTGACGCTCGTGTACTCCGACGGGACCGCGGTTCAGAACGCCCCGGCGCCTACGGTGTCCGGTACCGACACCAACGCATGGACCATCACGTACGAGAACCTGCCGCAGTATGACGACCAGGGCCGCGCACTCTCCTATAAGATCGTCGAGGACGAGAAGAAGGCTTCCGATGCTGGCTACGCGGTCAGTACCGACGAACAGGGCAACCTGACCAACACGGGAACCACCTCGCTCTCCGTGACCAAGACCTGGGTTAAGGGCGATGACGAGCTACCGAGCGCCGACACGTTCAAGGGCTGGGTCAAGCTCTATATCACCGGACAAGGTGACCAGGACAAGGACGTCACGGCTGACTACGCCGACAAGCTTTCAATTACCGAGGGCGAGAACAACGTCTGGACCGTCTCCTACACTGGTCTGCCCGCGCTGAAGAGCGGCAGCTACAAGATTACCGAGGATGCGACGAAGGCGGCTGATGCGGGCTACACCCTCGTCACCGACGCCTCTGGCAACATGACCAACAAGGGTACCAAGACCACGTCCGTCTCCATCACCAAGAAGTGGGTTGACGGCACCTCCACCCGCCCAAGCCAAGGCGAGTTTGCCGGCTGGTTCAAGCTCTATGCCAACGGTGAGGAGATCACAGGCTATACGCCGACCGTCTCAGGCGACGTGGATTCTGACACCTGGACCGTCACGTACTCCAAGCTGCCCATTCTTTCCGAGGGTGAGTACACGATCAAGGAGACCGTGCCCGAGGACGCCGGCTACACCGCCTCCACCACCGAGGGCATATCGAACGGCGGCACCATCACCAACACTGGGACCACGTCCGTCTCCATCACTAAGGTCTGGCAGGACAACGACGCCACGCGTCCGAGCGCAGAGCAGTTTGTCTCTTGGCTGACACTCAAGGACCCGCAGGGCAACGCTGTAAGTGCTGAACCCCAGGTGAGCGACAACGGTGACAACACCTGGACCGTCACGTACTCCAACCTGCCCGCACTCTCGAGCGGTGAGTACACGATTGAAGAGGATTCCGACAAGGCCGCTGCCGCTGGCTACACCGTGAGCCATGACGGTGCCACCATCACAAACACCGGTAAAGATCGCGGTCGCACGTCCGTTTCGATCACCAAGACGTGGAAGGACGGCGGTGACACTAACCGTCCCGACGCTAAGACCTTCGCTTCCTGGCTGACGCTTGAGTACTCCGACGGCACCGCGGTTCAGAACGCGCCCACCCCGACCATCACCCAGAACGGCGACAGCTGGACCATCACCTACTCCGGCCTGTACGCCGAGGACGAGAATGGCAACCCCATTACCTACAAGATCGTCGAGAGCGAGACCGCTGCCAAAGACGCAGGCTACTCCGTGAGCTACGGCGACGGAGCCATTACCAACACCCGCACAGGCACTGTTCAGCCTAAGGTTGCCAAGACCTGGCTGGCTGGCACAACCAAGGCTCAGTCGCTGACCATCGACCTGCAGCGCCTTGAGGGCGGCAAGTGGATCCGCGTTGACAGCGTTGTTCTTAATGACGCAAACGGCTGGAAGTCAACCTTCGGTGAGCATGAAAAGTTCGACAGTGAGGGCAAGCTCTATAGTTACCGAGTGGTAGAGCAAGGCGCCGAGGCCTACGTGGTCTCCACTGAAGGCGACCCTGTGAACGGCTTCACCGTGACCAACGCGCCGCTTGGCGCTGCAAAGGTCAGCCTGTCCGCCACCAAGACCGTGAACGGCGCAGCTCCTGCGGGTAAGACCTATCAGTTCACCCTTTCTGAGGGCGAGAAGGTCCTGCAGACCGTGACCAGCGACGCTCAAAACGGTGCGGTAACCTTTGGCGACCTTGTCTTCACCGAGGCAGGTCCGCATACCTACACCGTGAAAGAGGTTGTTGGCAACGACGAGCTCACCACCTACGACCGCACCGTCTACACGGTCAAGGTGAACGTGACGCGCGCCGAGGACTCCAACACCCTGACCGCCACGACCACCATCACCAATGACAGTCAGCCCGTTGATGGCATGACCTTCAACAACACCGTGAACGAGAAGATCAGCGTGCCCGTTGAGAAGAAGTGGGCTGACGGCGTGGCCGATGAGTCCGCAACGGTCGAACTTCTCGCCAACGGCGAGCACACCGGCAAGACCCTGACCCTCAACGAGTCCAACGGCTGGAAGGGAAGCTTCAACGACCTGGATAAGGTTGACGCTTCTGGCAACCAGATCACCTATAGCCTCTACGAGGACACTGCTTGGCACTATCAGGTGGCATCCGACGGCAACGGCGGCCTGGTCATTACCAACTCCCCCGAGGTCACCGAAGTCAACGTCCGCAAGGACTGGGCCGACGGCGCATCCGGTGATTCCGCCACCGTCGAGCTCTACTGCGACGGCCAGGCGACCGGCAAGATTCTGACGCTGACTGAGGACAACGGTTGGTCTGGCAGCTTTGACAACCTGCTTAAGACCGACAAGGACGGCAAAGCCCATACCTACACCGTGGTTGAACTTGCCAACAACTACAACGTGAACTACTCCACCGCCGACGACGGGACCCTCGTGGTCACCAACGGACCGAGCAAAGAAACCGTGAACGTCCCGGTTGATAAGCGATGGGTTGATAGCGCGCAGGGCACGTCTGCTACCATCGAGCTCGTCTCCAATGGCGAGAAGACCGGGAAGACCGTCACTCTCACCGAGGACAACGGCTGGAAGGGCAGCTTTGACGACCTGCCGAAGTACGATAGTCGCGGCCAGAAGATCACCTATACCGTGGTTGAGGACACCGCTGTGTGGAACTACACCGTCACCAAGAACGACGACGGCAGCTTCACGGTTGCCAACGGCCCCAGCACGCAGTTCGTGAGCGTGCCCGTTCACAAGGAGTGGGCGAACGGCGCCAGCGGTAAGTTCGCCACGATCGAGCTTCTCGCCAACGGCGAGCACACCGGCAAGACCGTCACCCTTACCGAGGGCAACGACTGGAGCGCCTCCTTCGATGACCTGCCGAAGTACGACAACCAGGGCAACGAGATTAGCTACACCGTGGCCGAGCAGACCTCTGACTGGCTCTACACTGTGACCCCTGATGGCAACGGCGGCTATGTGGTTACCAACTATCCGAAGCCTAGCAAGCCAGACTCGCCGACAAACACCCCGTCCACGGGCGATGTGTCCTCACTGGCTGGCGCGGGCATGCTCGCTCTGGCGGGCATGGGTTCGCTGCTGGCGGGTCTGCGTAGGCGCAACAAGAAGTAGTGCCTGGTAGCTCCTAGAGTGAAAGGTCTATGAAATAGGGAGTCGGTCGTTCAGGCTGACTCCCTATTTATGGGCATGAATGCGGTCTTGTGCACATATTTTTGATTGTTGGGGCAGTTAAACGAGTAATGTATAGATTAGCGAGCCGCGAAAAAATGCACTCACAGGTATCTGCGTGCGCTTGCAAGCACCAATAAGTGCCCGTCGGCACCCGCCGATGCCCGCAGCACTTCAATTTGTGCACGCAAAAAGCAATTGCTGCGTCAGCAGGCAGACGCTCGGTAAAGGAGTAGCCTGCGCAACCTCGATGCCAACCTCGAGCAAGAGTTCAAGCTGCAAGGCTGTCTAGTCAGAAAAGTCTTCTATCGCATGCTCTCTAATCTCAATGTCCACAAGCTCAGGTGGCACGTGATATTCGTAAAGCATGTCTACAAAGAAGTCAAAGTATCCGTTATTGCGTGAATGGATACTTGAAATGTTGATGGAAACAGGCTTGGGATAAAGGCCTACAGAGCTCCACTCAGCTACCTGTGCCACGATTATCTCGGTAGTCATCTGACCAATCTTGCGGAGCCAGTCGCACTCCTCGGTAACCGGAAAGGACTCAGCGGGCGACATACGGTTACCTTGCAGATAGACAAGCGCCTCAAAGCCCTCAATCACAAGCGTGTTCACACTAGCCTTGGTCTGGTAGACCATATACAAACCGTCGTTTTTAAAGCGCGTTGCGCAACGTCACTGTCACTTCGCGCGTGAGACCCATGTGTGCCGCGGTGTTTTGCGAGATCGTGAAAAAGCTCGAGACTCCGTATGTAACAGGCAGCTGAGCAAGATTGCGCAAAGGAACCAAGAAGCTGCTGTTCACTGTTGTGTGTCCTGTGAACATCGTTACCAAAAAAGCGTTGGAGGCATAGCGAGTCACACATAAGATTGCAAGCAATGCCATCAAGCCAATGGCTACTCCAAGAAGGACGCAACTCAGCCCAAAGCCACGTTAGCGGAGCTTTGTTGAATTGCTTCTTTCGCTGGTATTCATGGTGATTGTAACCTTTCGCTCGGGGTGTCCAACGGCAGTGCCCTTGCGTTTTAAAGCTTACCGATAATACATAATCCCCACCGGAAGGGTGGAAGTTATGCGCACATGATAACAAACTCCAGATAATCGGCTGTTCTTTGGAGCGTATGTCACGCAAGAGAGTGGCGTTGTCCCTTCCCACGCCCTGCCGCGTGGCATCTAGCGACGCTCAAGAAGAGCCACCGTCTCCACATGCTTGGTGTGCGGGAACATGTCCACCGCAGAGATCTTTTCAACCCGATATCCACCCGCGCGCAACCACGCAAGGTCTCTCTTTTGCGTCTCTGGGTTGCAGCTGATATAGACAATCCGCTTAGGCGCGCATGCCACCACACCGTTGCAAAACTCCAGTGTAGAGCCCGCGCGCGGCGGATCCATAAACACAACGTCTACAGCGCCGTTATTCTTCTTGCCCAGCGCATGCATGTATGCCGTGGCATCTTGTGCCAAAAACTGGCACGAATCTTGCACGCCGTTGCGCACCGCATTCTTGCGCGCGCAGGTTACGGCGGATTGCACCACTTCAACGCCGGTGAGTGAACCAACAAGCCCGCGTGCCTTGAGCTCGCTCAGCGCGCACAAGCCAATGGTGCCCGTACCGCAGTAGGTATCCAGAATGTGCTCTTTGCCCGTAAGCACCGCGCCCTCAATTGCCAGCTGATAGAGCTTTTCGGTTTGTGCTGGGTTGGTCTGGTAGAAGCTGGTCGGCCTGATCTCAAAAGTACATCCCAGAAGCTTGTCGTAAATGACCCCTGGCCCAAAGATCGTTTTGCTCACCCGACCTAAAATGGCATTACCGCGCCGCGCATTCAGATTATTCACAATGGTGGTAATTTCGGGGTGCTTCTTGAGCATCTGGGCGATAAATTCCTTCTGTCGGGGCAGCTCCGCAGCTGTTACCACCGTGAGCATGCACTCGCCTGTGGCAAAACCGCTCCTGACCACGGCGTAGCGCAAGACGCCTTTGCCTTTGTCCTCCTCGTAGGCAGCTATGTGCAACGATTGGGCAACCTTTGCTACATCGTTCAATATGTCACGCAAGCCATTGGCCTCTACCAGGCACTTCTCACAGCGGATGATCTTGTGAGAGCCCGCAGCATAGAAGCCCGAGCGCATCCACGCGCGGCCATGCCCATGGCGCTGTGCCCGCGTCGGCCCTGGTGCATATGGACTTGCCGCCTTGTGACGGTATCCTACGGGTTCTTCCATCCCCACGATAGGTGCCAGCTCCGCTCCGTCCTGTGCAAGCTCTTCTGCAAAGAGCTCCTCAAGGTAGGCCTGCTTGCGCTTGAGCTGTATGGGGTAGGGAACGGCGAGCCATTCACAGCCGCCGCAGGTACGCGCTATTGGACAGGTGTACGTCTTATATCCCATGTAGGTAAGTGTAACCCAAGATGTTTCACGTGAAACATTCGTTTGCTTTTGTCGGGTTTCTCGACCGATAAAACAGAGTCTTTAAGGTACCTGCTTGTCATTTTAGTTAACATGTCCACACAGAACGACAGCAGACGCATAAAAACGCACACACGAGGCCATAACTGTTCATCTTACTGTCCGCTACCTAGATAAAAACTTGTGACAAGGGTATGCTAAATCATTATTGACCACGCAGCGCGGCGCATCCATCTGGTCGCCCAAAGCCGTTGCCAGTCATAGAGCGTTGGATGGCACAGCTATCTAAGCCGTCCGAGACGGTGGAGAGAGAGGTTACTATGCAATCAAAGATTGCGCATGCGGCAGAACGCAAGGCATTTAGCGTCATTATTGACCAGGCGCTCAAAGCTGCTTCCAGTGATGACCGCGCGGAAAAGGTCGATAAGGTCGTTGATATGGCCGGCAAACTCTTGAAGGATACGGCACCTGGCGTGGTGCGCGGCCTCAAGACGGCTCTGTATCCTGGCGGCAAGTGGGAAGACTTCCTCTTTGATGTGATTGATAACACCGATCCTCATGTATTTAAGACAGCCATTATGAACGGTGGCTATGAGGCCGCCTTCCGTGGTCTGCGTACCTGCACAGAGAATGCAGCACGCAACGGCTGCAACGTGCCTTGGATCATCCTTTTTGACCCCACGAGCGCGTGCAACAAGCATTGCGTGGGCTGCTGGGCAGCAGACTACGGCAATCGCCTGAACCTCACCTATGATGAGTGCGATAAGCTCATTTCCCAAGCAAAGGAGCTCGGAACCCACCTCTTCATGCTGACCGGCGGTGAGCCTCTGGTCAGAAAAGGCGACGTCTTGAAGCTGGCCGAGAAGCACGATGACTGCATCTTTAACATCTTCACCAACGCATCTCTGGTAGATGAGCCCTTCTGTCAGAAGGTTCAGGAGCTCGGCAACATTGTCTTTTCCGTCTCCCTTGAGTCCTACGAGCCCAGCGTCAACGACGGCCGCAGAGGTGACGGTTCATTTGATGAGGTCATGCGTGCCTTTGATCTCATGCATGCCCATGGCCTGCTCTACGGCACCTCTACCTGCTATACACGCCTCAACACTGAGCGTGTCTCCTCAGACGAGTTCTTCAACCTGTTGGTTGAGAAGGGCTGCAGATGGGCATGGTACTTCCACTACATGCCTGTGGGTGAGGGCGCCAATGCAGATCTCATGCCTACGCCCGAGCAGCGCGAGTACATGTTCCACCGCATCCGCGAGGTCAGAGGCTTTGAAGGGGGATATCCCATCTTTGCTATGGACTTCCAGAACGACGGTGAGTACGTGGGTGGCTGCATTGCTGGCGGCCGCGTGTACTGCCATGTCAATGCTCGCGGTGATGTGGAGCCCTGCGTCTTTATCCACTACTCCAACGCTAATATCCATGACATGGACTGGATTGACTGCTTGAAGCAGCCCATGTTCCAGGCCTACCGTGCACGCTACCCCTGGAACGACAACATGCTCCAGCCCTGCCCCATGTTGGAAAACCCTGGCATCTTGCCGCAGATGGTCAAGGAAGCAGGTGCTCACTGCACAGAGTATGTAACACCAGAGCCTGCAGAAGAGATCCAAAAGAGGACTACGCCCTATGCCAAGAGCTGGGGTCCCACAGCACAGAAGCTCTGGCTGGAAGAGCACCCCACCGGCAAGAAGATCTATGCGGACAAAATGTCTACCGTATCTCAAGACGAGAAGGGCCGCATGCTGATGGAGATGGACGAGGAGAACAGTGCCGTTCTGGAGTAGCCGTCAGTAAGTATTGCTGGCCGCTCATTAGGCCGCACTGCACTAACTATGACAGATTGAGAGGGGAAGTACCACGGGTACTTCTCCTCTTTCTTTGACAATGAGATGCCAACCGCCGCCCGATACGTAGCGGGGCCAGCCATACGGGTTGGGTATTGTTCCTTGTATGGCGCAGGCGCAATCTGCCTGCGACGATGCGTGGCAATGTGGCAGGGCAATGACCCAACTCACAAGCTTTTGCAGGCAAAGCGTCCTAGCGGCTTTGTTGGGCACATGTCGAACTGAGACATTCTAGGAGGCATCATATGGCAGCAAAATCAGAGAAAGTCAAAAACGTAGTCCTTGTGGGCCAAGGTGGCGTGGGCAAGACCATGCTGGCAGAGGCCATGCTGCACCTCACGGGAAAGACCACTCGCTTAGGCGGGCATGCTGGCACAAAGCCCACGCTTGATTACGACACCGAGGAAGGTTCGCGCGGCTTTTCCATCTCGACAACGCTGGCACCTGTGGTGTGGGGAGATACCCGTATCAATGTGCTTGATGCCCCCTGCTACCCAGATTTTATCGGCGATGCTTACGCAGCTATGAGCGTAGGAGAAACAGCCCTGTTTATGGTTGATTCCGCCGGTCCTCAAACCACGACGACCAGGCTTTGGTTTGCCGCTCAAGACCTTTCCGTTTCCCGTGCGATCTTCATCAATAGGCTCGATAAGGACGACGCCAACTTTGAGATGGCACTTGAGCTACTCAAAGATCACTTTGGCCCGCAGCTTGCGGCAGTGACCATCCCCATGGGCGTAGGCGCCGCGTTTGAAGGCATCATCGACGTGGTCCATCAGACCGCCCGCCACCTGAAAGACGGCAAGCCGGAGGTCATAGACATTCCGGCGCAGTACCAAGACGCCGCCAAGGCTGCCCGTGAGAACCTGGTAGATCAGGTGGTCGAGGCAGACGACGAGCTCATGATGAAGTACCTTGAGGGCGAGCAAATCACGGAGGAAGAACTGGAAGGCCTCTTAGGGCGCGCAATCCGTGACCGCGTGTTTGTGCCGGTATTTGCGGGCTCGTGCGTACAAGAGGAGGGCGTCACCTCCCTGCTCGACGCTATCGTCAACTGGTTCCCCACCATGGCAGACTTTGGCCGCATCCCGCTGGTCAACGGCGAGCAGCTCGATATCTCACCGGACGATGATCGCCCGGTGGCGTTTGTGTTCAAGAGCCTCAATGATCCGCAAAACGGCCGCCTGTCGTTCCTCAAGGTGCTGGCGGGCTCCATTGAGCCGGGAATTGAGCTCATCAATGCCCGCACGCGCAAAAGTGAGCGCCTAGGTCACCTCTATCTCATGTGTGGCAAGGAGACGCAAGACGTCAAGCTGGTGCAAGCAGGAGACGTGTGCGTGGTGCCCAAGCTTGAGGCCATGACCGGAGACACGCTCTCAGTCACCGGCAAGGTTGAGGCTGCGCAGTTTAGGTTCCCCAACTCGCTCTACCGGATTGCTATCGAGCCAGACAAGCGCGGCACCGAGGATAAGCTCTACTCCTTCTTGGACAAAGCTGCAGATGCAGACCCCACGCTCAAGGTGGAGCGCGTGGAGGATACCGGCCAGACGGTCATCTCTGCTATTGGCGAGGCGCAAGTGGCGGTTCTTCTCGACCGTTTAGAGGACAGGATGGGCATTACCGCACATACCGTGAAGCTGCGCATTCCGTATCGTGAGACCATTCGTCGCGTGGCCACGGCAGAGGGGCGCCACAAGAAGCAGACGGGCGGCGCGGGACAGTTTGGCGATTGCTGGCTGCGCGTGGAGCCCAACCCCACGGCCGGCTACGAGTTCATAGATGAAGTGGTCGGCGGCCATATCCCGCGCAACTTCATCCCGGCCATTGACAAGGGCGTGCGTGAAACCATGACCGAAGGCGTGCTGGCGGGCTATCCCATCATAGACGTGAAGGTTGCCGTTTACGATGGCTCATATCATCCCGTTGACTCCAACGAGATGGCGTTTAAGACAGCAGCGCGCATTGGCTTCCAGAAGGCCATCAGCCAGGCTGAGCCGGTCCTGCTTGAGCCCATGGCGCACCTCAAGATCACGGTGCCGGACAGCTACGCCGGCTCTGTAATGGGCGACGTTTCGGCGTCGCGCGGCCGCGTGGAAGGCATGACCGCTGCTACGGGCGCTGAAGCTGGCTATACCACCATTGAGGCTACGGTTCCCTACGCAGAGGTCACCGACTACTCCACGCGCCTGCGCTCTCTCAGTCGCGGCACGGGCGAGTTTGAGCTTGAGCTTACAGGGTATGAGCAGGTGCCTCATGATGTCCAGGCCAAGCTGGCAGAGGAATACCAAGAGCGTCGCGCTGCCGGTGAGCGATAAGCGCTCGGCGCCTGTGCACCCTACGCTGCTTGCTGCTCTGGGCGAGAAGAACCTCTGCTTGTAAGCGTCACGCAAGACCCCACACGCGCTGGTGTGCGTGTAGGGTCTTTCTGTACGGGCACGTGCCGAGTGCAACATGCCAGCTGCATGTCAGCTGGCATGCAATACCTCTACGAAAGCTGGTGCGGGTAGTGCGCACACGTCCACTCAAAGCAGTTAGAGATGAGTTGCTTGAGCACGTTCTTATCGGCATCTGCGAGATGCTTGAGGTAGAGGCAGCCGGCTCCGCGCGTATGGGGGCCAAGTTGCTCTAACAGTGCATCCTGCTCTGGGCGCTTATCGTCTTTGGTGTAGACCAATATGTAGCGGCTGAGATTTGTCTTGCGCGGAGAGAAAGCAACCAAAGGCCAGGTACCAATATCTCGTCCGTTGGATGCGTTTTGATGGCCATGCCACTCCTCGCTCACTGCGCCAGGCTCTTACTGCGCCAGGCTCTTATCGCCTGATGCCGTTACGTGCGGCCTTTTGTTCTTTGGAGAGGGCGTTAATGGCAGCAAGCTTTTTGCCGTAGTAGTCTGCGGTGAGCGGATCTTTGAGAAGCGGGCGGAAAAGCTGCAGGTATTGCACGCCGGAGTGGGAATTGATCTCCATGATCTTGGGGCCATCTGGCGTAATGCCAATATCGAATCCCAGATACTCTACCGGACCGAGCGCCAGGGCAATGTCGTTGATCATTTTGAGAACGTCTGGCCAGCACGCAATGGTGCCTTCGACGGGCGCGCCGCTGTCCGGATGGAGGGGGCAGCTCTCTACGTGCGCGGGGTAGACCAGCTTGGCCTCGCCAAAGTGGCCGGTTGTAAGGTCAATGTAGGCGTTGAGCGAACAGATGTCTGCCTTGGAGGGGATCTGGTAGTTAGGCGTGGATCCGCTCTTGTCTGCTCCTACAGAAAAACGCAGGTAGTCAGCTATAAGGTGCGGGCTGACACCGTCGGGATTGATCACGATGGCGCGGATAGTGTGGATGAGCGGGTCAATCTTTGCCAGCTCCGGCGCGGGGTAGAGAAACTCCGTAAAGACGTAATTGGGATGGGTGAGCGCAAAGTCCTTGATGTCGTCTGCGCTTGCAGGTTGAGCGTCAATGGTGAAGGCGCCATCGGCATAGGCAAGCTTGTGGAATCCCACGGCCATGGCTCCGTTGCAGGGTTTGCAGGCAAACTCGCCCACCGCTTGGAGCGTTCTCACAAAGCCGTCTGCCGTGGCATCCTCTGTGCAGTCAGGGCCTGGTACCAGCCGCGTTGGCTCAGAGTAGTAGTAATACTTGGGCATGTATTTATCACAGGGCGTTTTTGCCAGCATGTATTTCAATGTGAGCTTGTCGTTGATCCAAATGCGCTGCCAGCCGTTGAGTGGCCACATGCGGCAGAAGTCGTAGTCAGACACGTAATCGTTTACCGTTTCTGGCGTGAGATTGTAGCTGTAGGCAGAGATAGCGTAGAAGCCCTCGGAGTGTGCCCAGCGCATGTACTTCTCGTCAAAAAGGCCGCTTGCGAGCTCTTCTTCCATGGTGTCCAAATATTCGTGCGCCATGCGCTCGGCAAAGCCATCTGCCAAAAGCGATTCAAATCTGTTGTCTTTCATACAACCTCCCGCAAAAATAGGGTTGCGCGGGATGCTTCTATGCATAACGTCACATGAGCTGGCGTGTGAGCTTTGGGCGTAGCAGGAGCGTCAGGCGCGCATCTAACGTATCATACATTAAGCTGTTTAGTTGGAGCTCAGCGTGCGCGCATGAGCCATCTTAGTGGATATAACAAAGGGGTTGAGCATGAGCACAGCGCTCGTAACAGCCATTGGGTCATTTTCAGCAGATATTGTAATCAAAAAGCTCAAGGCCATGGGTCAGAGGGTAGTTGGTTGCGATATTTATCCCCGTGAGCTGGTGGTGGATGCGGGCGCAACAGACGTGTTCTACCAAGCCCCGAAAACGTCTCACGAGCAAGAATATGCCCAGTTCATAGAGGGTGTCTGCACGCAGGAGCGCGTGGACTATATCCTGCCACTCACAGACATTGACGTGGATTTTTTCAACGCCCATCGTGCGCAAGACGGCTCTTTTGCACATGCCTTGGTCTGCATCTCCCCTGCCTTTGCGCTTAGCTATTGCCGCGATAAGGACGCTATGGCGCGCTTCTTAGAGACGAGCGCTTCCGGCATACAGGGCATCCAAACGGCGCTTTTGGCAGACATGGATGCGGTGCCTGTGCGCTTTCCTGTGGTGGTCAAGCCCACGGATGGCCGCAGCAGCCAAGGCCTTATGTACGTGCACAATCAACGCGAGTGGGAAGAAGTATGCAAAACGGCGGATAGAATAAGCACTATTGTGCAGCCGTATGTGGAAGGCCGTGTTGTCTGCGTCGATATTGTGCGCGCGGCGGACGGGCGCGTCTGCGCGGCTGTGCCTCGTCGTGAGTACCTGCGTACCCTAAACGGCGCGGGCACCTCGGTGGAAGTGTTTCACAATGCGAGCTTGCAAGAAGCTTGCATCAAGTTGGCGCACGAGCTGGGCGTGGTGGGCTGCGTGAACTTTGAGTTCATAGAAGAAGACCCGCAAGGTGTGGGTGCGTGTCATCTGACGGGCGATAATAACTTGCCGCTGGAGAAGTACCACTTCCTGGAGTGCAATCCTCGTTTTGCCGGCGGCGTTGAGTTTAGCTGCATTGCAGCCTATGACTGCATCACCAACCATATGCATGCCTACCAGGGAAAACCTCTGGATATGCCCGTGGCATATAAGGCACAGTTCATTGCGCGCAAATACGAGGAATACGTTACAAAGGTGGAGGATTAGGTGGCCCGCGACCTTAAATCAACGACCGTAAAATCCCTGTTCTGGAAACTTTTTGAGCAAGGCGGATCCGCCGCCATCCAGCTCATTGTGCAGATCGTGATGGCGCGCCTCCTTGCGCCTCACGAGTTTGGCATGCTGGCCATCATGGTTGTCTTTGTGAACATAGGCAACGTGATTGTCCAGTCCGGCCTCAATACGGCAATCATCCAGGCGCCCACCATCGAGGAGAAAGACTGCTCGACGGTCTTTTGGATGAGCCTTTCCATATCGGTGGTGCTCTACGGCATTGTTTTTGCGCTGGCACCCGCCGTGGCGCAGTTTTACTCCATGGCAGATATTGTCTGGCCGCTGCGTGTTCTTGTGCTCATTTTGATTGTGAATGCCTACAACGCTATCCAAGAAGCGCTGGTAGCACGACATATGGACTTCAAGAAGACCTTCCGCGCCACGGTGATTGCCGCCGCTGTTTCCGGCGTCTCTGGCATTAGCACGGCTCTTCTCGGCGGCGGAATCTGGGCGCTGGTGGTCCAGCAATTGAGCTTCCAGGTGGCAAAATGCGTGGTACTGATGGTGGAGATACCCTGGAAGCCGCACTTTGAGTTCTCGGTTGCGCGTGCACGGGTGATGTTTAACTTTGGTTGGAAGCTTTTGGCCTCAGGCCTTATTGACCAGGGCTACACGAGCCTCTCGTCCTTGGTGATTGGTCGTCAGTTTAGTGGCTCTGAGCTGGGATTTGTGACGCAGGGAGAGCGCTATCCGCAGGCCATAGGCATTGTGCTGGACGGCGCTATTCAGCCGGTCATGCTCTCTGCAGTATCGCGCGTGCAGGCTGCGCCCGAGCAGGTCAAGCGCCTGGCGCGCCGTGGCCTTAAGACTTCGACCTTTCTCATCGTGCCTGCGATGGGCGCGTTTGCGCTGGTGGCAGAGCCTTTGGTGCTCCTTCTTCTGGGCGATAAGTGGCTTCCTGCCGTACCATTTTTACAAATGTATTGCCTCATCTATGCGTTTTTACCTATCCATACCACCAACTTGCAGGTGCTCAACGGTATGGGAAAGAGTGACATCTTCTTGAAGCTTGAGGTGATCAAGAAGGGTATTGGCATCGTTATGCTCTGCATCACTGCATTTGTTATCCACAACCTCTACGCCATTGTTATTGGATACATCATCAATAACGTTATCTCCACCTTCATCAACGCGGAGCCCAACAGGAAAGTGATCGGTTATTCATATCTAGAGCAGGTAAAAGACATCTGTCCGGCGTTCATACTTACCGCGGCTGCCGCAGCCGTCGCTTGGCCACTGGCTCTTCTCGCCCTGCCGCGCTTGGCGCTTGTTGTGCTCCAGGTGCTGGTGATGGGTGGTGCATATGTGGTTCTTGCATGGGTGTTTAAGGTGGAGGAGTTCTCCTATCTCAAAAGGAATGCGCAGGCAATTTTGTCGCAGCACCGCCCAGGTGCATCGGAAGAGTAGATAAGAGTAGTATGAGAACTGCTGTTGAAATGGTGTGAGAATTGCTGTTTGACGGTCCAAGGAATGATGGTGAGTGCTCTCAAGAGCAGCTCAGGGGACAACGGAGTAGCTCATGGCAGATAAGCCGTACGATAAAATTCTAGTCACGCGATCATCCATGCCCTCGCTTGAGGAGTACATAGAAGAGATTGCTCCGCTCTGGCAGAGCCACTGGCTCACCAATATGGGTGAGGAGCACAAGAAGCTCGAGCGAGATATTAAGGAGTACCTGGGGATAGACAACATTGCCCTGTTCACCAACGGCCACGCTGCCCTTGAGTGC
The DNA here is from genome assembly GCA_050953285.1 of Atopobiaceae bacterium. Classification (GTDB taxonomy): domain Bacteria; phylum Actinomycetota; class Coriobacteriia; order Coriobacteriales; family Atopobiaceae; genus Olsenella_K. Next base: position 44,055 of record JBMNMK010000001.1, on the reverse strand, counting down.
ATTCTTGAGGCAATGGATCTCAAAGGCAAAGTCATTACCACGCCCTATAGCTTTGCTTCAACCACCCATGCCATTGTGCGCAAGGGTCTCACGCCTGTTTTTGCGGACATAAAGCCGGATGACTACACCTTAGACCCCGCGAGCATAGAGCGGCTTATTGATTCGTCTACCTGCGCAATCATGCCCGTGCATGTCTATGGCAACATGTGTGATGTGGCCGCCATACAAGAGCTGGCCGATAAGTACAACCTCAAGGTGATCTACGACGCAGCGCATGCGTTTGGCGTCAAGCTCAATGGGGTTTCCTCTGGCATGTTTGGCGATGCTGCCATGTACTCCTTCCATGCCACCAAGGTTTTCAACACCATCGAGGGCGGTGCTGTGTGCTTTAGAGACGCACGGCTGCACGATCTTCTCGACCAGTGGAAGAACTTTGGCATAACGGGCACAGAATCGGTGGAGTACGTGGGCGGAAACGCCAAGATGAACGAGTTCTGCGCAGCTATGGGCGTGTGCAATCTGCGCCACCTAGATGCAGAAATTGCCAAGCGCAAGCGTGTGGCGGAGCGCTATTGGGAGCGTCTGGACGGCGTGAAGGGCGTGAAGCTGTTGCTTCCGCAGCAAGGAGTTACGCCCAACTATGCGTATCTTCCCGTGGTCTTTGAGGATGATTTTGGCGCCACGCGTGATGAAGTCTACGAGGCCTTAATGGCTCAAGATATCCATGCGCGTAAGTACTTCTACCCGCTCATCAGCGACTATGCGTGCTATCAGGGCCGCTTTGACTCCGCTCAGACGCCAGTTGCGCAGCACGTGGCCGCGCACGTACTCACGCTTCCCATGTTTGCAGATCTGACGCTTGAAGACGTTGATGTGATTTGCAATCTTGTCTTGAACTGTGCAAAGGGATAGGAATGTCAGAAGAGATGCGTGATGAGTCCGTGGCAGAGCCTTTGGTGTCCGTCTGCGTGGCAGTGTATAACCATGCAGACTACATAGAGCGCTGTCTTCGTTCCATAGCAGCGCAGGAATGTACGTTTACCTGGGAAGTTTTGGTTGGTGAGGACTGCTCGACAGACAATACCAGAGAGATTCTCAAGCGTCTTGAACCAAGTCTGCCATCCAATATCCACATTCTGTACCGCGAGCACAATCTAGGAGCCGTGGGCAACGGAGAAGATCTGTGGCACCGCACCCGCGGAAAATATCTGGCAGGTATTGAGGGTGACGACTTCTGGCTTAATCCGCATAAGCTTCAGACGCAGGTTGATTTCTTGGAGGCGCACCCGGACTACACCGTGTCTTTCACGCAGAGCATCGTGGTGGATAAGGATTCAAATCCCAACGGGGAAAAGTACCCGTCGTGCCCTGACCCGGAATACAGTTTTAGGGAGTACTTCTACTCAACTATGCCTGGTCAGACCAGCACTTATGTGTGCCGTCGTCAGGACTTCTTCGACGAGATAAAGAAGTTCAAAGAGCTCAAAGAGTATGACTTCTATATGGGAGATCGTCGCAACGCGTTTTTGTGGCTCGTGCTTGGCCGCGTGCAGTGCATCCAAGAGCCGTGGGCGGCGTATAGGCATGTGGTGGATGCGGGCAGCAGTTACTCTGCCACCGTGAAGTTTGATGAAACCTATGCCAAAAACGAGGTGGGTTTTGGCAAGACACTTGTCAAATATGCGCAAGCATATGGCAACCAAGAGGCTATCAAGACTGCCAAGAAGACCTATTACCGCTTTTGGTTCAAATGGTCACATCTCTTAGGCGGCAAGTGGTCCAAGAAACACTGGTTCTATGCGCTTAGGCGAGAAGACCATCCACTTGCATATCTTTTTGCGCCACTCCAGTGGTATTTCGTCTTAGCCATGAGGGTGCTTCGCGGTCGTTCGGTTAATTTGTAAAGGTTACTCGTGAGTTTGGACTTGGCTGTGGCAGATAAGCTTGCTGTGTTTGGAACGCATGGTTTGGCCGGCGCGTTTGCTCGTGAAGGACGCAAGATGGGCGTGGAGATGCACTGCTTTGCGCACCCTATGACAGAAGATGCGCGCCGCGCGTTTGACGTCTGTCATGATGTATCTCTTACCAATACGCAAGAACTTATCGCTCTCTGCCGCCAAAGTGGTACTGCGGGCATTTTGCATACGTCTGAATTTACGTTCTATCCAGCGGCACAGGTAGCAGCTGCCTTAGGGCTGGAGGGTCTGGATCCTGCCAACGCCCGGCTCATCACGGATAAGTACAGAAACAGGCAGTGCTGCGCCAAGGTAGAAGGCCTGGCTCCCGTGGAGTTTGAGCGGATAGAAAACGTAAAGGACATTGGTGAGCGCTGGGTACATAAGATGCCGTTCATTGTGAAGCCGACCTCAGAGGCCGGCAAGCGTGGTGTGGCTTTAGTGCATACAGAGCAAGAGCTGCGTGACGCCCTTGCCTACATTGAGCACGAACCTAACCGTGGCGCTGCGTATATTGTTGAAAGTCTCATACCAGATGGCATCAATCTCTCCATTGAGGGGCTTAGCTATCAAGGCACCCACAACATTATCCAGGTGACTTCTGCTGTTATTGACACGGCTCATCATTGCTCTGAGCTTGCCCATCAGCAACCTGCACAGATAGGCAAAAAGATGCGTCATCGTGTCATAGAGCTCGATAAGCGCGTGTTGGATGCTGTTGGCCTGACGTTTGGCCCCAGCCATACAGAAATGCGGATTGTCGGAGAAGACATCTATCTTATTGAAGTCAATGCTCGCGGCGGCGGAGATCTCATCTCAGAGCGTTTAGTTGAACTTTCGACGGGATATAACCTGGTACAGGGTATTATTGAGGCCGCGCTGGGAAAGCTTGAGCCCATTGACACCAACGCGCTGCATCACTGGCAATCCGGTATTTGGTACCTGTGCGAGCAAACGGCTAATTTCATGCCCGTATTTGAAGAGAGCGCGCACGCCTCGTGGTGCCCGATGCGCTATGCACCAGATGGACCGTTGACGCTTCTTACACACAATGGTGAAGACCACGGTTATTTTGTCTACCAGTTCAAAGATGAAGCCCCGCAGTGGGTCCAAGGCTGGGCAGATGGCTGGGTAGAGCTGTAGGCTGCTCCTGCGCGCACTTCTCGCCCCGGCCAGCTGCACGCCAGATCCGTGCACGCTCGTGGCAAGCTACGCGCCAGCTTTGCATCAGCCACATGCTGGCTATGCGCAGGCTACCACTTGATGTCCATATGCAGATTGTTGATAACAAAGCTGTATGCGGACAGGAATGGCTGCATGAGGTGTGCGCGATAAAAGCCGTGCGCTATCAGCAGCTTGCCAAAAGCACCCCCATGTTCTCGCGCGTAGCTGGCGCAAATGTAGGGATTGCGCCGCCATGTGGGGAAGTGTTCGTCTAGATAGGCGGTCGTAGCGCTGATCATCTGCCCTAGATTTACATCTTTGCTGGCAGATAGCCTAAATGGCATGGAGACCCCCAAGTGCTCAAACGCTACAGCATCGAGCGCTGCCATAAGGGCTGGCGGACACGCGCACTTCTCGTAATGCGCGCGAACGGCCAGCATCATGTCCCATGCGGCCTTGACCTGTGCCGGCGTGACCGTGTTGATCAAGGAGTTTGCATGCACCATGTAGTTCACCAGCGAGATGGGCGCAAAAACAATAGACCCGCCGCAGTGCGGGTACGCCAGCAATAAAAGCCCCAAATCCTCCAGGACAGGAGCACCAGCAATATGAGGAATTTTGGTTAGAAGTTCTCTTCTATACGCTTTATTCCATGCGGCGGGATTCACCTCTACAATTCGGCCCGGATCATGCGCCAGGTCAAACGGTGCGCGCGGGCTTGAGAATTCAGAAGAAAGAACTGCTCCCGTCTCCAGATCCGTGCGAGAAAACCCGCAGACCACTATGTCAGCATCGTTTTGGGTGGCTGTGGTGTAGAGCGTCTCCGCAAAGGTGGGCTCTGTTGTATCGTCGCTGTCGACAAAGGCAACATAAGTGCCCTGCGCTGCGTTTATACCCGTCCAGCGTGCTTCCCACGAGCCCGCATTATCCTGATGTATGACCCGAATGTTGGAATACGCCGACTCATATTGGCGCAGGACGGCCAGGCTGTTGTCAGGCGAACCATCATCCACCGCAATGATCTCTATGTCAGAAAGCGTCTGCGAAACAAGAGAATCCATGCATCTTGGAATAAACTGCTCCGTCTTATAACACGGGACAACAATACTAAGTTTTACCTGATGAGATTCACTGCACACGCCCACACCTTCCCCTCATGTTTGCGTATCTATAGTATCGTTGTTTACAGGCGGGTGCAGAGGATGTACCCGCGTTTGGATATCCCTACAAACGCCGCCCCGTGCGGGCGCCATATACGTAAGCGAGAAGAACATGTCCACACAACCCCGTGTAGCTGTAGTTATGTCAACCTATAACGGCGCCGCCTACCTGGCGGAGCAGATAGAGAGCATCTTGTCTCAAGAGGGCGTGGATGTCTCCCTCTTTGTGAGAGACGATGGCTCCACAGATGAAACGCGCAGCATTCTGGATGCCTACGCGCAAGAGGGAAAGCTCACGGTGAGCGACGGTCCAAACCTCGGGCCTACCAAATCGTTTTTGCTTCTGATTGCGCAGGTAGCGGACCACTTTCCCTTTGTTGCCCTGGCCGATCAAGATGACGTATGGCACACTAATAAGCTCGCCCGTGCGCTCTCGTTCTTGGCGCCGGAAACCCCGGCGAGCGCGCAGCTCCAGCCCCAGCAACGCCCAGCCGCGTACTGCGCGGAGTACATCTATTGCGATAAGAACCTGCACCCGCAGGGTCGCTCTCATCTCAACAAGCGTGGCGTAGACTTTGACGCTATGCTCTATGAGAACGTGACCAGCGGAAACACGATGGTCCTCAACCAGGCGCTTGCCCAAAAGATTGCCCAGGCGGGCATGGAGCGCGTCTACACGCACGATTGGTGGATATCACTGGTGGCAACAGCCTTAGGTACGCTATACTTCGACGATTTTCCCTGCCTGGAGTATCGACGGCTGGACAACAATGCCAGCCCCAGCGGCCGCAGTGGCGCAGCCATCATGCAAAATCGCATCAGGCGCTATGTCAACGGCAGTGAGCTTGCTCTCATCACCAGCCAGCTCCAGAAGCTCATGGACGAATTTGGCCCCCAGATGCCGGACCAAAAGCAAGCTACGCTCAAGTTCTTTCTCACGGCCTCGCGCTTTGAGAAGGCGAGAAGCCCCTTGCGCTTGCGCCAGACAGCGGCAGATGAAGCGGCACTGCGCGCACTCTTCTTGTTAGGAAAGCTCTAGGAGCGCTCGTTCTTCTCGCCCGCTTGCTCAGCGTGGGCGGAAGTAGAAGGAGTAGTGGTGACGGGAGTATAGGCGCCAGGTGCGCACCCGCGCGTGGTATCGCGCAGGGCAATTTCTTGGGCAAGCTCCTCCACCTTGTGGCGCAGCATGGAGATCTCGAGCGAGTTGCTAAAGATTTTGATAAGAAGAACAGCCACAATAATCAGGAATACAAAGTTGCTGGGAGAGATAAAGCCCAGCGCCTGGGACAGCACAATCAAAAGGCCAGGGAACGCGCCGGCTATAACCAAGAGTACGGAGAGCAACACCCAAAAGAGGGCATCTTGCATAAGGATCTTCTTGCGGCGAATCTTTCGCACAATAAAGATAAAGGTGAGCAGTGCTCCCACAAATAAAAGAATCCGTAACGAGAGAGACATGGTTTACCTCAGCCACTGGAAGAGAAGGATGGACAGACAGGTTCTGGACATATAGCGGATCACGTTGCCCAGCTTGAGATAGGACTCTCCGCCCTGGCGCTCGCGCATTTCACAGGGAACTTCTCGCACCGTTCCGCCCTTGCGCGCAATGAGTGCCACGGTATCGGGCTCGGGCGCAACGTCGAAACCATATACAAAATAATGCATCATATGGCGGTTATACATGCGCATACCAGAGGTTGGATCGGTGATGGTGGCACCGGTGGTGGCCTTTATGAGCCAGGTTATCAACTTTGATCCTGCGGCACGTGCGCCAACGGGGCCACCGCCCGCTAAAACGCGAGATGCAATAACAATATCTGCCCCGGAGCGTTCCATCTCTTCTGCCATGGGCTCAATATAGGTGGGGACGTGCTGACCATCTGCGTCAAACTGAATGACAGCATCGTAGCCCGAGCGCCAAGCATATTTCATGCCTGCTCTAAAAGCTGAGGCAAGACCTGTGTTGATGGGCAGGTTGATGCCGCGCAGGTGGTTGTGCTTGATGATGTCTGCGGTATGGTCTGATGAGCCGTCATTCACCACAAGATAATCCACATGAGGTGCACAACGCTCAAGCTCTGCGATGGTATCTACCAGGCAGTCTTCCTCATTAAAAGCAGGTATTACCGCAAGAACTTTCATCTCTTAACCCTTATCGTACAGAGGCCATGCGTGTTTTCTAGAAACAATTCAGCGTGCTATCAGCTAGTAGTGTAGCAGTCGTGGTCACGTATGCCGCTCCACCAGCAGCTATTCTCCGTCAATCCTATAGAGTGCCAAATCTCCCTGACTGAGCACCAAGGTAAAGCCAGGTGTCTCGTGGGTGATAGAAGAGATACCCACAAAGTCCCAAGGATGAAAGCCCCCGCGGCCACCAATGAAAGACTCCTCAGAATTGGTGGTGCTGAGCACCAGCACGTAGCGCGCACCAATGCTCTCTACAGCCTCTTTGACCTGGCTGTTTGCGGCAATTGACGACAGGCTTGTGCGGATGAGGACAGACTCGTCAGTCTCCGAGAAAGCCTCTTTGGCCTCGGCGGGACCAAGTGAAAGGTCTCTATATCCGCCAATCTCTCGGTAGTAAAGCCTGAGTCCCGTATAGCCATAGGCAAAGTACGAGCCATCTATAGGCACGTTGATGACAAGATCATCTGGCCCCACAACCGCCTTTACCTTGTCGAGAAATTCCTGTTCATTCAGCGCCAGCGGAACATTTTGCGAACAAGTCTCGTCAAAGTGGTCTCTAAAGTCACCAAAAGGCAGGTGTATGTTTGGCTCCTCCTGCATTCCTACTACGTATTCTTGGATCTCTGATGAACTGTTGAGGATGTTTGAGTTTTCGATCACGTCGTTTTCTGTGTGGAAAGAGCCGGGCGTTCTGAGGTTATTACCAAACGTGATAAAGGCGTAGAGCAGGGTGCAGGCAGTGACAACTGCCCAGACGTGAGTTGTATGGTTGCGTGCCTTGTTATAGTGCTCAACCCGCTCAAGAATCATCTCAAAAACCCATTCGATGCCCAAAACGGCGAGGGGAATTGCGGCAAGCACCGCCATGGCAGCCAAGCGGTTTGGATCGGTATACCAGACGCCACATATGAGTTTGCGTAGCTTACTGCCAGTAACTGCTCCCATAAACATGATGGCGCAGCAGATGGCATAACTAAACGGAAGCCAACGGGTCTTGGATGAGTACAGCGCACGTACAGCACCGATGATCACAAAGATTGCCAACGGAATCTGGAAGGCGTAATCAAACGATCCCATAAATGCATAGCTCAGGCCCACAATGTTGAAGAGCTCTTGGAACGGCTTGGCAAATGGTGCCCGTGTAAACTCAAAGAGCCCTTTGAATGCTGGCATGGAATAGAAACCAAGCCACACGACGGCAACAAAGAGAAGAAACGCCACTATAGCAGCAAAGGTAACAAGCAGGCGAACCTTGCGCTCAACGTGTAGCTCAGCCCACAGAACATGGGTCACAAAGGGAACCAAGATCACAATTGCGGTGAAGATGGTATTGGGATGCAGAAGAACTTGTCCAATAACGCTGATAAGAAAGCAAACAACAAGGGAAATAGACTCTTTTACCTGAAGTTTATTGGAGAAGAAAAGGACAAAGAGCGCCATGGGGAAACTGATGGTGCAAAAGCCTGCAAGGTTGGGGTAAATGCCGCCAAAAATGAGCAAGATCCACGGAAAGGCAACAAAGGAGATGCATGTGAGCGTGCCAATCAGCTGAGCCCGTGGCGATGTGGGGAAGATGCTCGTAATGAGTGCGCACATAGCAAGAGGATAGACCCAAGCAATAAAAAACGCGTTGGCTCCATTGAGAATGACCCCGCCATCCGCATGGGTGATCTGCATAACGAGCGCGCACAGCACATGCCATCCGGCAGGATAGAAGCCACCACCTGGCAAAGGATTGATAAGTGCATCTTCCGGCGCAAGGTAGGCGCCCACATGTAGCGAGGAAAAACGTCCCGATTCTGCCATCGACTGGATCAAGTTGATATGGAAGGGCATGTCAGAGACCTGAATCAGATAGTTCTCCCACGGCAGGCGTCCAACAAAGAAGAAATAGACACCCACGCATCCCGCCGCCAGGTAGCCCAACATATGTAGAAGTGGAATATCCGCAATTGTGTGATGCTCTCTGGTAGTGCGCCTGCATAGCATCCTTACCACCACAACTACTGCGGGCAGCACGATGGCCGGCGCTAGAACGGTAAGTGGTGTACTTATCACACCTAAGAATGAGTACACAAATCCAATGATGTTGACCGTCGCAATACCAGCCAACGCAGACCCGCATACCGACCATCCGCGAGGAAGTCCCGCCGCGCGAAGAACCAAATATCCCGCGGGCATGCTCACGGCAGCAAAGCACAACATGACAAGAAGTAACAGAGGCATAGAGCACCCGATTCATATCTATATATATGGCCGAGAAATTCATCCACATGCTACCAGATGAACATCAAACTGCTTCCCTACGGGCGCTTCTATCCGCATAACCCCTCTGCCCATCCTGCACTTTTGGGCGATAAACCCATGTCATCCAGTAAAATGTACCGTTGGCAGATGTCTTCTCAGGTCTACTTGACCGCGCATGAGAAAATGAAATCTCCACTCACCTGTGGAGGTTGCGTGAATGAGCATTCCCTCCTTGTTTTAAGGTGGTGTGGAGCGTATATTGATTCCTCGCGCGGCGCCGCCCCACAAGGCAGCTGACCTGCGCAGTGAACCTTGAAAACCGGATACTGCGATCGATGAGATCGATGAAGTGAGAGCGATATGCACAATGTAACAGATAAGGCACACTTTGTATTGTGCCCGTCTGTTCCTTATCTTTAGGATATACGAATCCGAGATCAGCGGGTGAGCTTAAAGGATCTGCTTGGTATATATGCCCCAAGCAAAAAAGACTTTTTAAAGATTTACATATAAGACCTTTCATCGGGTCTTGAACGGAGAGTTCGATCCTGGCTCAGGATGAACGCTGGCGGCGCGCCTAACACATGCAAGTCGAACGATTAAAGCACCTTCGGGTGTGTATAGAGTGGCGAACGGCTGAGTAACACGTGGGCAACCTGCCCCTCGCTCCGGGATAGCCTCGGGAAACCGTGGGTAATACCGGATACTCCATATCTTTCGCATGGAGGATATGGGAAAGCACATACGGCGAGGGATGGGCCCGCGGCCTGTTAGCTTGTTGGTGGGGTAGTGGCCTACCAAGGCGATGATGGGTAGCCGGGTTGAGAGACCGACCGGCCAGATTGGGACTGAGACACGGCCCAGACTCCTACGGGAGGCAGCAGTGGGGAATCTTGCACAATGGGCGAAAGCCTGATGCAGCGACGCCGCGTGCGGGATGAAGGCCTTCGGGTCGTAAACCGCTTTCAGCAGGGACGAGGCCGTAAGGTGACGGTACCTGCAGAAGAAGCCCCGGCTAACTACGTGCCAGCAGCCGCGGTAATACGTAGGGGGCGAGCGTTATCCGGATTCATTGGGCGTAAAGCGCGCGTAGGCGGCCTGTTAGGTCGGGAGTTAAATCCGGGGGCTCAACCCTCGTCCGCTCCCGATACCGGCAGGCTTGAGTCTGGAATGGGAAGGCGGAATTCCGAGTGTAGCGGTGGAATGCGCAGATATTCGGAAGAACACCGGTGGCGAAGGCGGCCTTCTGGGCCACGACTGACGCTGAGGCGCGAAAGCTAGGGGAGCGAACAGGATTAGATACCCTGGTAGTCCTAGCCGTAAACGATGGACACTAGGTGTGGGGGGATGTACCTTCCGTGCCGCAGCTAACGCATTAAGTGTCCCGCCTGGGGAGTACGGCCGCAAGGCTAAAACTCAAAGGAATTGACGGGGGCCCGCACAAGCAGCGGAGCATGTGGCTTAATTCGAAGCAACGCGAAGAACCTTACCAGGGCTTGACATCTAGGTGAAGCGGTGGAGACACCGTGGCCGAAAGGAGCCTAGACAGGTGGTGCATGGCTGTCGTCAGCTCGTGTCGTGAGATGTTGGGTTAAGTCCCGCAACGAGCGCAACCCCTATCGCATGTTGCCAGCGGTTCGGCCGGGCACCCATGCGAGACCGCCGGCGTCAAGCCGGAGGAAGGTGGGGACGACGTCAAGTCATCATGCCCCTTATGTCCTGGGCTGCACACGTGCTACAATGGCCGGCACAATGGGCTGCCACTGCGCGAGCAGGAGCGAATCCCTAAAGCCGGTCCCAGTTCGGATTGGAGGCTGCAACCCGCCTCCATGAAGTCGGAGTTGCTAGTAATCGCGGATCAGCACGCCGCGGTGAATGCGTTCCCGGGCCTTGTACACACCGCCCGTCACACCACCCGAGTCGTCTGCACCCGAAGTCGTCGGCCTAACCTTTTAGGAGGGAGGCGCCGAAGGTGTGGAGGGTAAGGGGGGTGAAGTCGTAACAAGGTAGCCGTACGGGAACGTGCGGCTGGATCACCTCCTTTCTAGGGAGGGGCAAAAGAGCTTATAAGCTCATACCAAACAGCTTGACACCTGCTTTTGCATACCAACTTACTTCATCGCGCATATATGCGCGCAGCATCCGGTCTTCGAGGTTTCACCTCGAAGCGTACCTTGAGAGCTGCATAGCGTGACTGTAGAAGTAAATAATTCTTCTTTTTAGATCGCATCTAGAGACCAGACATGAAACGTCTGTCTCTACCCTTAAATATTTGAATCTCCAGAAGAGGAGAAGATATCAAGGGCACACGGTGGATGCCTTGGCACAGGAAGCCGATGAAGGACGTGACAAGCTGCGATAAGCTGCGGTTAGGGGCACTTACCTGCTTGACCCGCAGATGTCCGAATGGGAAAACCCGGCGAGGGTTATGCCTCGTCACCTGCGTCTGAACACATAAGACGCAAGGAGGTAACCCGGGGAACTGAAACATCTAAGTACCCGGAGGAAGAGAAATCAAACGAGATTCCCCTAGTAGTGGCGAGCGAACGGGGATAAGGCCAAACCAACACAGCTTAGGCGGTGTTGGGGTTGTGGGAAGATCATTTGACAGTTACCAAGTTACAAGGAAGCAAAACGGTCTGGGAAGGCCGGCGATACAGGGTTAGAGCCCCGTATGCGAATCCTTCTAACCTGTCGATCTTATCCCGAGTACTGCCGGACACGTGAAACCCGGTGGGAAGCTGGGGGGACCACCCTCCAAGCCTAAATACTCTCCTGTGACCGATAGTGAACAAGTACCGTGAGGGAAAGGTGAAAAGCACCCCGGGAGGGGAGTGAAATAGTACCTGAAACCGTGTGCCTACAAGCAGTCGGAGCAGTTTTTTAACTGTGACGGCGTGCCTTTTGTAGAATGAGCCAGCGAGTTACGGTGCGTGGCGAGGTTAAGCCAGTAAGCGAGCCGCAGCGACAGCGAGTCCTAATAGGGCGTTTGAGTCGCGCGCCGTAGACGCGAAGCCGGGTGATCTATCCATGGGCAGGCTGAAGCGGGGGTAAGACCCCGTGGAGGGCCGAACCCACCTAGGTTGAAAACTGGGGGGATGACCTGTGGATAGGAGTGAAAGGCTAATCAAACTCGGAGATATCTCGTTCTCCCCGAAATAGCTTTAGGGCTAGCCTCGGGTGTTTACCTGCGGAGGTAGAGCACTGGATGGTCGCGGGGGCCTCACCGCCTACCAAGACTAACCAAACTCCGAATGCCGTAGGTCCAAAACCCGGGAGTCAGAACATGTGGGCTAAGCTGTGTGTTCGAAAGGGAAACAGCCCAGACCGCCCGCTAAGGTCCCCAAGTCCGTGCCAAGTGGCAAAGGATGTGCGTCTGCCCAGACAACCAGGATGTTGGCTTAGAAGCAGCCATTCATTCAAAGAGTGCGTAACAGCTCACTGGTCGAGTGGACATGCGCCGACAATATACGGGGCTAAGCACGGCACCGAAGCGGCGGACCGGTTTTATCCGGTGGTAGGGGAGCTTTCCTGGTGGGGTGAAGCTGTGGGATAACCCATGGTGGACCGCCAGGAAGTGAGAATGCTGGCATGAGTAACGAGAGGGGCGTGAGAAACGCCCCCGCCGTAAACCTAAGGTTTCCTGGGCGAGGCTAATCCTCCCAGGGTCAGTCGGGAGCTAAGGCGAGGCCGGAAGGCGTAGTCGATGCACAGCAGGTTGATATTCCTGCACCTCCAAAGCGACATTATTACCGATGGGGCGACGGAGAAGGGTAGCTCAGCGGGGTTCTGGACGTCCCCGTGAGGCCGCGTAGATCGGTAGGTTGCGAAGTGCGCCTACCTATGATTGAGGCGGTGGACGAAGCATTTGTGTGAAGTGAGTGAGCCCATACTTCCAAGAAAACCCCCTAGGGAGCCGCGAGGAGCCCGTACCAAAACCGACACAGGTGGGTGGGTAGAGAATACCAAGGCGATCGGGAGAACTATGGTTAAGGAACTCGGCAAAATCACCCCGTAACTTCGGGAGAAGGGGTGCCGGCCAAGGTGATAAGACATGCTCTTTGAGCCTCAGTCGGCCGCAGAGAATTGGTCCAAACGACTGTTTATCAAAAACACAGGACTCTGCTGAAGTCGTAAGACGACGTATAGGGTCTGACGCCTGCCCGGTGCCGGAAGGTCACGAGGAGCTGTTAGCGTAAGCGAAGCGGCGAATCTAAGCCCCGGTAAACGGCGGCCGTAACTATAACGGTCCTAAGGTAGCGAAATTCCTTGTCGGGTAAGTTCCGACCTGCACGAAAGGCGTAACGATTTGGACGCTGTCTCAACCATAGACCCGGTGAAATTGCACTAGTCGTGAAGATGCGACTTACCCGCGGAAGGACGGAAAGACCCCGTGAACCTTTACTGCAGCTAGACATTGGCTGCCGGTTCGTCGTGTAGAGGATAGGTGGGAGACTTTGAAGCTAGGACGCCAGTCTTAGTGGAGTCACCCTTGGAATACCACCCTCGACGTTTCGGCATCCTAACCCCTCGCCGTGATCCGGGAGGGGGACCGTGTCTGGTGGGTAGTTTGACTGGGGCGGTCGCCTCCTAAAGAGTAACGGAGGCGCGCGTAAGGTCTGCTCAGGATGGTCGGCAACCATCCTTTTGAGTGCAAGAGCATAAGCAGGCTTGACTGCGAGGCCTACAAGCCGAGCAGGTGGGAAACCAGGTTCTAGTGATCCGGCGGCCCAGAGTGGAATGGCCGTCGCTCAACGGATAAAAGGTACTCCGGGGATAACAGGCTGATCTTCCCCAAGAGTCCACATCGACGGGAAGGTTTGGCACCTCGATGTCGGCTCATCGCATCCTGGGGCTGGAGCAGGTCCCAAGGGTATGGCTGTTCGCCATTTAAAGCGGTACGCGAGCTGGGTTCAGAACGTCGTGAGACAGTTCGGTCCCTATCCTCCGTGGGCGTAGGAAAATTGAAGGAGGCTGCCCCTAGTACGAGAGGACCGGGGTGGACGGACCTCCGGTGTACGGGTTGTCAACCAATGGCACTGCCCGGTAGCTGCGTCCGGTCGGGATAACCGCTGAAAGCATCTAAGCGGGAAGCCCATCCTGAGATGAGTTTTCCTTTTGGTAAGACCCCTCGTAGACCACGAGGTGATAGGCCGCAGGTGTAAGCACTGTAAGGTGTTCAGCTGAGCGGTACTAATCGGTCGAGCTCTTCTTCATCTTCTATATTTCAAAGCGATCTAATAAGAGATCCCACACTTCAAATGTCGCGCTGTGCGGCCCTCAGGGTACGCACCTACATACGAACGTCCGACGCAGGCCGGCGACTATGGCAGGGGTGTTACACCCGGTCCCATTCCGAACCCGGAAGTTAAGCCCCCGAGCGCCGATGGTACTGCGGAGTAAGTCCGTGGGAGAGCAGGGCGTCGCCGGCCTGCGACGGACGTTTAAGAAAGAGCCTCTGGGAAACCAGGGGCTCTTTTGGTATGAAGAGGGTCTCATCTATGGTTTTGCCATATTAGCAATTCATGTTTTCTGTAGAAATGATAAAAGAAGCTGATAGAGTAGAGAAGTTGTATGCCATTGAGACTGCTTTCATTCTACGGAGGACACATGAAGTTCAATTGCTATAATCCGCGAAACGCAGTGAGAACTCTGATTCTAGCAAGTGGTGCGGCTGCAGCTGTGGCTGTTGCACCTACGAATGCACTTGCGACAGAGGATATACAAGCAAGTCCTGTTACGCCAGAAGTTGTTGAGGTTCAGACTGACGTGGCTGAGCCTGTGTCTAATGAGCAAGCAGCTCGGAGTACTAGTGATGAAGCCAAGGTGGATCCTCCGGCAGTCGGCTTCGTGGGGGTTGCTGAAAACACCGGTGAGGCAAGCGTCGTAGAGCCATCTGAAAAGAAGGATATTTCTTCTGCTACAGATACTGTCTTGGTAGAAGAAGACCAAGATGCAAATACTGGTAAGAAGGACGAGAGTAACCATTCGTCCTCTTCTGACGAGAAGACTCCTACAGATGGCAAGGATGATGATTCCAAGGATGACGAGCCAGAGGAGTCCCAAGAGCCAAAAGAGTATGAGCCTGTTGTTGATGAGGGCACCTACTATATTGAAACTGATACTAATTTGGCTAATGTGATTGACTGTGATGGTGGTCGTAAGGACAACCAGACCAACATACAGTCTTGGGAGTCAAATAAATCAGGTGCTCAGAAGTGGGATCTCAAGTTTGATAAGAAAACGGGATACTACACGATCTATGCGAATGGTACCAAACAGGTGCTTGATGTTCAGTGGGGCGATGCTAAGTCAGGTACGAACGTATGGCTGTACGAGAGCAATAACACGGCTTCTCAGCAGTGGAAGATTGTTAAGAACGGTGGAGGTTTTTGGCTGTTCAGCAGGTTAAACGAAGGCCTTGCTCTTGATGTAAGTGGCGCGAGCGGTGACAACGGCGCCAATATTCAGATCTGGGAAAAGAATAACTCTACTGCTCAGCGTTTCTACTTCTTGTCGCTCAATCCTAAGATCGACGAGGATGGTAAGACTGTTATCGAATCCGGCGATGGTCTTTACACCATTGAAACGGTCGTTAAGGGTAGGCCTGTTGTAGATATCTCAGACGCAAGCAAAGATAACGGTGCAAACGTTCAAATATATGGTGGTAACAGCACTTCAGCCCAGAAGTTCTATTTTGAATTAGGTACTGACGGCTATTACACCATCACCAGCGCTGCTTCTGGCAAGGTACTGGATGTTGTCAATGGCGCAATTACACCAACCTCGAACGTACAGCAGTTTGAACGCAATGGCACCGACGCTCAGAAATGGGCACTGTTCAAGAATACTGATGGCACGTACTCTTTTATAAACAAGGGAAATGGTTGTGCACTTGATCTTGAATGGGGCAACACAAGTGCTGGTTCTAACGTCTGGACCTATACGCGCAACGATACCGCTGCTCAGCGTTTTAGGCTGAAGGCGGTAGAGTACCTGTCAGACGGCATCTTCAAGATCGCCAGTATGGCCAACCCTAATAGAGTCATTGACATTGCGAATGCTTCTAGCGCTTCTGGAACACAAGCGCAGGCGTGGGATTCAAATGACACACTCGCCCAGCGCTACCAGGTCGTGTTCAACAAGGATGGTAGCTTCCGTATTCGTACGGCAGCATCTGGCGGTTGGCTCACGGCAAACGACATAAAATCCGGCAGTGCTATCCAGCAAGAGGGCAAGTACGATACCGCTGAGAACAAGAGAAACACGTGGAAACTCGCTTGGAAAAATGGCTTCTACACGGTTATGAATGCGGCCAATCAGAACCAGGCTCTGACATTAGCTTCAATAAGCAATGGCGGTAAGCTGGAGCTGAGGTCGGTACAAAATACTGCACGCCAGCACTTCTTCTTTGAGACTGCAAACCTGATTAGTGATGGGCTGTATGAAATTGGGTCTAAACTGGGCAAATATCTGGATGTTGCCGGTGGCCAAACGGCCAATGGAACGAATATTCAGGTTTGGAATAGAAATCACAACGTTGCTCAGAAGTTCTATGTGACAAGCAAGAATGGGTATTACGTTATTACTAATGCCCGTTCAGGTAAAGCCGTCGATGTATCCAACGGATCAACAGAAAATGGTGCCAATGTATGGCTTTACGATGCGAACGGTACTGATGCTCAGTTGTGGAAAGTTGAGATCAACGACGGTGGTTCCATCAGGTTTGTAAACAAGAAGAGCGGTAAGGCCCTTGATGTTTCAGGTGGCACTACAGCTGCTGGTGCAAATGTGCAACAGTATTCTGTCAACGATACACGCGCCCAGGGGTGGACACTTACCCCAACGTATTTGGGCTGGCGAAAAGTGGATGAAAGGTGGTATCTCTACAACGATGATGGCTCTATAAGAGAGCTTTCTCGACAGGGCTATCAGGCATTGCAACTATGGAAGGGGGAAAGCACCCAGGATGGTAGTCCGTACCTCTTCTGTGTAGACACCACAGACTGCAGGCTCATAATCTTTAAGGGTAGTGCATATAACTGGACGCCCGTATGGGATGTTCCAGTCGGTGTGGGTACCGCTGATCTCAATTCGACCAACGGCGGAACGTTGGTTGGTAGATTTGTTTATAACAGGACAGCTCCTTCCGCAGGCAACCCTGGTTCAGGTCCTTGGCAAGGAGATCCGCAAGTGTTTGACCTGGGCGGCTATTACTACTACACGTCAATTTGGGGGAAGATGGGCTTCCACTCCGTGACCGGTATAAATCTCAACGATGCTGCCTCTATTAGAGCAGCAGAAAATGCCCAGCTTGGCAGGCATATTTCGCATGGTTGCATCCGTTGCCCTGTTGTGGTTGCCAAGTGGATTTATGACAACATGGTGACAGGTAGCGTCATTCGCACGTACCGATAAGCATTACACGTACGAGAGCAATAAAGAGCGCCTCTCCAGTGGTTGCAATCACTTGGAGAGGCGCTTCTCGTTACGCGTCGTGCCGTGTGTAGGAAGGACTTGGCAATAGAAGGGCTGTAAAGAGAGATAAACTGGCCCAGATTACGCTTCAAAGGACAAGCTGCGTCGCGTGGCGCACATGTTAGTACAGCACATCCGCCGTACAGTACCTATCCCACGTCTCAGTGCTACCACGACGCGCATAGACCCTCAGCACCATCTCATCATGGCCTTGCAGCTCAGTGGAGAAGTGCGTATCAGCAGACCAGCCACGCAGTTCCTGCTCTGTCCCGTCAGGCAGGACCTGTACAAGACGATACTCGGCCTGCACGTTAGAGCCCATGGTAGGAATGGCCTCAGCAGAGAGGGTGTTTTTGGTCACGGTCGACTTGAGCTGCACCAGCGCGATCTTATCGTACGTAGAGGCATAACTCTCCCAATTGGCGTACGAAAGAGATGAGCTTGATAGATCGACACCTGATTCATGGTCGCGTATCAGCTTGGCTAACGCACGGGAAAAGCGCTCGGCGCCGCTGTGATTGAGGTGCTGCTCATCAACAAAATCCTGCTGGTCGGCATTGAAGATGTCGCTTGAGAGTGCATTTGCATCAAGGTAGATACCACCAGCATTCTCTACAATTGTTTGAAGGCGCGTCGCTTGCTCTGGGTAGCTCGATCCTAGGTTCAACACGTTGAAATCAGGACGGGGCATCATAACGACGTAGATCTCAATACCTCTACTTTTGGCATAGCTGCACATATCCGCAAGGCTATCGAGGTTGGACTGGAGAAATGCTGCGCCGGTGCCGGTAGGAAGTGGCAAGCTAGCAGCAAGCTCATTGAAGTCCGTCGCGGTGTTGAGCGAGTGCGTCACATAGCCCTTATCGCTGAAGTCTGGGATAGTATCTACCAGCTCTTTTGGTGTGAGCGTGAGGCGCTTGCTGATGTTTGCTGCAATTTCAGAAGGATTGGCGCCCACGTTATCCACGGTCCAAGGTGCCAAGAATACAAAGCTTTCCGGCTTTCCAATATATTGCGGATCCAAGAGCATATCTGCGCAGTCCTGCAATTGCTGGGGAAAGGACTCGCCATAGAGTTTTGACTGAGCAAATATTGCATCAGAATGGATATTTGGCAAGCTGCAGAGTGATTCGTAGCTTACGCCCACAATTACGCGCTTGAGTTCGCGTTCGTTTCCTATGGTCGTGAGGGTACGGTAGGCATTCTTGTAAGAAACACCGTAAAAGGCCTGGTTAAATGTGGTGGAATTGAGTTGCGTATCAAGCGTGGTAGGGTCGATTCCCTCCAGTGCAGTTGAGGCACCAATTACGAGGTTGTCGATCTCATCGGGAGCATTTTCACGGTAATTGACCCAGGTTAGATAGGTAGGCGCTTCGTAGGGCTCAAGCGCCAAGGTCATTGCAATGTCGAGCACAACGACCAGTGCAGCTAAGATGAGTGCATTCAGGCCGACACGTTGCTTTTTATGCTGGGGCGTGGAGCTTCTCTTCACGTGCTATTCCTCATCTTGCAGGCGTGTTACTAAGGCGAGAATATCCTTTGCGCTGTTGAAGTTCTTAGGCAGAATGTCCTTTGCGGGGATGGAGATGTCAAACTCATCGTTGAGGGCGCTGATGAGTGAGAGGATGTCAAAGGAGTCGAGCACGCGGTCATCTACCAGCGCGGTTTCTGACTCGTAATCCACGTCCTCCTTCACGTCCTCAAGAACCTCGATGACATCGTCCAGCGTTACTTCGTCCATGGTTGTTCCTTTCTGATGCGGCTAGTCTTTAATGCGTGCCAGTACTTTGAGCTCTTTGCGGTTTATCTTACCGCTACTGGTGAGCGGGAACTGATCAAGCTGCTTGGTAGAGTTGGGAATCATGTATTCTGGCAGCGTCTCATGCATGTTCCTGAGAAGGGCATCCTTTTCTGTTGAGCCTACGTAGAACAGGCGGATCTTTTTGCGCTTGTGGTCGTAGAGGCAGCAGGCATTTTCTACACCAGGGTCCCTACGCGCTGCGGCTTCAATCTCTCCCAGCTCGATGCGCTGACCCATGTGCTTGATCTGGTTGTCTTTACGCGTTGCATAGACCAGGTTGCCGTCTTCGTTCCAAGTTGCCAAGTCCCCTGTCCGGTAGATGGTCTCAAGCCACCTGTGCTGTGCGGGATTTTGCATAAAAGCGGCGGCGGTTTTCTCGTGATTGTCCAGATAGCCAAGAGCGAGCGTGGTGCCGCTCACGCAGACCTCTCCGCGCATGCCCGGCTGTGTGACCTCCACGTTATTCTCGTCCAAAAGAAAAACGCGCTCATCTGCAAAGGGCTTGCCAGCGGGGATGGTTTCGTCGTTTTCGTAGTCACGATCAACCACAAAGTAGGTGCAGTTGCAGGTGGTCTCCGTGGGGCCATAGAGGTTCACATATTTGGCGTTGGGCAGATAGCGGCGCCAGTGGCGCAGCTCCTTGGGCGGCATGACTTCGCCCGAGAACAGGACCTTGTTGACCGAGGTAGGCACGCGATAATCAAACGCGTTCATGATGGTGACAAACCCCATAGCGCCGACGGCCCATACCAGCGTAGTACAGCCGTGATCTGCGACGTAATCCATCAGCTTGGTGGGTTGCAAGAAGTATGCGCGCGGAATGATCACTACAGTCGAGCCGGTATATAGGCTGGAATAGATGTCTTTTACGGACGCATCAAAGTCAAATGGTGCCTGGTTGCCATGAATATCTGCCTCGGTGATACCTACGGCGGTAACAAAGGCCGGCACAAAATCCAGAACGCCGCGCTGAGCGGTGACCACGCCTTTAGGCGTCCCTGTTGATCCACTGGTAAAGGTCACGTAAAGCGGGTCAACATCGGTCGCTTGCCGTCGGCGCTGGGCGAGAAGCTCGTGGTCTATTGGGCCAAAAATGGATGAGATGGGGACAATGCGATACGGGGCATCAGCAAAATATGAAGCAGCTTCGCTGGCGCTTGCGTCATCGGTCAAGATTACTGCCGGCTTGAGCGTCTCACAGATGGAGAGGATGCGCGACTTTGGCTGGTGAACGTCGAGTGCGCAGTAGAAGCCACCTGCCCAAACAGCGCCTAGCATAGCGGATAGCGCCACCGTGCTCTTCTCTATAAAAAGGGCCACGGCACTGCGCGGTGAGATCTCGTGCGCCAACCAGCTGCCAGCGGCTTGAGCATCATGTTCGAGCTGGGAAAATGTCAGCGACCGCACGGGGTCGAGCACGGCTGTTTTATCGGGCAGTCTCTTGGCAGTTGCTTCAAGCCAGTCGAGAACGTTTTTCATGGGATGGCGCTCCAATGACACGGGGGATAGATGCTCAGGGCGGGTGTAATCATGTGCAAGAATGATCAGGCAGCAGAATTAACCGCGCGGCTCAAAAGCCCGTATCTATTATCACCATAAACGCTAAAGCTTCTAAACTTGCACGTTTTGCCCACGAAATACGCCCGTCGCGCCATGCTTCCCTGCACAAAACACAGGCGAGAAGCTCCTGCGCAAGGAACTTCTCGCCTGTGGTGTGACGTTGTGGCCACGCGGCGCCAGCTGCGTAGCGCGCCGCGCGGGTGCCCTATGCTTTCCGGTTAGCGGCTATGACAGCGCGGACCTTCTCGCGTACGCCGTCTAAGTACTCCTGCGTGGGAATCCAGTTGTATAAGAACGGCTCCTCAGGCAGCTTGAAGCCGTCGGCCTCGAGCTCGGCCTGGATGTTCTTGGGTCCCAAGGGAGCCCAGCCGTAGGAGCCAAACGCAAAGCCAATGCGCTCCGTGTTGTTCTGCTTGGGAGAGAGGCCGCGCATGTAGGTCAAGAAGCCCGCCACCAAAGGCATCATGTTGCTGTTGAGCGTTGGCGAACCCACGGCCACGTACTTGCAGTCCATGAACACGTCCATAGCGTCAGAGACGTGCGTGTACTTGAGGTCGACCAGGTGCGCGGGGATGTTCTCCGTGAGGAATGCATCGCAGATGGAGTGGGCAATCTTGTCCGTTGATCCCCACATGGAGTCGTAGACAATCAGGGCCTTCTCCTCAAGCTTGCCAGAGACAAACTTGTTCTCATAGGCGTCCAAGATCTCCTTAACGTAGCCCCGCCAGATCACGCCGTGTGCAGGTGCAATGAGCTCGATAGCGTCTGGGCCAAGCGCGCGCACCGCCTTGACGGCGTTTGCGGCCTGCATGCGGTAGGGCTGCACAATGTTGGCGTAGTACTTGCGCGCCTGCTTCATGACTTCGTGGATGTCATTCTCATCATCAAAGCGCGCGGAGCTGGAGTAGTGCTGGCCAAAAGCGTCGTTGGAGAAGAGGATCTTGTCCTCAACGTCTAACGTGACCATGTTGTCGGGCCAGTGCACCATAGGCGTCTGCACAAAGGAGAGCGTGCGCTTGCCAATGGAGAGGGTGTCGCCCGTCTTGACGGGGGTATAGCCCAAATCTCCATAGTGAGCCGTGAGCTCTTTGACAGCCTGCGGCGAGCAGTAGATCTGAACGTTGGGCGAAAGCTCCTTGATGGTGGGGATGTTGCCGGAGTGGTCCATCTCCACGTGGTTGCAGATGAGTACATCAATCTTGGAAGGATCAATCACGCTGCTGATCCTTTGGATGAACTCGTCTTTGAATGTGATCTTTGCCGTATCAACCAGGGTTACCTTCTCATCCAAGATGAGATAGGAGTTGTAGGTAATACCATCTTCAGTGGTGTAGCCATGGAACTCACGCTCGTTCCAATCCACGCCACCAACCCAGTACACATCTGGCAAGACTTTGACTGCACTCAACATGAGTAGTCCCTTCTCATCAGCTCCGCAAGACGCGGGCAAAAGCTTGTGGCACTTGTTGAGAATAGCATGTTGGGGGAGGTTAACAGCATTACATGCTAGGATGTCAAAGAAACCACTATTCACATACCTGAGAGATAGATAAACGGGTTCCCATGCAACTTATTTCTGTAGCGTTTGTTCTTTTTCTTGCGGCACTCTTGTGCGTCTATTATCTGGTAGGGCGCTTCTGTGGGCGCTACCAGTGGATCGTTTTGCTGGTGGCAAACTTCCTCTTTTACTATTTTGCGGCGGGAACGTCCGGCATGATCTTCATCCTGACAGCCGCGCTGCCTACCTGGGTGGCCTCGGTGGCGTTCAGCAAGCTCAGCGCTCACTTCAAGGCCTTGCGCAAAGCAACCAAGGACAAGGCAGAACGCAAGCGACTCAAAGCACAGCTCACACGCTACAAGCGCGTTGTTCTTATCGCCTGCTTGGTAGTCATCTTGGGTATCTTGGGCTATCTCAAGTACTGGAATGTGATCCTATTTAACTTTAAGCTGGAGCCTTCTCCCGTAAGCCTGGGGATTCTCTTGCCCATGGGCATCTCTTTTTATACGTTCATGTCGGCCATGTACCTGATTGATACCTATAACGATAAATTCCCCGCCGAGAAAAACTTCTTCAAGTATCTGGCGTTCATTTCGTATTTTCCGTGCTTCATCCAGGGTCCTATCAACCGCTACGACGAGATGGAGCCACAGCTGTCTGCCGTCCATCACGTTGAGGCGCGTACCATGCAGCGCGCGGGCTTGCGGCTCGGGCTGGGCCTGCTCAAAAAGTGCGCCATTGCCAATATGTTGAGCGCAAATGTGAACGCAATTCTGGCAAGCATTGGGCAAGATACACCGGGCGCCGCCATTGTGGTGGGCATCTTCATGTATTCGTTCTTTATGTACGGAGATTTCTCCGGCGGCATCGATATGGTGGAGGGCGTCTCCGAGCTCTTTGGCATCCAGATGTCGGTGAACTTTAGGCAACCCTACCTGTCCGTATCCATTGCAGATTTCTGGCGTCGTTGGCACAAGTCACTGGGCGTTTTCATGCGCGACTACCTGTTTTATCCCATTGCGCTGACCAAGCCCATGCAAAAATTTAGCAAGTGGGCCCAAGCGCACACCCCGCACCACATTGGTCGCACGCTGCCCGCTTGTATTGCAAACATCATCGTTTTCTTCTTCGTGGGTCTGTGGCATGGCGCTGAGTGGCACTACATTGCGTGGGGCATGTATAACGGCCTGGTGGTGGCCCTGGCAGACCTCTTTGAGCCGGCGTTTCATAGCATCAAGCACCGACTGCATATTGAGGGCACAAGCAAACCGTACTATGTATTTACCGTCGTCAGAACATTCATCATGGTGAATATAGGACGTTACTTTGACTGCATTGCCTCGGTGAGCATCTCGCTGTTGGCGCTGCACAACACGTTCTTCAAGTTCATGCCGCATGCGCCGCTTGCCAGAATCTTGGCAGATATGGGCGTCACGCATGCGCAGACGCTCGGCTACTCATGGGTGCCTGTTGCAGCCATGATCGTGGTTGCCATCATAGACATCCTCTCTGAGCGCGGCCACGACGTACGTGATCTCATTCTGGCGCGCCCATTCTGGCAGCGCGTGTTGATCTATCTGGCAGTTGGCCTCATCTTTGCCGGAGCCTTGCCTACCACGGTCACGGCAGGCATCACCTTTGCGTATGCCAACTTCTAAGGCTGTTTGTCTGACGCCGGGTCACGCACTGCTTATGGTGCGCTCCTTGCGCGCAGAGGTGTGCATGTTGCACGCACCTACACGTCATGTGTCCGCCAATGCTGTTGCTCTGATAAAATATGTAACGCGTGGGTAGAAGCCGTGTATACCAGCCGTGTATGCGGAACTACAGTGATATTGAGGGCGGCGCCCACCACGGCAGGTGCCTGAACCCGTGTCGGTGCCCAAGAGGCCCATTTGGAGGTTGCGCTTAAGCGCATGGACATAGCACTCAGCATTCTCATCACTATCGTGCTCACCATAGTAAACGGCTATTTTTCCATGTCTGAAATGGCTATTTCTACGGCCAAAAAGGTATTGCTTGACCATGAAGCAGAAGAGGGCGATAAGCGCGCGGCGCATGCGGCTCAGATGAGCGAGAATCCCAGCGCTGCTCTGGCGGCCATCCAGGTTGCCATCACGTTGGTAGGCTTTGCTTCATCCGCATTTGCAGCAACGAATCTGTCTGAGCCTTTTGCGGCTTGGATGGCATCTTTGGGATTGGCGCACCACATTGCTGCTGTCCTGGCACCGGTAATCATTACCCTTCTGGTGTCGTATTTCTCAATCGTAGTAGGAGAGCTTGTGCCCAAGCGCATTGCTCTGTCTGATGCCGAAGGTGTAGCCAAGCGTGTGGCGGGGCCTCTTTCTGCATTTGCTGCCGTGGCACGCCCCTTGGTGTGGCTGACTGCCGCCAGCGCCAACGGCTTGGCAGGACTGCTCAATATCAAGTCGACAGAGGATCGTAACGAGGTTTCAGAAGAGGAAATCCGCTACATGGTCAAGGACTCAGAAGAGCTCTCAGAAGAAGAGAAGAGCATGATCCATGAGGTCATTGACCTGGGAGATACCATTGCGCGTGAGGTTATGGTGCCGCGCGTTGACATGACGGCGGTGGAGGATACCTTAAGCGCCTCAGAGGTGCTAGATACCATGCGCCAAACGGGATATTCAAGAATTCCTGTCTACCATGAAGATGTTGACCGCATTGTTGGCATAGCCCACATAAAAGATCTCATCACTCCTATCTTGGAAAATGGATCAGGAAATGAGCCTATCCGCTCGTTTGTGCGGGCGGCAGATTTTGTGCCGGACACCAAAGACATCATTCCGCTTCTGCAGGAGATGAAGACCAGCCACGACCAGATGGTTATTGTGGTGGATGAATATGGCGGAACGGCTGGCGTTATTACCGTTGAAGATATCGTTGAAGAAATTGTTGGTGAGATAAAGGACGAGTTTGACCCGGATAACAAGTATCTCACCAAACTGGCGGACGGCGAGTGGCTGGTAGATGGTCGCTATTCCATAGATGATGCCATTGAACTGGGTTGGCCTATTGAGGACAACGAGGAATATGAGACGGTGGGCGGCTTCGTGTTTGAGTTGGCAGATAGCGTGCCACGCCCTGGTGATGTCTTTGAGAAGCAAGGTTATCAGTTTCGCATCCAGTCCATGCGCGGCCGGCGCATCTCTATGATGCGCGTGAGTGCGCCCGCGCCAGAGTCAGAGCAGCCGGAGGCACCAACAGAGTAGGGTTGTCTGGTCGAGAAGCGCCTTGGCGCGCCACCTAGGCGCACGCCGCGTGGGCGACAAGGACAAGTACCCGCGAGCATTTGCGTATAATGTCACGAGAGCACGCATGCTTCGCCCAATTCTTATGCTTTGCACGCTGCCAAGAGAGGAGCTTGCTCGATGGCACAGCTGATAGAGATCAAGAAAGTCGTTATTGGCGTTCAGTACTTTACAGCAACTGTGGAGTTTTCTGAGACAGGACCGATCTTTACCTCGGAGGATCTTGAGGCGACGACGCGTATCTACAACCTCATGCCCTCCATTGTGGATCAGGCTTGCCTGGGTGACGGCAGCACCATCTTTAGGGACGTGATGGGTTCGACGGAGATTGCGCATTTGCTTGAGCATGTTGCTATAGAGCTGCTTGCGCGCACCAACAAGGTCGATGAGATTACCGCTGGTCGCACGTGGATTGAAGATGAGGGATCGCGCTGCTATACCATCCAGCTGAGCTGCGCCGACGACGTTTTGGTGGCGGCGGCATTTTCTAGCGCAGTGTGGCTGGTCAATTGGGCATTTGCGGGCGGCGGTGCGCCGGTGCCAGACGTGGATGCTATGGTGGAGGGGCTGCGTGCACTGGTGGAGGGGCTTGTCGCCCCGCAGGATACGCCGCCAGATGGGCTGGACGTTATGGTGCAAGACGTCGACTGAGATGTACCGCCATCTCTTATCTAGTTGGGTATACTTTTATAAGCACGGGACATACAACATTTCATGTATAGAACCTGTTGGCAGGAGGATCTTATGAGCAAGTTTTCAGCTGGTGTCGTGTTGGGTGGTATCGCGGGTGCTGCAGCCGGGTTTGTTGCGGGCGTGATGCTTGCTCCGCGCTCTGGTGCTGAGAGCCGTGCGATGGCAGCAGACGCAATGAACGATGCATGGGATTCTGCGGTTGATGTCTACGAGCATGGCTCGCAGGTTGTGACGAGCAAAATCAACGATGTAAGACCCTCCATGGATGCCACGACAGATGAGCTGAGGGCTAAAGTTGATTTGGCGCGTGAGCGTATGGATCAACTGCGTGAGTCTTTAGCGCGCGCCAATGAGGAGATCCCAGCAGAGGCAGCCGAGCCCATTGTTGTGCCGGTAGCGGATTCGTCCGATGCATCAGATGTAACAGATGCAGCAGACGCGTCTGATGCTGCACCAGAAAGCCAGGCGTAAGCAGGCGAGAAGGACATGGCGTAGCGACATTGGTAGCCACGCGGCCAGCTACGTGGCCGATTCAGACGGCTACGTGGTGTTATGCGTGAATGTATACGAGGGGCGCTGCCATGAGGTGGTGTCCCTCTTACCATAGAGGCGCTCAGGCGCGGTGTGTAAAAACAGCGCCCAAAGGCGCAGAAATGCATAAAAGAGTAGGTAGATAGGGGTCGTTCGTGCTAAGAGTGAGCCAGCTCAAGAAGATGAGCGTCTTTGTACCCAAAAAGAAGGCCCAGGATGTGCCAGAATCGCTTGAGAGAAAAGAGCTCTCCAAGCTGGGAAAAATCCACCAGACGGTGTTTGCGCCAGATGGCAAACGCGTGGTGGGCTTTATGGTGCGTCGCCCGGATGTAGTCGGCATGGTCAAGCGAGCGGACGTCTTTCTCGCCCTGGATGCATTTGTGGTGGGAGATTTGGGCCTGGTGATCTCTCGCCCAGACGGTACGGATGATCGTGCTCGGACACGGCTTGGCTTAGCGTGGGATAAGTGCCTCATCTGGGAAGGCATGGACGCCAAAACCACCGATGGCAGAGATCTTGGCTGGGTGGGTGATGCGGCGTTTAACGCCAAGACAGGTGCTGTCTCACTCTTCTTTGTTGGTGATGGGAACATTTCCGAGTCCCTTGTGGGAAACATAGAGATACCTACGGATATGCTGGTGGGCTACAAAGACGGCTACATGATGGTGGCGCCTGCGGCGGCGCATTTGGCGCTGGATGGGGGTCTTGCTGCAAAGGCGGGCGAAGGCTATGCTCGCGCAAAGATTGCCGGTAAAGAAGTGGGCGAGAAGATCGGTGCTGCTGCGGGTACAGCGGTCGAGAAGGGCGCGTTTGAGCTGGGTAGACTCATTGGAAAAGCGCAGCGTGCCGTGGCAGAGGCTACTGCCGATGATGAGGAGCCACCGGCGGCTTCGCCTGTTGAGGTGACAGCACAGGTGAGTGATGCAGACCCGGATGTTTTGGGGGTACTTGACGGAAAGGCGCCAGAGCCTAGGACCTTTGTGCCGGTGAGCGAGCTGGAAGATGACATCAGTGACGGTGCTGTCGCTGACGGTACAACTTCCGGCAAGAAAGATGCGGCGGCTGGTAAAACCGCCGCGGGCAAGACCGCTGCAAAGAAGGCGCCCAAGAAGCAGAATGCTGCCAAGATAGCTCGAGAATTTGGCAAGCAGCTGGGGAAAACCCGTGGCATGTTTGGTTCATTCATGGATGAATATAAGAAGTCAAGCAAATAGTTTATGCAACACAACATGCGGCAAGGAGCCAGGATGCAGGCAAAGACAAAAAGTCGAGTGCTTAAAGGGGTGCGTGTTGGTGCGTGCGTCGTGGCTGCTGGTGTGGTTATTGCTGCAAATGTAGCTGCCGTTCTCTTTGGCGAGTCTTTGGAGTCATTTCTTTCCAATGACAAGATTGAAGTGACAGAACAAGAGGTCAAAGCCCGTAGTGCGCGTGGTACTCAGCTGGCGCAAGACATTGAAGGGGAGGGTATTGTCCTTCTCAAAAATGAGGACAACACCTTGCCTCTTTCAAGCGCAGAGAACAAAGTCAACGTATTTGGCTGGTCTTCGACCCAGTGGATTGGTTCTGGCTCGGGGTCGGGCGGCGTG
The DNA here is from genome assembly GCA_050953285.1 of Atopobiaceae bacterium. GTDB lineage: Bacteria > Actinomycetota > Coriobacteriia > Coriobacteriales > Atopobiaceae > Olsenella_K. Next base: position 15,923 of record JBMNMK010000001.1, on the reverse strand, counting down.
ACCGGTGAGGTAGATGGTCTCTTAGACGCACTGGTGGATAACGGTATCTCCTACAATGAAGAGCTCACCAGCATGTATAGGGACTTCAAGTCTACCCGTCCCTATGTGAGCGAAGGCTCCCTGCTATCACACGATTACGAGTTCTGCCGCCTGTATGAGCCTGATATTTACGATAAGAACTTCTATTCAGATGATCTTCTCGCCCGCGCAAAGGACTATTCGGGTACTGCAATCGTTGTGCTTGGTCGTGTGGCAGGTGAGAGCATCGACTGTCCGAATAGGCAGTATAGGGTGACAGATAAGTCGGGGGACGTGAAGACGTATGTGTCTCGAAACTACCTGGAACTCTCTTTGGAAGAAGAGCATCTACTGAGCTATGTTGGTGCCAATTTTGACCATGTAATTGTGGTTGTGAACTCTACAAACACCATGGAATTGGGGCAGCTTGAGACAACGCCCGGCGTGGATGCGGCGCTTCTGTGCGGCACGACCGGACAGTATGGCGCGCAAGAGGTGGTGCGCGTGATGAGGGGGGAGACCAACCCGTCTGGTCGCACGACTGATACGTTTACCTATGATTTTTCAACGGCGCCGAGCTGGGCAAATGCGGGGCTAGAAGGCGAGGGTGCCTATACAAATTCCTTTGGCGTGTACCCGGCAGACGGTACGCTTAACGTGAATGTTTCACCGTCTGACCCGTATAAGACCGCGCGATTTGTGGATTACCGTGAGGGTATCTATGTGGGATATCGCTGGTATGAAACCGCTGATGAAGAGGGTTATTGGGACAGCGTGGACAACGCGTTTGGCAAGGGGTACGAAGGAGTTGTGCAATATCCTTTTGGCTATGGCCTCTCCTATACCAGCTTTGATTGGCAGGTTATCTCCAACAGTCCCTCCACCGATTTTGGCTTTGATAGAAATACCACGTTCACTTATGTTGTCCGCGTTACCAATACTGGCAGTAAGGCTGGTAAAGATGTTGTTGAGCTCTACTACACACCGCCGTATACCAAAGGTGGCATAGAGAAGCCATCTTGTGTGTTGGCTGCGTTTGCAAAAACCAAGGAGCTGGGTCCTGGAGAAAGCCAAGATGTTGAGCTGAGCTTCTCGGCGGATAGCATGGCATCCTATGACTGCTATGACGCAAATAACAACGGCTTCAGTGGCTATGAATTGGAGGCGGGCGCGTATACGCTTTCGCTCAGGCGAGATGTGCATTCGCGTGCTACCTGTGATTTTGCGGAGATTACCTATGTGCTTTCTGATCCCATCTTGTGTGGTACGGATGCTGTTACCGGCCAAGAGGTTCAGAACCGTTTTACGGGCAGCTCTGCCACCGATGGTTTTTCAGTAGACGGGTCTACCAGCGAGGGGGAGATTACCTATCTTTCCCGCTCGGATTTTGCTGCGACGTTCCCTCAGGCGGCAAAAAACCGCTGGATGACCGATGAGCTCATTGCACACAACCTCTATCATGCGCCTGAGGCTTCAGGAGATGAGGTGCTCGACGATGCGCCCGGTGTCATAAGCAATGCGCAGAGCCTGTTGGTTTCTGATCTCAAGACGGGCGAACTAACCGATCTCGGCAAGGATTTGGGCGCCAATTACAACGATGAACGATGGGACACACTTTTAGACGCTCTCTCCACGCAGGATATGGAGCGCATTGTACTGCATGGGTATTCAAATTCAGGCGCTATTACTCAGGTGGGTAAAGCCCGCACAAAGGATCTGGATGGCCCTGCACAGGCGGGCTCTTTCCACCAGTTTGTCACCGGTGTGGGCTATCCCAACCCTACGGTCTTGGCGCAGACGTGGAATGTGGAGCTTGCACGTGAGTATGGCCGGCAGGTGGGCATGGAGTGCGCCAACATTGGTATCGACGGTTGGTATGCGCCGTCCATCAACTTGCATCGCACGCCGGTGGGCGGTCGCAACTATGAGTACTTCTCGGAAGATCCGCTGCTCTCGGGCATTTTTGGCGGACAGATCACGCTGGGTTCGCGTGAGGCGGGAACATTCTGCTACATCAAGCACCTGGCACTCAATGAGCAGGACTCTTATCGGGACTCTCTCTATACCTGGCTGACCGAGCAGAGCCTGCGCGAGCTCTACCTGCGCCCCTTCCAGATTGCCGTTGAGGACTATGGCGCAACGGGCATCATGTCATCGTACAACCGCGTGGGCGCAACCTGGGCAGGTGGCTCATCTGCGCTGCTTACGCAGGTGCTGCGCAATGAGTGGGGTTTTCAGGGCAGCGTTATCACCGACTACTGTGATCACCACCAGTACATGAACGCCACGCAGATGCTCATGGCTGGCGGAGATCTCTACATGGATGGCGTCTTTAGAAATGGAGCCTTTACGGGCTCTACGTCAACGCCAGAGTTTCACCAGAACTTGAGGCGTGCTGCCAAGGATATTATGTACATCTGGCTCAATGCGCGCTCAACCAACCTCACATATAACGCACTGGCGCAGGCCAACGGAGGCGAGAAGCTCGTGCGGCCACTCAAGGTAAGCCGCGCTTCGGTGGTGTCGGTGGGCATCTCCGTGATTGATGGTATCACCGGTACTCTGGTGGCGGTGGCTGTGGTGCATGCAATAAGAAAGCGTCGTCCGCGCAAGGCACGCCCAGATGACCGCGACGGAGATCCCTACGTTAACATCGACGTTGCGAACGAGCTGCATCACTCGGGTTAAGCGCCACTGGGCTGTAGCGCGTTTTGGTGCCTTTACATGACCCCGCAAGGCGTTTGCAGCACGTTATATGAAAAGCTGGCCCCCCTGTCTTAGGAAAGAGGCCAGCTTTTCGTAACAATTTTTTGCGGCATAATACTATACGCCAGGTGCTCTCATGCTGCGATGTATGTGCATTCAGCACGCGCATGTGCGCAAAACGGCCTTTGCGCACATGCCATCACTACATGCCCTATCAGCTAAAACTTGACTTTTGGTGCCTCACGCACGGCATCTGATGTCACCGAAAAGCCCTGGCGCGGCTGGAACTTAGAGCCAGCAACAAGGTTTCCCGGGAATGTTTGTATGGCGTTGTTGTATTCCAGCACGCAGTCGTTAAAGCTCATACGTGCATAGCTGAGCTTGTTTTCAGTATCAGACAAATCGGACTGAAGCTGCTGAAAGTTGGCGCTGGCCTTGAGGTCTGGATAGTTCTCCGCAACGGCAAAGAGGTGAGAAAGAGCGCCCGTGAGCTGGTCAGATGCCTCTATACGCTCCTGTGGCGTGCCGCCAGATGCCATGGTTGCGCGTGACGCTGTCAGCGCTTTGAGGGTGTCTGACTCATGATCTGTGTAGCCTTTAACCGTCTCGACCAAGTTTGGAATGAGATCGCAGCGGCGCTGTAGCTGAGCGTCAATAGTCTGAAATGCGTTGTCACACTTGTTGTTTTTGGACACAATGCCGTTGTAGATGACAGCATACATAATGGCTACAACAGCAATAACTATCAAAACAATAATGAGTGCCATAACATACCTCTCTTGCATGCGTTGCGAATTCCTATACAAAAAACGCCGCTCAAGGCGGCGCAAAAAAGCTCTGGCGGAGGGAGAGAGATTCGAACTCTCGAGGCGGCGAGGCCACCTGACGGTTTTCAAGACCGTTGCATTCAACCGCTCTGCCATCCCTCCAAAGAAGAACGATAGTATCCTAGCGCAAAGACATACCTTTGACCAGACCAAATTGGAGTACGTGTGGAAGCAACCATCATATCCCCGCAAGATGAACGCTATATGCGCGCTGCCTTAGCAGAAGCGCGCAAGGCCGCGGCAATAGGCGAGGTGCCCATTGGCGCAGTTGTCGTGTTTGATGATGCCATTATTGCGCGCGCACACAACATGAGGGAGTGCAATGCGGATCCTTCGGCGCATGCGGAGTTTTTGGCCATGCGTGAGGCGAGCGTGGTGCTAGAGCGCTGGCGTCTGTGGGGGTGTACGGTGTATGTGACGGTGGAGCCGTGTCTTATGTGTGCGGGGCTTATGGTTAATGCGCGCATTGACCGGTGCGTTTTTGGTGCAGCAGATCCCAAAGGTGGTGCTGTTGGCAGCCTATATGACGTGAGTCACGATGAGCGACTTAACCATGAATTTGAGCGTGTGGGCGGTGTGCTTGCAGGAGAATCCGCATACCTTTTGAAGTCTTTCTTTAAGGAACGCCGCAGAAAACATTAAAGAATGAAAAAGTGTTTTAACCAGCATGTCTAACACGACGCGGGGCATCATGGCCACGATAGGTGTCCTTGCGGTGGCAGTGGGCGAGAAATGCCGGCGCAAGGCACGCGCTTAGCGCCTGTTTGATGGGTGCCAGCCAGAAATGGCACGAGATAAGGGAGGTCAACTTATGGGTTGTCCTCCCTTTCTTGATGTGCTTGCGTGCGGGCGTGGCGCGCCTTAGACCACCTGGAACGTGAAGAAGTCCAGGTAGTGCGTTTCGGGGATGTTCCACACGATAGGGTGGTCTGGCGCCTGCTGGCGCTGCTCGATCTGTTTGAGCTGCACGTTTGCGTTGTGTGCGGCCTCCGCAATGGCGCGCGAGAGCAACTCGGTGGTCATGAAGTGGCTGCAACTGCAGGTGGCAAGATAGCCGCCGCGCGGAAGGAGTTGGAGCGCGGCCTGGTTGATCTCCCGATACCCCTTGAGCGCGTGATCCACGGTAGACCTGCTCTTGGTAAACGCGGGCGGGTCTAGGACTATCAGGTCAAACGGTCCACCCTCTTGCTTGCACAAGGTCTTATCGCCCCGCAAGGCCGGCAGGTACTCCAGAACATTTGCGCAAGTAAACCCCATGCGAAGTGATCCGTCCTCGTTGAGATCAAGGCCGTTGAGGCGCGCGTTTTGCCGCGCTAGGTCGCAGGCGGTCTGGCTGATGTCCACGCAGCGCACAAAAGCCGCGCCACCCTTGGCAGCGTTCAGGCCAAATGGCCCCACGTGAGAAAAGCAATCGAGCACGCGCTTGCCCCGCGCCAGTTCACGCACGGCGCGACGGTTGTACTTTTGATCCAGGAAGAAGCCCGTCTTTTGCGAGTTCTCAACGTCGATGTCAAAGAGGATGCCATTTTCTTGCACGCGTACGATGGAAGAGTGCACATCCTTCTTGTCCGCCGCGCCCGCCGCCGCGCCCGCCGCCGCGCCGACCGGCGCCGCGTGCCACCAGCCTTTGTGCAGCTCAAGGCCCTCGTGCAGGCGAGCCGGGGCATCGCTTCTCTCGTAGATGGCGCGGATGGTTTGGCCGTCGTTTGTCAGCACGTCCAACATGAGCGAGAAGAGCATGTCCTTGCGACGCTCCATGCCAACGGTTCCCACCTGCGCTACCAGCACGTCTTCGTAGCGGTCCACAATGAGCCCGGGCAAGGCGTCTGCCTCCGAGAAGATCACGCGGCAGCAGTTGGTGTCGGGCTCCTGGCCGCTCAGGCCGCGCGCGCCCATGGTGGTCTTTCTGAGCTCCCATGCCCACGTGATGCGCCGGCGCCAAAAGGCCTCGTCAAACCTATCGTTTGCGTTTCTGCTTATGATGCGCACGCGGATTTTGCTCTCCTGGCTCAAAAGGCCTGCACCCTGCCACGTGCCGTTTTGCTCAAAGACGTCCACGATGTCGCCGTTTGCGGCCGCTTGGCCATCGGTGGGTGCAGGCGCGGTGGCAAGGACCTCTCCCTCAAAGACCCACGGGTGGCCTGCTTTGAGGGAGCGGGCTGCTTTCTTGCTGATGGTGACATACGGGTACGGTCTTTGCTGCTTCATCTGCGCCTCTCTGCTCTGCGTGCGACTACCTGCCTAAATGCGCTACGTGTGCCTGCCGTAGCGGCCGGCGCCCATGCCGCGACCGCGCGTCCGCGTGCCAGAAAACATCATGCGCGCCGAGCGCTTGGTGGGTCGATTGGGGTTGGGTACAATGCGCGTGTCGTACTCAAAGCCCTCCAGATCCCAGGTGGGGATGAGTTGCTTGATAAAATATTCAACCTCACGCAAGGCGGTGATCTCGTCCGGCGCAACAAACGTAAACGCTTGGCCAGCATGACCTGCTCGCCCTGTGCGACCAATTCTATGTACGTAATCTTCCGGGTCCTTGGGCACATCAAAATTGATCACGGCGTCAATACCCGACACGTCGATGCCGCGGCTCATGACATCGGTTGCCACCAGCAGCCCGCTGCGACCGCTCCTAAAGTTTTCCAGCGCGCGCTCTCGCTCACGCTGTGAGCGGTCCGCGTGCATCACTTCAATTTTGAAACCATCGCTCTTAAGCGCGCCGTAGACCTCATCCACGCGACGCTTGGTGCCGCAGAATATCAGCGCGCGCTCCGGCTTCATCTGGGCGAGAAGCGCCTTCAACAGATGCAGCTTTTGACCCTGAGACACCGGCGCCAGGTGCTCCTCCACGGTGTCGGCCGTCTCGCCCACCTGGGAGATCTCCACATAGACGGGGTTGTTGAGCATGGCGTCGATGGTGCCTTGCAATGACGCGGGGATCGTGGCCGAGAAGAGCAGCGTCTGGCGAGATTTGGGCACCTGCGAGAGGATGCGCTTGACGCTTGGCCAAAACCCCATGTCCAACATGCGGTCGGCCTCGTCGAGCACGAGGCACTTCACCTGCGAGAGTCTCACGGCATGGTGCTCCATCAGGTCAATGAGGCGGCCGGGGGTTGCCACCAAGACGTCGCAGCCGCGTGCGAGCGCGCGTTGTTGCTTCTCATACTTAGTGCCGCCCATCACGACCTGCGGCGTGAGACCTATGGGCTTGCAAACGGTGGCAAGCAGGCGGTCGGTCTGTTCGGCCAGCTCGCGCGTTGGCGTGATGATGAGGGCAAACGGCCCCTGCGTGAGGTGCGGGCGCCGCGGGCGTGTGTGGTTGTGGCGCTTTTGCGTGTTTGCGTCCGCGGGCGCGGGCCCGTTTGCGCTCGCGGCTTCCTGCGCGCGGGCGCGCTCGGCCAGCGGTGCTATGCGCTGGAGGACGGGCAGTACAAAAGCGCAGGTCTTGCCCGTGCCGGTCTGCGCAGATGCCACCACGTCTCTGCCTTCCAGTGCATATGGAATGGCCTGTTGCTGTATGGGTGTGGGGTTGCTAAAGCCCAGCTCAGTTACCCCGGTAAGTATGTGCTCGTTCAGCCCGAGCTCGGCAAACTTTGAAGTATCCATGGCACTAGTATCTCAAAAAGCGCACGTGTGCGCGCATATTGCTCGGATTGTCCACGTGACGGGTGACGCCGCGCCGCAGCCGCAATCCTGCGCAATTGATGTCCTGCCGCCGGTGGGTTGTTCGTTGCATACGCTATACTGGGTGTTCTGACAGGGGGTAAGACATGCCTATCAACATTCCAGACGGGATTCCCGCAAAGCGGATACTACATCAGGAGCGCATTTTTGCCTTGGAGGAAGAAGTGGCCTCCATGCAGCAGATTCGCCCGCTCAACGTGGTGATTCTGAATCTCATGCCCACCAAGGTGGAGACGGAGACACAGATACTTCGCCTGATTTCTAAGTCGCCTCTACAGGTGAATTGTGATTTCATGCGCGTGCGCTCCCACCAGAGCTCGCATGTGTCGCAAGACCACCTAGTCAAGTTCTATGAGACCTTCGAGAGCTTCTCGGATCACAACTATGACGGCCTCATCATCACAGGTGCGCCCGTTGAGCGGATGAGGTTTGAGGATGTCGATTACTGGAATGAGCTCTGCACCATCATGGACTGGTCGCAAGAGCACGTGTTTTCCACCATGCATCTGTGCTGGGGTGCTATGGCTGGACTCTATCATCATTATGGTATTCACAAGAAGGTGCTTCCCAAGAAGATCTTCGGTGTCTTTCCTCAGCGTCTGTGTGATGAATACAACTTCCTTACTAACGGCTTTGATGAGATACATAACATGCCACATTCTCGACATGCCGCGATCGAGAGCGTGGAGCTGGCAGAGCATCCGGAGCTGCATGTCTTATCTGAGGGCTTTACCAGCGGTCCTGCCATTATCGCCACGCAAGACTTCCATGAGATCTATGTGACCGGCCACTTTGAGTATGGTCGAGATACCTTGGCAGACGAGTTCTGGCGTGACTTCCACAAAGGCATGGACATCACGGTGCCAGAAAACTATTTCCCCAACAATGACCCTGAGCAGCAGCCGCAGTTTACCTGGCGCGCTCATGCCAACCTGTTGTATCGCAACTGGCTCAACTGGGTGTACCAGATGACGCCGTATGATGTGGTAGATATTCCAGCGGAGATAGAAAAGCTGGCACGCAGCGCTCAAAAAGACTCCAAGTTCTAGCGCCTACCGCGCCACCTGTCGCGCCAGCACTCTCTGCGTTGCCGAGCACGCGTTGCGTTACTTACATATTTAATCAAACTCCTTGCGCCACATCTTGGCGTATCCTTGAGGAGCTGCGTCACTGGCTTATGCCGCATATTTGGGCGCAGCTTTGTTCAGTTTAGGGGAGGAACGTTTTGAGCACGAGTATAGACACCAAGCTCACGGTGATTGACTTTTTGCGCCGCAACGCTCGGTTATATCCCAACGATACAGCCCTGGTGGAGGTTAATCCCCAGAGACAAGAAAACCGCCACATTACCTGGCGAGACTACGACCTGGTAGAAACCACCGATGACGAACCCTACCGGCGTGAAATCACCTGGGCAGTTTTTGACGAGAAGGCCAACCGCTTTGCAAACCTGCTGCTCTCTCGTGGTATCCACAAGGGAGATAAGGTGGCGCTTCTGCTCTATAACTGCATCGAATGGTTGCCTATCTACTTCGGCGTGCTCAAGACGGGCGCCACCGTGGTGCCGCTCAACTTTAGATATTCCGCCCCAGAAATTGAATACTGTCTGGACAAGGCCGAGGTCAACGTGCTGGTCTTTGGACCGGAGTTCATCGGCCGCCTGGAAGACATTGTGATGGAGATCCAGCCGGGCCGCCTGCTGTTCTACGTGGGCGACGACTGCCCAACCTGGGCAGAGCCGTACCAAGAGCTTGCCAATCTCTGCTCAAGCCAAGACCCCAACATCCCGATCACCAACGATGATGAGGCGGCTATCTACTACTCTTCGGGCACAACGGGCTTCCCCAAGGCAATCCTTCATCGCCACCAAAGCCTTACCCAGGCGGCAGAGATGGAACAGGTTCACCATGGTCAGACCAAAGACGACGTCTTTCTCTGCATCCCGCCGCTCTATCACACGGGCGCAAAATTCCACTGGATGGGCTCGCTCATCTCCGGTTCTAAAGCTGTGCTCCTGCGTGGTGTTTCACCGCAATTCATATTTGAGACGGTGAGTCGTGAGCGCTGCACCATTGTGTGGCTCTTGGTTCCGTGGGTGCAAGACATCCTTACAGCTCTTGAGCGAGGAGAACTTGTGCTCTCAAACTATCATCTGGACCAATGGCGTCTCATGCACATCGGTGCTCAGCCAGTACCTAAAAGCCTCATTCAGCGTTGGCTCTCATACTTTCCCAACCAGGACTATGACACCAACTATGGTCTGTCAGAATCCACCGGCCCGGGCTGTGTCCACTTAGGTGTAGGCAACACGGATCACGTGGGAGCTATTGGCAAGCCAGGCTACAGATGGCAGGCCAAGATTGTGGGAGAAGACGGCATAGAGGTTGCAGCTGGCCAGGTGGGAGAGCTCTGTGTCACCGGTCCTGGCCTCATGGAGTGCTACTTTGGCGATGCAGAAGAGACAGCAAAAACCCTGGTGGATGGGTGGCTGCGTACGGGAGATATGGCCAAGGTGGACAAGGATGGCTTTATCTGGTTAGTTGACCGCAAGAAGGACGTCATCGTTATGGGCGGAGAGAACCTATACCCCGTGCAGATAGAGGATTTTCTCGCCCAGTATGAGGCGGTGCAAGACGTGGCAGTCATTGGGCTGCCAGATGCGCGCCTAGGTGAGATACCTGCGGCAATCATCGAGCTCAAGCCAGGGCATGAGGACACAACAGAGGCGGATATCAGCACGTTTTGCCTCAAGTTGCCGCGCTATAAGCGTCCGCGCAAGATCATCTTTGCATCCGTACCCAGAAATGCCACCGGTAAAATAGAGAAACCGCTGCTTAGAAAGATGTATGGAGCAGAGAATTTGGTCGCGTTGGAATCGGGTGTGGCCCAAGATCACATGAGCACGCACAAATAAGGCAAGCTGTGCGCAAGGAAGCACGCGGGGGAGGAGATTGCCGTGAACAAGCAGCTATTAAGTGGCAATGAGGCCATTGCAGAGGGGGCATGGTCGGCCGGCGTTAAGGTGGGCGTGGGGTATCCCGGCACGCCTTCCACAGAAACGCTGGAGAATTTGGTGCACCATGAAGACGTGTACTGCGAATGGTCGCCCAATGAGAAAGTGGCACTAGAGGTGGCTATAGGCGCTGCTTTGGGCGGCGCGCGCAGCTTGGTGACCATGAAGCACGTAGGCCTTAATGTGGCGGCAGACCCGTTTATGTCGGTTGCTAATACCGGCACCAATGCGGGGCTGGTGCTGCTGGTGGCAGATGACCCCAGCATGTATTCCTCGCAAAACGAGCAGGACTCCAGAAATTACGCGGCCTTTGCGCGCATCCCCTGCCTTGATCCTAGCGATTCTCAAGAGGCCTTCGCCTTCACCAAGGCTGCCTTTGAGCTTTCCGAGCGTTTCGACACCCCCGTTATGCTGCATGAAACCATGCGCATTGCCCACACGCGCACCATGGTGGAAACAGACGGTGTGCTCATGGAGGCGCCCGGGCGCACCTACGTGAGCGATCCTGCCAAGTACGTGATGATGCCTGCCTATGCCGTGGGCAGAACAGAGGCCACCAACCAGCGCCAAGACGCATTGGAGGCCTTTGCAGAGACCTGTGATCTCAACCGCGCAGAGCTGCGTGACACCTCCATTGGCGTGATCGTTGCCGGTGCGCTCTACAACCATGTGCGAGAAGCCCTTCCAGACGCATCTACCTTCAAGATTGGCTTGAGCTGGCCACTTCCTGCCCGCGCGCTCGCAGATTTTGCCGCCGCGGTGGACAAGCTCTACGTGATAGAAGAGACTTGCACGTACTTTAGAGATCACGTGGCCGCGCTGGGTATCAAGCTGGACAAGCCGCCTGTGTCCTTGCCGCGCAGCGGCGAGATCACGCCGCAGGATATCCGCGTGAGCTTTGGCGCCGCTCTGCCCGATCACCTGCCTAAGATGGAAGGCCTGCCCTCCCGTCCGCCTTCATTTTGCGTGGGCTGCCCACACCGCCTGGTCTTCTGCGAGCTCCGCCGCATGAAGGCCATTGTGACGGGCGACATTGGCTGCTATACCTTGGGCGCTGTTGCCCCCTTCAAGTCCGTGGACACGGTGATTGACATGGGCGCAAGCCTCTCCATGTCCCACGGCATGGAGCTGGCGCACGTGGGCGATAAGACCGGCCGTCCCGTGGTGGGTGTGATAGGAGATTCCACCTTTGCGCACTCCGGCATCACGAGCCTTTTGGGCACCGTCTACAACGGCGGTGCGGGGACGCTTTGCATTTTAGACAACCGCACGACGGCCATGACCGGCGCACAGGGCAATCCTATCAATGGTGTTACCCTATCTGAGCAGGGTAAAAACATTTCTGCACTGTGTGAGGCGGGCAATAAACCCACGCTCGCTGGCAGGCCACGCGGCAAGGAGCTTGATCTTGTCGCCTTGGTGCGCGCCATGGGCGTGGACGAGGTTATCGAGGCAAATGCGCAGAACCTCAAGGAGGTGCGCGCGGCGCTCAAGGAAGCCACTTCGCACACTGACCTCTTGTCGGTCATCATCTTTAAGAGCCCGTGTAGGCTGCTTGATCGTTCACATCGTGCGGCACCGGTGATTAGGGATTGCCGCCGCTGCGGTACCTGTGTGCAGACGGGATGCCCTGCTTTGGCCAAAGACGAGACGGGCTATGCCGTTATTGACCCCACACAGTGCATTGGCTGCGGGCAATGTGTCCAGGTCTGCCCGTTTGGCTGCATCGAGTTTGAGTAGGAGATAGCTATGCCACACGCAACTGCTTCTCAGGAGTCCTCTGAGGTAAAGATTCATGAACGCGTTGAGCTTGAGGGTGTCAAGACCGTGCTGTTGGTGGGTGTCGGCGGCCAAGGAACCATCCTTGCGGGAAACATCCTGGCCATGTGCGCCTCTGAGGCGGGGCTTGATGTTAAGGTGTCAGAGATCCATGGCATGTCCCAGCGCGGCGGATCTGTCTCTACCATCATCCGTATGGGTGCCAAGGTAGATTCCATGGTGTGTGATCCTGGATGTGCGGATGTTCTGGTTGCGTTTGAGGCCATTGAGGCCTTGAGAAACCAGCACTTTCTCAAAAAAGATGGCGCTCTGTTTGTGAACGATGAGACCATATCTCCGGTGCCGGTGAACATTGGGTATGCGCATATGCCTGAGCGCATTCCCAAGAAGCTGAAAGACATTGGCGCTGTTCGCATTGAGGCGGGAGAGATTGCCAGAAGCGTCGGCAGTCCAAAGTCTGCAAACGTGGTCTTGGTGGGTGCGCTGTCCACGGCGCTGCCATTCTCTGTTGAGTCGTGGGAAGACGCCATTTCTCGTCGCGTGCCGCCCAAGACGGTAGAGGCAAACCTCAAGGCATTTCGTCTGGGCAGAGAGGCCGTTGCGGGGAAGTAGGTCGCTGGGGGCGCCGGGGGTAAGCCAGCGCCTGGCGGCTAGGTGTTTGGCCAGACGGGGCTGGTGCAAGATGTGCTCGGCCATGTCCTAGATTTGCTGTATATGCAGGTAGATGCCACGCAAGGAACGCTTGCGTGGCGTTTTTTGCTCAGACGGCGCTTGCGCAAGGTATGCTTTCTTGCGTCTGGCAAGAGCTGGCATCAGGCTTGTGTGTGCAAGGAGGACGCTTTGGAATTTGCGGATGTCATACGAGAGATACGCGGTCGAGAAGGGCTGACTCAAGAGCAGTTTGCCCAAAAGATTGGCGTGACACGTCAGGCGGTCTCGAAGTGGGAGACGGGAAAGAACCTGCCTGATATTCAGATCATCATTGGCATGGCAACGCTTTTCAATGTGTCGCTCGACGAGTTGATTTTGGGGCGCAGTCCCAAGGAGGAACACATGAGCACACACGCATCAGCAGAACACACAACCCCTGTCGCAGAAAAGCTCATTCAGGATGGATTAGAAACGCGGCGCGCAAAGCTTAATTTGAGCGCCTGCATCGTGGCTCTTATCGCCTGTGGTCTGGGCGGTTTGATGCTCTTTATCTATGCGCATTCGGTGTCATATGTTGATGCCGACGGGATGGTGCACGAAAGCTTCTATCTTGTAGGACTTGGTTCGTTTCTGCTTGCTTTGGGCGGCATCATTTTGCTGGTGGCACTTATTAGCTACCTGGTTCACGTTCTGCGTCAGCGGCACTGACGGGACGGCTTCCTACTGAGTAGCTCCTGGCAAGAATGCTCCATTTTGCTTGCTGGCGGCATGCGTTGCGCGCGCATGTTTGCCAGCAGAGCAGAGGAGGCGCGCAGAATTTCTTTCTTCAAACAGAGGTGCCACCAAGATGACTCCGCACGCACAAGGAAATAGCGTATATATTTAGGCGGTAACGTCGGTACGTGAAAGCCAAGATGAGAGGGGAGTCAGATGATTAACCATTTCTGCAAATATCCGCTCTGGGAGTGCAACAAGGATCTGATTGCTGTTGCGCAGGGCTCTGCGCCCGCAGATCTTGTGATCAAGCACGCGCGGCTGGTAAGCACCACGACAGCAGAGATTCTAGAGGACACCGATATTGCCATAGCCAAAGGTAGAGTGGCATATCTGGGCATAGGCGAACACACGGCAGACCACTGCATAAGCGATACAACAAAGGTGATCGACGCCCAGGGCGCCTATGTGGCGCCTGGTTTTATGGACGGCCACATTCACGTGGAGTCTTCCATGGTAGGCCCCTCAGAGTACGCGCGAGGCGTAGTGCCCCACGGCACGACGGGCATCTACTGGGATCCGCATGAGGCCATGAACGTGTTGGGCCTCACCGCGCTCAAAGAGCTCATCAAGGATTCTCATCGCGTGCCGCTCAAGTGCATGATCACGCCTGGTTCCTGCGTGCCAGCGGTGCCCGGCTTTGAGGATACCGGTTCAAAAATTGATGCCGATGACATCCGCGAGACCATGGGCTGGGACGAGGTTGTTGGCCTCGGTGAGATGATGAACGACCCCGGCGTTCTTGCGTGCGAGAAAAACCCGCTGGCAGAAATAGATGAAACGCTCAAGGCAGGCAAGGTGGTGACAGGCCACTTCACCGTGCCCGACACCGACCGCTTGCTTGATGCCTACATTGCTTCCGGTGTGACCTGCTGCCATGAGTCAACCCGGCCAGAAGATGTGACGGCTAAGATTCGCATGGGCCAGTACGCGCTTATGCGCGAGGGCTCTGCCTGGCATAACCTCAAGGATCTCTCCCGCGCTATCGTGGGTAAAAACATCGACACGCGCCTGGTGTGCTTGATCTCAGACGACAACCACCCTAAGACCATTGTCTCTGAAGGACATCTTGATCGCATCCTCAAGATGGCTGTTGAGCTGGGCATAGATCCCATTTCTGCCATTCAGATGGTCACCATCAATGTGGCACAGTGCTTTGAGGTTGCCCACGAGATGGGCTCCCTTACGCCCGGCAAGTGCGCAGATATGGTCTTTTTGGAAGACCTCAAGAACTTCCGCGTGACGCGCACCATCATAGATGGCGAGATTGTGGCAGAAAATGGCAAGGCACTCTTTGATGTCGAGCGCTACGCTTGGCCGGAGTCCATGTTTAACTCCATGCACGTCACGGCACCTTTGGCGCCCGAAAACTTTGATATTCCAGCGGTGCATGCAGACGGAACGCCCATTACGGACAAGTCGGCCACCGTGCGCGTGATGACCTCGTTCCCTGGCCAGACCATCATCAAAGAGGAGCACCTTGAGGTGGCGGTCAAAGATGGCAAGCTCTGCGCCGATCCCGAGCACGACATCTTGAAGGCGTTTGTCTTTGAGCGCCACCACAGCACGGGAACCTTTGCAGCTGGCTTTGCCAAGGGCTTTGGCGTCCATGGTGCCTTGGCGCAGACCGTTGCGCATGATGCTCATAACCTGTTGGTGGTGGGCGATAATAACGAGGACATGGCGCGTGCTGCGCAGGTGCTATGTGAGTGCGGCGGCGGAGAGGTTGCCGTGGTGGATGGCGAGGTCTTGGGCCTGGTGAAGCTGCCGGTCTTGGGTCTTATGAGCGCTGATGCCGTAGAAGAAGTGGCCGAGGAGGTACGTGGTGTGGAAGAGGCCTGGAAGAAGATGGGCTGCACCATGCCGTCGCCGTTCATGACGATGGGACTGCTCTCTCTGGCATGTATCCCGGACCTGCGTCTGACCAACCGCGGGTACGTGGACTGCAACGAGTACCGATTCGTGCCAATTGTCGTCGAGTAGGTACAGTCGTCGAGTAGAAATACGCCATGCGGATGGGGCATAGCGCCTCATCCGCATGTGTTTATCGCCTAAAAATGCAGGCACATAGGCGTGCATATGCGCGCGTTTGCGCGCGTTAGAGTTGCGCGTTAGAGCTCCAGGATGTGGTGGGTAAAGACACCGTCTTCATAGATGCCGCAGCTGTGCGAGCCGTCCTTGGGCAAGCCCACGCTTCCGGGGTTGAAGCACAAGATGTCGGGGTGCTTGTCTGCAGGGCCATTTACCTTCACGTGCGTGTGACCGTAGACCAAGACGCCACCTTTTTGTAGCGCAGGGGGTTTGTCTATGGAGTTTTGCATGCCAGCACCCCAGATGTGGCCGTGGGTTAAGAAGAGCTCGCGGCCGATTTCGTTGGTGATGGGGTTTGTGGCAGTTGGATCCCAGAGCACGGAATACTCTGCCATGCAGGGAAAATCCAGCACCATCTGGTCCACTTCTGCCTCGCAGTTGCC